>JAJDHT010000041.1 GCA_030266325.1 Ruminococcaceae bacterium OttesenSCG-928-I18
TGTGGACCAGTTGACCGGCCTTGTGACCCCGGTGGTGGAGAAGCTGTCCCTGCAAAAAGGGACGATGGCGGTGGCGGGCAAGGTACTTTTGGAAGACGCTTTTGTCGGGATTGCATTCAAAAAGAGCATCAGCAAGCTGTATCCCGAGCTGCAATGTGTCCCCCCGCGCAACGACAGTGCTACGGGGGCGGTGTTGCTAGCCAAAGAGAGGATGGCGCTTCGGGGCTTTTTATAGGTTGTTTTTTGGTTGCGGCGGCTTTTTTGCCGCCGTGTTTTCTTTTTGGCCTGCCTACAAGAGAAGCACAGGTTTTTCTGTTGTGGCGGCAGGTACAATACAGGATTGGGAGGAACTGAGGGTATGATGGAGTGGCCGGAAAGCCGGGTAGTATCGCGGCAGATGAATGAGACGATACGGGGGAAACGCATAGAGAAGGTATCGCAGGGGAACTCCCCCCACAAGTTTTTCTTCACGAACAAAGAGGCCCCTTACCTGCCCGAACTCTTGGAAGGGCGTGCACTGGGGCAGGCGAAGGCGTATGGCATTTATATCGAGGTTGAGGCGGAGGAGAACGCGCTGCTTTTAGGGGAGGGAATCAACCTGCGTTTCATCCGGCAGGGACAGGCGCCGCCCCCAAAATATCAGATTTTGCTGGAGCTGGAGGGGGGCGACGCCCTGAGCGGCAGCATTCAGATGTATGGAGGGGCCTGGGCCTATCCCAAGGGTACTTTCGAAAACCCGTACTATACGGTGGCCAAAGAAAAACCCTCCCCCTACACCGATGATTTCGACGAATCCTGGTTCGAAGGCCTG
This sequence comes from Ruminococcaceae bacterium OttesenSCG-928-I18, assembly GCA_030266325.1. GTDB lineage: Bacteria > Bacillota > Clostridia > Oscillospirales > Ruminococcaceae > JAAYCI01. The sequence goes on from JAJDHT010000041.1 coordinate 812, forward strand.
CACAGGGAGCTGAAACCCAACCTGAGCGCCAAGGCGTTTTTGGCCACGGAACAGCGAATTCCCGGGCTGGGCAACGGGGTTTTGCAGGACATTCTACTGTTGGCCGGAATTCACCCAAAGCGGAAAATAGGTACTTTTTCGGATGGGGACTGGGAAAACCTGTATGAAAAGGTGAAAACCCTCTTGAAAAAGATGGAGGACGAGGGGGGCCGGGATACGGAAAAAGACCTGTTTGGAACCCAGGGCCAATACAGAGTGTTGCTCTCGGCCAAGACATGGAAGGAACCCTGCCCGCTGTGTGGCGGGAAGGTGGAGAAGCAAAACTACCTTGGCGGCAGCATTTATTTTTGCCCCACTTGCCAGCCCCTGCAGGGCTGAGGGCACAAGGCTTGGGCACCTTGGCATTAGGGTTCTTCTGTGCCGGGTGGCGTCTAAAAAGTGTGACCGAGCATGTAGAAGACGGGAAGCGCGGCTGCGGCAGATTTGTGTATACCGGAAAGAGGAGAAGCGTGGACGGTGGGTTTGACAAAAGGATCTATGATCTGGCCGATCTGGTTCCCGAGGGGAAAGTGACGACCTATGGCCAACTGGCCCTGCTGGCGGGAAGGCCCAATTGGGCGCGGAGAGCGGGCAGGGCGCTGCGCTATGCACCGGAAGACCGCCCCTGCCACAGGGTAGTAAACAGTACGGGACGCCTTGTGCCGGGCTGGGCCGAACAGCGGGAGATGCTGGCCAAAGAGGGCGTGTGGTTTAAAGAGAACGGCTGTGTGGATATGAAGCGGCACAGGATGAAGGCGGAGGAGTGGCTGGCCATTTTGGAGAGGGATTCGACGTAGGGGAAGATTTGCAGAAAAACCCTACCCCCAGGAGGGTTTTTAGGGGGTTGCAGGGCGTACTTGGCCCGCTGCGGCCAAAGAATAGACGAAGAAAAGAAGAAAAAATCCTGTGACAAAATCGTAAATTTGGAGTTGACATGACCGCGGGGAGGAGTTGTAGAATAGAGACAAGAAATCTACACACTTGACTTCCTTCCACTACCCATGGAACAGCAGGTCCCGGTGGTTCGCGCCGACGTTGTGACGGCGCTGGCCACCGGGATTTGTATTTTACGTCCAGGACCGCGGCGCGGTGGTGCGGCCGGGCCAAATCTCTTTTGGCGGGCGAAGGAAGAACGGTACCTTATTTGCTGTAATTCTTGACAGGGTGCCGCACACGTGGTATATTCAATGCTGTAGTAAAGTAGCTCAGGCTTTGCCGTGCTCACCTTGTGCGCCGAAGGGCGCCGGGTTAATATCGGAGTTTTTCGCCCGCAGGATGGGTGTACTTGCCGGTAGAGCATGGCCGTTTCAAAGGCCGTGCTTTTGTTTTGCCATTTGGGCGGTTGTGATAATTTGACAGGGGGTGCTTTCCCATAGCAAGCGGCAAAAAAGAGATGGAGATCAATGGTCAGATTCGGGACAAAGAGGTCCGGGTCATAGGTTCTGACGGCAGCCAGCTTGGCGTTATGCCAACGAGGGACGCCATGCGCCTGGCCGAAGAGGAAGACCTGGACCTGGTGAAAATTGCCCCGCAGGCCAATCCTCCGGTGGTGAAGGTACTGGATTACGGCAAGTATAAGTTTGAACAACAGAAAAAAGAAAAAGAGGCCCGTAAAAACCAAAAGGTGGTCGATATCAAGGAGATTCGCCTCTCGCTGAAAATCGATACGGGTGATTTTAACACGAAGCTGCATCATGCGGAGAAATTCCTGAAGAATGGGGACAAAGTAAAGGTCTCTATCCGCTTTCGGGGCCGTGAAATGGCGCATGCCAGCCAGGGCCTGGACGTACACAGGCGCTTTGCCGAAGAGCTGAGCGAGCTGGCCACGGTGGAGAGGCCGCCCAAGCTGGAAGGCCGCAGCATGATCATGTTCCTGGCGCCCCTGCTGCAAAAAGAGGCCGGGAAAAAGGACAAGAGTGCCACCAAAGAGACGGATAAGACAGAGCCAAAAGAACAGGCAAAGGCAGAAACCAATAAACAGGAGGAAGAGAACCATGCCTAAGATGAAAACGCATTCAGGCGCGAAAAAGCGCTTCAAAATGACAAAAAATGGCAAGGTGAAACGCGGGAGCGCCTACACCAGCCATATTCTGAACAAAAAGACGACCAAGGTGAAACGCAATAACCGCCACCCCCAATATGTGGACAAGACAAACGAGGATGCTGTAAAACAGATGTTGCCCTATTCCTAGAGCAAGGGGCAGAGGATTTTAATGATGATACCGGGCTGTGCCACTGGACGTGGCGGGGGGCCCTTTAGTAAAGGAGAGCGAAGACCATGGCACGTATCAAAGGCGCCACAATGACGCGCAAAAGAAGGAAAAAGACCCTGAAGCTGGCCAAGGGATATTATGGCAGCAAGTCCAAACATTTTAAGATGGCCAAACAGCAGGTGATGAAGAGCGGGAACTACGCCTTTATCGGCCGCAAACAGAAAAAACGTGATTTCCGTAAATTGTGGATCACCCGTATCAGCGCGGCGTGCCGTGCAGAAGGCATGAATTACTCCACCTTTATGAACGGGCTGAAGAAATCGGGCATAGAGCTGAACCGAAAAATGTTGAGCGAAATGGCGATTCATGACCCCGAGAGTTTCAGCGCCCTGGTGGAAACCGCGAAAAAGGCAGTATAACCGTAAGGTTTGCCCGCGCACCCGCGCGTATGTGTGGGTGCTTCGTGCTTTCTATGCCGTTTTTGGGAGGGATACCGGTGGGGTTTTCCCCTGGGTACCCGTAAAAGCCGGAGGGAAGATGGCAGAGCAGATCACCAGCCGGGAAAATGACCGTGTTAAATATGCCCGGCGCCTTGTTGCCTCGGGCACCTTTCGTGCACAAGAAGGGCTGTTTTTCGCCGAAGGACTGCGCCTGTGCCTCGACTTGGCCGAGACGATGGTGCCGCTGGAGGTGTACTATACAAAAGAGATGCAGCAAAGCCACCCCGAAGTGCGGGAAATGGCGGGAAGACACTATCTTGTGGACGGCTCTGTGGCCCAGAAACTGGCGGAGACAAGAACGCCGCAGGGGCTGTTCTGCCTGTTTCCAATGCCCAAGGCGGGGCTGGAAAGCCTTGCCCTGGAGGAAGGGGTGCTCGTCTGCGAGAAGCTGCAGGACCCGGCCAATGTAGGGGCGGTGCTGCGCAGCGCGGCGGCCTTTGGCTATGCGGGTGCCATCCTGGTGCAGAGTGCCGACCCGTTTTCCCCCAAGGCGCTGCGTGCTTCTATGGGCGCCGTGGGCAGGATGCCGGTGGTGCGCGAGGAGTCCATAGAGAAAGTGGTGGCTTACCTCAGGGAGAAGAAGCTGTGTCTTTACGCGGCGGCAGGGGCGGACAGCGTACCTCTGGGAGCGCTCGAAGTGTCGGCGCCCTTTGCCCTGCTTGTGGGCAACGAGGGGACAGGGCTGTCAAAGACGGCGCTGCAGGCGGCGCATCGACGCGTGGGTATACCGATGCAAAAGGGCGTGGAAAGCCTGAATGTGGCCGTGGCGGCGTCGGTGCTGATGTACCGGATGCGGGAGAATAGAATGTAGGAAAAGACACCGGCACGATGATGCACGTGGTTGTTTCTTTGAGAGGACGGGAGGTGTTATCTTGGCAAAAGAGACTTGGATGTGGCTTGTGACAGGCCTGGGTTTTGGCGCCGTGAACACCGGAGAGCTGCTGGAGGCCTATCCCGAAGGCGCCGAGGCGGTGCTGAGGGATTTGGGGAGCGAAAAGCTGGACGGGATTTTGACGCAGAAGCAGGCGGACAGGCTCGCCTCGACCCGCCCGGCCGACTATGCCCTCACCCTGGCCCACGCGGAAACGCAGGGCATTTATGCCCTGCCCTATGACGAAAGCATGTACCCGGAGATGCTCCGTTCGATCACGAACCCACCGCTGCTGTTGTTTGTCAAGGGGGACCTCTCCCTGCTGAACGGGCAGCTGAGCATTGGCATGGTGGGTGCGCGGAGGCCCTCGGGTTACGGTGTGGAAGCGGTGAAGACCATTGGCAGGGGCGTGGCGCTGGGAGGCGCGATCATCATCAGCGGCCTGGCCGCAGGGCTGGACAGCGAGGCCCACAAAGCCGCACTGGCCGTCAACGGGCCCACCATAGCCTGTATTGCGTTTGGGCACGACAACTGCTACCCCGCACAGAACAAGAAGCTGATGGAAGTGATCGAACGCTATGGCGCGGTGATAAGCGAGTACCCGCTGGGCACAAAACCTGAAAAACCCTTCTTTCTGCACCGCAACCGCCTGATTGCGGGGCTTTCGCACGCCATTGTGGTGACGGAGGCGAGGAAGCATTCGGGTACGATGAGCACCGTGAATTTTGCGACGGACTATGGACGCGATGTTTTCGCGGTGCCGGGCAGCATTTTTTCGGAACTGTCGGGCGGCACGAACACCATGATCCGCGACGGGGCCTATCTTGCGGCCAGCGCCGCAGACATTCTTTCGATGTATGGGATCGAGCTGTCCGAAGAGGACTTGGCCAAGGTGGCCGCCAGCCAGGCGCAGGAGGGAAGACCCGCGATGGCCTCGGCCATTCCGCCCTGGCAACAGCCCGTGGAACACCGCCCCGAACACAGGCGGCTTGGGCACCAGGACGTGGCCGCCGACGATATCAGCCCGGCCGATGTGGCGCCGGGGGAACAGACGATGCTGGAGGCGCTTCAGAGCGAGCTGCGGCAGAGCGGGACGCAGGGAGGAGACCGCGTCAGCAGGGGGGCGGCCATCGACGCCTTCCGCAAGCTGCAAAAAGAGATGCCCCCGACAGACGACAGCGAGCTGGATGCGCGAAACCGGGCCCTGGACGACATGGTGGCGGCGGTGAGCGACGATGTGGACATTCGAAGCACGAAGTCCAGTGCCGTGAAAACCAGAAGCGAGCGGCAGAGGGAGATGCAGAGGATACTGGCGGAACAAAACGAGGAAAAGGTGAAACCTTTCCGCTGGGAGACCTTGGAACACCTGACCAAAGAAGATGTGGCAAAACAGGAGAAAGAGGCCAAGAAGAAGCGCCGCAACAAGAAGCGGCAGGCAGAACAAAGCTACCCCCTGCCTGCGAGGGGTGGTACGGAACCGGTCTCTTCCGTGGGCGCGGTGGAACCGGTTGGCGCGCCGCGCAGTGTGACGGCGGTGAATCCCGTCGATGTGATGCCGCCTGTGCCCTCGGCCACGGCAGCGGAGAGGGCGGCGGCAAGAAGAGAGTCGCAGCCGCCGGAAGAGCGGGCGCAAGCAGAGCCCCCCGCGCCGCCGCAGCCTCCCAAGGCGGCTGTGGAAGAGGCGGAAGGCCCCGCCGCGGCGCCGGCCCCGACCAAAAGACGCCAGGGAAAGCCGGCCGCCGAAAGACAGGAGGGCCGCTCTCTGATGGACGCGTTTCGGCGGGAAGACGAGGCCTTGGCCGAAAAGCTGCGCACGCTGCAGAAAAACCAAACGGAGCCGACAGCCAGGCCCAAACGCAGCGTGCAAAAGCAGGAAGACGCCGGTGTGTATCGCCCCACCCGGGGCGTGACCGGCGCGGGCAAACAGCAGAGGGCCATTTCTACATCGGGGCAGCAGCCCCCGGTTTTGACGGAATTGCCCAGGCAGGATTTCCCGGCGGAAGAGGAGCCTGCGCACATGGAGGCGGAGCCCGCCGCAGGGCTCTCCGAGGCGGTGCCGCTGCCCCAGCCCCAGCCGATGCCCCCCAGCTCTACCTATGTATTCCCCCCTTCGGACAGGGCGGAGGAAGAGACGCTGGATACGGTGAGCGACGACGCCAGGCGTGCGTTTGACCATCTGGGCATGAACCCTGTGACACTGGCGCAGGTGTCGGAGCGCAGCGGCCTTTCACCGGGGCAGGCCATGGCGGCCCTGACTGAGCTGGAATTGGCGGGCCTGTCCCGACAGCTGCCCGGCCGCCGGTTTGTGCTCATACAGTGAGGCGCACTGACCGCAGCATGTTACGGGATATTGGCGCCACGGACTGACACCCCCGCCCCAAGGGGTGAAGTAGTAGACCCCACAAGTGGGGAATAAATCTTGGTAAAGAGGTAAGCTATGTCAACACTCGTCATTGTGGAATCGCCGGCGAAGGCAAAGACCATCCGTAAGTATCTTGGGGATGGGTACGAGGTGACGGCCTCCAACGGCCATATCCGGGACCTGCCGCCCAACCAGCTGGGAATTGATGTGGAACATGGCTATAAACCTCGCTATTTTAACATCAAGGGCAAAGACAAGTTGGTGAAGGAACTGCGGGAGCTGGCAAAACAGAGCGACCACGTCCTGCTGGCGACCGACCCTGACCGGGAAGGGGAGGCGATCAGCTGGCATCTTGCGCAAATTTTGAGCCTGGATGTGGCCGAGCCGAACCGTGTCACCTTCGGGGAGATCACCAAAAAGGGGATTACCGAGGGTATGGAACACCCGCGGCCCATCGACCTCGATCTTTTTGACGCGCAGCAGGCGCGGCGGGTGCTGGACCGTCTTGTGGGCTATAAGCTCTCGCCCTTCCTGTGGAGAAAGGTGCGCCGCGGGCTGTCTGCAGGGCGGGTGCAAAGCGTTGCCGTGCGCCTGATTGTGGACAGGGAGAGGGAGATAGAGGCCTTTGTGCCCGTGGAGTACTGGAACATCGACGCCTACCTGCAAAGCGGGAAGAAGAAGTTTATGGCGCGCCTGACCGCGGACGCGGACGGCAAAAAACTGGAAGTGCACAAGGAAGAGCAGGCCAAGGCGATCACCGATTCGCTGAAGGGCGCTTCGTACACCGTGAAGACGATTAAAAAAGGCAAGAGGAAGCGCAGCCCGGCGCCCCCCTTTATCACTTCCACCCTCCAGCAGGAGGCGAGCCGGCGGTTTGGCTTTACAGGCACGAGGACGATGCGGGCCGCCCAGACGCTCTATGAAGGTGTGGACATAAAAGGCCTGGGCACCTTGGGGCTCATCACCTATATGCGTACCGATTCACTGCGTCTTTCGGACGAGGCGGTGACGGGCGCGAAGGAGTTTATCACGGGGACCTATGGCGAAAAGTATGTCTACGCCAAGAAGAGGGTGTATAAGCGCCGCGGCGCCGCGGCCGCACAGGACGCGCACGAGGCCATCCGCCCGACCAACCCCAGCATCACCCCGGAAATGGCCGAAAAAACCCTTTCGGGGGACATGGCCAAGCTCTACAGGCTCATCTGGAGCCGTTTTATCGCGAGCCAGATGAGTGACTGCCTCATGGACACGGTTTCCGTCGATATAGCGGCGGGTGACTATCTTTTCCACGCGAGTGGATATGTGGTGACCTTTGACGGGTTCACCGTACTGTATGAAGAGGCCACCGACGACAGAGAGAAAAAGGAAACCGCCCTGCCCGAGCTGAAGCAGGGGGATAGCCTGGATTTACAGCAGCTGAAATCGGAACAGAAGTTTACCCAGCCGCCGCCGCGCTATAACGAGGCGACGCTGATCCGCGCGCTTGAGGAAAACGGCATCGGCCGTCCGTCCACCTATGCGCCCATCCTGACAACGGTGGTGGACCGCGGCTATGTGGAGCGCGAGGAAAAGAAGCTGAAACCCACCCCCCTGGGCCTCATCGTGAACGACCTTTTGATGGAGCGCTTCCCCGACATCGTGAATGTCAAGTTTTCCGCCGATATGGAGACAAACCTGGACAAGGTGGAAGAGGGAAAGGCCGACTGGGTGAAGACGGTGGACGGGTTCTATAAGGCGTTCAGCAAGAGCCTGGCGGCTGCAGAGAGCGAAATGGAAGGCCAAAAGGTGGAAGTGCCGGTGGAGGAGACCGATGTCGTCTGCGAAAAATGCGGGCGGAACATGGTGGTGAAGGTGGGCCGGTTTGGCAAGTTTTTGGCCTGCCCCGGGTTCCCCGAGTGCCGGAACACGAAGCAGATCATACAGCAGATGCCCGGGAAGTGCCCGCGTGACGGCGGCAACTTGCTGCTGCGTACCTCGAGCAAAAAACGCATATTCTACGGTTGTTCCAACTACCCCGAATGCGATTTCATGAGCTGGGACGAGCCGACGGCCGAAAACTGCCCCCAGTGCGGCAACACCCTCTTCCGCAAGGGCGGGAAGAAAGGTACGCTGCGGTGCCTGAAAGAGGGCTGTGGGTATACGAGGGCCGTGGAAGAAACGACGGGTGAAAAAACGGCAGAAGAAAAGGGCAATCCATAACATGCGGGGACCAAACGGCCATAGGGTGAGTATTATAGGCGCCGGACTTGCCGGCTGTGAGGCGGCACTGTGGCTGGCGCGGCAGGGTGTGCGGGTGGACTTGTACGAACAAAAACCAGCGCGCTATTCCCCTGCGCACACCAGCGAAAACCTGGCTGAACTGGTCTGTTCCAACTCCCTGAAGGCGGAGAGGCAGGCCACGGCGGCGGGGCTGCTGAAGGCGGAGATGCGGCTGATGGACAGCCACCTGCTGCCCGTGGCCGACCAGTGCCGCGTGCCGGCCGGTGGGGCGCTGGCCGTGGACCGAAAAGCCTTTGCTTCGGGCGTGACAAGCCTTGTGGAGGAGAGCGCGGCCATTGCGCTGCAGCGGCAGGAGGTCACAAGCCTGCAACCGCTTTTGGAGCGAGGGCCGGTGATTGTGGCCAGCGGGCCGCTGACACAGGGGGCATTGGCCGAGGAGACTACCCGCCTGAGCGGGGGCGCGCCACTGCGTTTTTATGACGCGGCGGCGCCTATTGTGTCGGCGGCATCGGTCGATACCCAAAAGGTGTTTGCGGCCTCACGCTATGACAGGGGCGAAAAGGACTATCTGAATTGCCCCTTCGATAAGGGGGGTTATGAGGCTTTCCATGAGGCTCTGCTGGGGGCGGAGACGGCACCCCTGCACGATTTTGAAGGGCCTTTTGTCGTCTATGAGGGATGTATGCCCATCGAGGTGATGGCGAGACGCGGAACCGACACCCTGCGGTATGGGCCGCTGCGCCCTGTGGGGCTGCGCGACCCGCGCACCGGGCACAGGCCCTGGGCCAATGTGCAGCTGCGCCGTGAGGACGCCGAAGGCACGTTATACAACCTTGTCGGGTTTCAGACAAATCTCAGGTTTGGGGAGCAACAAAGGGTGTTTCGCATGATTCCCGGCCTCGAGAATGCAGAATTTGTGCGCTATGGCGTGATGCATCGAAATAGCTTCCTGGACGCGCCGAAGGTGCTGGAAGGGAGCTTTGCCCTGAAAGGGGACCGAAACCTGTTTTTTGCGGGCCAGATCACGGGTTTTGAGGGGTATATGGAGAGCGCTGCCTGTGGGGCCCTGGCCGCGCGCTCGGTGTTGGCCAGCATGAAGGGGGAGGCCTTTTTCCCGCCCCCGCCGCAGACGATGTGCGGCGCGTTGTGTGCCTACATGACGGCGGCCAACAGGGACTATCAGCCGATGGGTGCCAACATGGGCTTGCTACCACAGCTGGACGAGCCCATACGGGACAAAAAGCGGCGCTACGAAGCGCTGGCGGAACGCGCGCTGGCGGCGATGAAAGCCTGGGTGAATGCATGAGAGAGAAGTTTCTGCTGCGGCCGATGAGGCCGGAGGAGTTTGCGAGCCTGCGGGAATGGACCTACCTCTCCCTGTTTGTACCCGAGGGCTGCCCGCCGTTCCCCAGAACCATCCTTAAGAAACCGCAGGTAAGGCACTATTATGAAGGGTTTGGCGGCAAAGCGGGAGATGAGGCCGTGGTGGCCGAGGCAGAGGGAAAGCTCATAGGCGCCGCCTGGGCAAGGATTCTGGCGGGGGAGCCGAAGGGATACGGAAACCTGGACGGCGAAACGCCCGAACTGGCGATTGCGGTAGAGGCGCTATACCGGGGGCAGGGGGTCGGAACCGGCCTGCTGGAAGCGCTGTTTCAGAAGCTGCGGCGGGCGGGGTACGAAAGGGTCTCCCTGAGTGCCCAGAAGGAGAACCGGGCCTTAGGACTCTATCACAGGCTGGGGTTTCGCGTGGAAGTGGAGAAAGCCGAAGAGGTTCTGATGGCGCGGAAACTCTGATACCAATGGAAAGAAAGGGCTTTGGCGAGAATACAGGCGAAAGGAGATTTCGGCATGAAGATCATCATTGACGCAATGGGGGGAGACAACGCCCCTTTGGCCCCTTTGGAGGGCGCCGCCCTGGCCGTGCGGGAGCTGGATGTGCAGGTGACGGCCGTGGGGGACAAGGAAAAGATGGCCGTGGCCATACGGCAGGGGGAGATCCCGATGGAAGGGATCGAGCTTGTGCATGCCTCGGAAGTGATTGGAATGGAGGAAGAGGCCACCGATATCCTGAAAAAAAAGCCGGATTCTTCCCTGGCGGTGGCCTGCAAGCTGCTAGCCGAGGGAAAAGGGGACGCCCTGGTTTCGGCGGGCTCCACGGGGGCGCTGCTCGTGGGTGGCACCCTGATTGTGGGGCGCATCAAAGGCATCAAGCGCCCGGCCATCGGCACGGTGCTGCCCAGCCTCGAAAAACCCTGGCTGCTGATTGACTGCGGCGCCAACGCCGAGAGCCGTGCGGAGATGCTGGTGCAGTTTGCGTTTATGGGCGCGGCCTACCAGGAAAAGGTGATGGGCGTGCAGAACCCGAGCGTGGCCCTCGCCAACAACGGAACCGAGGAGACCAAAGGCACGGCGCTGCAGCTGGAGGCTTTCCCGATGCTGCAGAAGAGCGGCCTCAACTTCATCGGCAATATCGAAGGGCGGGATATCCCGATGGCCGTGGCGGACGTGGTGGTTTGCGACGGTTTTACGGGCAATATCATTTTGAAACTCACCGAAGGCGTGGCGAAGCTCTTTTCGGCGATGATTAAACAGATGTTCTACAAAAACACGAAAACCAAGCTGGCGGGCGCCGTAATGAAAGACGACCTCGACGAATTTAAAAAGAGCTTTGACTACAAAGAATATGGCGGCGCGCCCCTGCTGGGGATCAAAAGCCCGGTGATCAAAGCCCACGGGTCTTCGGACGCGCTCGCGATCAAAAACGCGGTCCGCCAGGCCAAGCGTTGTGTGGAAAACGATGTCTCCAAGGCGATTGAGAGTTATCTTGCCGCCCAGAAAGAGAAGGAGAAGAAATAGTGGGCGGCGAGGCGCAAACAGGGGCGGACAGCGCGGGGCTGGAGAGGAAGATAGGCTACACCTTTCGCGACAAGAACCTTTTGTGCAATGCCCTGACCCATACCTCCTTTGCGAACGAGAGTAAAAAAAAGGTGCCCAACAACGAGCGGCTGGAGTTTTTGGGCGATTCGGTGTTGTCCATCATTGTGGCAGAGTATCTGTATGCGCTGAAACCCGCGCTGCCCGAGGGCGATTTGACGCGCCGCCGCGCGGCGCTTGTCTGCGAGCCGGCCTTGGGCGGGTTTGCAAGGCAGATCGACCTCGGCGAGTACCTGTTGCTGGGGAAAGGGGAAGACCACAGCGGCGGGCGGGACAGGGATTCGATCCTCTCGGATGCGATGGAGGCCCTGATTGCCGCCATCTATCTGGACGGTGGGTTCAAGGCGGCGCGTGCCTTCGTCTTGGGTTTCGTACAGGAGGGCAACGGCGCCGAGGAGGACTATAAGACACGACTGCAGGAAGTGGTGCAGCAGAACCGCGAGGAGCGTGTGCGCTACCATGTGACGGACGAACAGGGCCCCGACCACGACAAACAGTTCACTGTGGAGGTGCATCTCAACTCCAACTGTATTGGACGGGGCGTAGGACACAGCAAAAAACTGGCCGAACAGCAGGCGGCCAAGGAGGCCCTGATCCTGATGGGACTGGTAAAAGAGGGATGAGCCGCCTGCGAGAGGGCCTTTGGCAGAACACAGACCTTTTGGAAGGATAAAACCGCATGTATTTAAAGGCGCTTGAAATACAGGGCTTTAAGAGCTTTCCCGACCGCACCCGCATCTCTTTTGATGAGGGCATTACCGCCGTGGTGGGACCGAACGGGAGCGGGAAAAGCAATATTTCGGATGCCATCCGCTGGGTGCTGGGTGAGACGAGCGTGAAACAGCTGCGCGGCGGCGGCAAGATGGAAAACGTCATCTTTGGCGGGACGGAAAACCGGGGCGCGATGGGTTACGCCTCGGTACAGCTTGTTGTGGACAACGGCGACAGGCGCATTGACGTGGATGCGGACGAGGTGACGATAGGCAGGAAGTATTACCGCAGCGGAGACAGTGAATACAGCGTGAACGGGCAAAGCGTGCGCCTGCGCGATGTCTACGAAATGCTGTTGGACACCGGCCTTGGAAGAGATGGGTACTCCATCATCGGCCAGGGGCGGGTGGCCGAGATTGTGGCGGCGAAAAGCGCAGAAAGGCGAGAGATTTTCGAGGAGGCAAGCGGAATTGCCCGCTATCGCTACCGGAAGAACGAGGCGGAGAGGCGCCTCGGGGCCGCCGAGGAAAACCTCGTGCGCCTGCGTGATATTCTGGGCGAGCTGGAGGGGCGCGTGGGGCCGCTGGAACGCGAGAGCCAAAAAGCCAGACAGTTCCTCGCACTGTCGGCGGAGAAGAAATCCCTGGAAGTGACCCTTTGGGTGGACACCATCAAGACGACGAGAGAGGAACTGCGCAACCAACAGCGGAAAATAGAGATTGCCTCGGCCGACTATGAGCAAAAGGGGACCGAAATAGATAAAATTGATGCGGAGACCCAAGAGATACGGGAAGAAATTGAACATATTATTATTGAAATAGAGCGTTCTAATGTGAAAATTAGGCGGTTGCAGGAAGAGATTGGCGGCCGGGACGCCAAGGTGGCCGTGCTGCGAAACAACATCGAGCACAACGAGGCGAGTATTGAGAGCCTGCGAGAGGAGATAGAGCAGAGCGGGGATGCAGCCGGGGAGATTGAGGCGGAGATTGCCGGGTACCGCGACGAAATAGAAAAAGACGAGCAAAAACTGGCGCAGACGCAGGAAGAGATTGGCGCACTGGAGGAAAAACTGGCCGATATCGCCGAAAAAAGCCTGCAGACGGGCGAGCGGCGCGGCCAGGTGCAGGCGAAGCTGGCCGACCTGACGGCCAGGGCCACCGAGCGCAAGGTGGAACAAGCCACGGCGCAGAGTGCCGTGGAGGGCGCGAAGCAGGGGCAGGAAGAGAGGGAAAAAGCGTTGGCCCAGGCCGCGGCCGACCTCGACCGGCTTGCGGCGGAACGCGGCGACACCGAAAAGTATATCGCCTCTATTGAGGCGGAGCTGACGAAGCTGGAAAACATCAAAGGCGGCCTTGGCATGAAACTGGAGGCCCGCCAAAAAGCGCTGCAGCAGGCGGAAGAGGCCCGCCAGGGCGTAGCCCGCGAGACGGAAAATGCCGAGCATCGGCTGCATATGCTGCGAGAGCTGGAACACAGCCTGGACGGGTTCCAGACCAGCGTGAAAAATGTGGTGAAGGCCTCGCGCGAAGGCAAGTTGCGGGGCATCATCGGCCCGGTGTCTACGATTTTGAGCGTGAAACCGGGGTATGAGGTGGCGATCGAGACGGCCCTCGGCTTCAGCCTGCAAAACATTGTGGTGGACGGCGAGGCCGCCGCCAAGGCCGCAATGAGTTACCTGAAACAGACGAACGGCGGGCGGGCCACGTTTTTGCCGCTGGATACCGTGAAAGCCCAGCACTTCAAGGGGAACCTGCCCGGCGGCGCCCTTGTGGCGCAGAGTCTTGTGGAGTACGAGAGCCGGTACGAAAACATCGTATCCAGCCTGCTTGCGCGTATCGTTGTCGTGGAGGACATCAACGACGCGTCCCACGCCGCGCGGGCGTTGGACTACCGCAACCGCGTTGTCACGCGGGACGGGCAGGTGATCAACGCGGGCGGTTCCTTTACGGGGGGCTCTGTCTCCCGCTCGGCCGGGCTGTTCAGCCGGCAGCAGGAGATTGCCGAGCTGGAGGAAAAGCTGGCCGGGATGCAGGAGAGGAAAAAACGGGCTGCCGAAGAGGTGTCCAAAGCAAAAGCGGAAGTGGACGCGCTGCAGGCCGAATTGACGGCGACGAACAGCGAAGCGGTGACACAGGGAGGCGACAAAATTCGTGCCGACGGAGAATATGAGCGGATTCTATCCGCGATAGAGGCCGGGGAAGAGCTGCGCCGCCGCCTGGCAGACGAGAGCGACAGGCTGGAGGAGCAGAGGGAACAGGCCGCGCGGCGGTGCCGGGAAGCCGCAGAAGAACAGCGGCGGCTGGAGGGCGAAATCGAGGCGCTCTCGGAAGAACTGTCCGGCATTTCGGGCGAGGACGACAACTTCCTGGCCGAGCGGGAGGCTCTCTCCGAGCGGCTTTCGACCCTGCGCCTTGCCGCGCTGGGGCAGCAGAGGGACATCGAATTACACAGGCAGAATATAGAGACGCTGAAAAGCCGCACCGGCGAAACCCAGGCGAGGCGCTTGGCGCTGGAGGAAAACAGGAAACGGCTGCAAGCCGAAAACGCGGAGTATGAGGAAAAAATCGGCAGGGTGGGGCGCGAGGCGGAAGACAACAAGGGCCTTGTGGAAAGCATAGAGCAGAAAATAAAAGAGATGACCGCCCTGCGCCTTGAAAAAGAGGGGTCGATCACCGGACAGACCGGCCGCGAGAGGCAGATTACCGTCGAGCGCGAGGCACTGGGCAGGGAGATGGCCCGGCTGACCGAGCAGAAAGCGAGCATGGAGAACCGGTATGACACGACGATAGGCCAGCTGTGGGATGAGTACGAGCTGGGACTGAGCGAAGCGGAAAAACTCTGTGTCGAGTTTACCTCGGCGGCCGAGCTGCGCCGCAGGGTGGGAGAGCTGCGCGGCAAGATCAAAAACCTCGGGAACGTCAATGTGGGCGCCATCGAGGAGTTTGAGGAGGTGAACGGCCGCTACACCTTCCTGAAGACGCAGGTGCAGGATGTGGAGGACAGCAAGGCGGAGCTGGAGAGGATGATCGCGGAGCTCTGCGCCGAGATGACCACGCTGTTTGCGGCGAGTTTTGCGGAGATCAATGAGAATTTTGGGCGCATATTTGCAGAATTGTTTGGAGGAGGCAGGGCGGCGCTTACGCTGGCGAACCCCGAGGACCTGCTGGAGAGCGGCATCGATATCGAGGTGGCCCCCCCGGGCAAGATCATCAAAGACCTCTCGGCGCTGTCGGGCGGGGAACAGGCCCTCGTGGCGATCTGTATCTATTTTGCCATCCTGGCGGTCAACCCCTCGCCATTCTGCGTGCTGGATGAGATCGAGGCGGCGCTGGACGATATCAATGTCGTGCGTTTCGCACAGTATCTGCGCAGGATCACAAAGCAGACGCAGTTTATCGTGATTACCCACCGGCGGGGCACAATGGAAGAAGCGGATGTCTTGTACGGAGTGACGATGCAGGAGGACGGCGTTTCGAAACTGCTGCGGCTCAACGTGGCCGAAGTGGACGCAAGCCTTGTGCGATGATCGAAAGGGAACCCCATGACGGCGGCCGGCCCGCTTTCACAGGGGTTCCTTTCTGTTTTAGGGAAATAGGTCATGCGGCTTGCCGCGGGAGGCCGATGAAGCGAACTCTGCTTCTTCATAAAAAAGATAGGAAATTCGGGTGCATTTATGCTATAATATGGCCTATATATTTACTTGCGGGCTTTCACAAGGGGCGTGCAGGATATAGGAGCGAGGAAGATGGGCTTTTTTGAAAAACTGGGCGAAGGCCTGCGAAAAACACGAAACAGTATTTTTGGCAGCATCAGCCAGATGGTGAATGCGGGAGAGATTACCCCCGAACTGTATGAAGATCTGGAAGAACAGCTGATTTTGGCGGACACCGGGGCCGACACCGCAGAGGAGCTTGTGGAGAAGCTGAAAATCAAAGTTCGGGACGAGCGGCTGAAAACGGGAGAGGACGCGCTGGAGGCGCTGAAGGAGATCATCAAGGAAAGGCTTGCCTCCGAGGAGGAGATGGACCTGTCCGGCCACCCCACGGTCATCTTGGTGATCGGCGTAAACGGCGTGGGCAAGACGACCTCGATAGCGAAACTGGCCCACCTGTATACCGAGGAGGGCAAAAAAGTGATTTTGGCCGCCGGGGATACCTTCCGCGCCGCGGCCATAGAGCAACTTGACGTCTGGGCACAGAGGGCCGGTGTACCCGTGGTTCGCCACCAGGACGGGGCCGACCCTGCCGCCGTGATTTACGATGCGGTGGAGAGCGCGACAGCCAAAGGGTACGATATCGTGCTGTGCGACACCGCCGGGCGCCTGCACACCAAAAAGAACCTGATGGAGGAACTTTCTAAAATCACCCGCGTGGTACACAAGGCAAACCCCGACGCGGCGGTGGAAACACTGCTGGTTTTGGATTCCGTCACGGGGCAGAACGCCATCAACCAGGCGCGCGAATTCATCGACGCGGCCGGGGCCACGGGGATCATCCTGACGAAACTGGACGGGACGGCCAAGGGTGGCGCGGTGATCAGCATCAAGGCGAAGCTGGGCTTGCCGGTGCGGTTTGTGGGTGTGGGGGAAGGCATTGACGACCTGATGGAATTTGACCCCGAGGCCTTCGTGGATGCCCTGTTTCTACTGGAAGAATGAAGCCTCCTGCCCGCAGCCGGGCAAAGGGGTATCGGCGCCACAGACTGACAAACCCGCCCCATGGGGCGAAGTAGTAGACCCCACTAGTGGGGAATGAAGCGTACCGTCTGCACTG
>JAJDHT010000042.1 GCA_030266325.1 Ruminococcaceae bacterium OttesenSCG-928-I18
ACGCCCTTGGGACACTCCCGAACCGGTGGTCGGTGTACCGTGCCGGGGAAAAACCCAGCGGCGCTGTATTTGGAAACTGATAAAAAACAGGACGACATCAATCAGGATTTTCGCCGCCACATCGGGCAGGCCGACGATGGCGCTGAAAAAATACGTCCCGCCATAAGAACACAGCATCTGTGCCGCGCAGAGCAGGACATAGCGGACAAAGGCCCCCGTATATCCCGTCTCGCTTTTGAAGACCACATTCCGGTTGATGAGAAAATTGTATACCGCGGAGATGACGCGCGCGCCCCCGACGGCCAGCAATAGGCGCAGGCCCGCGCCCAGGGCGCCCAGCAGCCAGTTGAACAGGGCGAACAGGAGAATGTCGATGACAGCCGAAGAAAGGCCCGAGAGGGCAAACTTGAAAAGCAGCGAAAAAATGCGCAGGGAGTCCAGCACCGGCCGGTAGTGCGAGGCCTTGTTTTGGTCGATGTAGATGGTTTTGATGGGGACTTCCAAAAACGGAATGCCCAGCGCCTTGGCCTCTAAAAGCATGTTGGTTTCAAATTCATACCGCTCTCCGCTTGTGTTCAGCAGCTGCGCACAAAAATGGTTCGGGATTCCCCGCAGGCCCGTCTGGGTATCGTGCAGGGAGAGAGAAAACAGGAGAAACATCGCCGCTCTCGAAATCCGGTTGCCGAGGAAACTGCGTCTTGGGACCTGTTTGCCCCCGAAATCTCTCGTGCCGAGCACCAGGCTGTCGGGGTGGTCCAGCAGAGCCTGCGCACAGTGCACCACGTCACCTGTGCTATGTTGCCCGTCCGCGTCCAGCGTCACCACGCCGACACATCCCTGCGGGTTTTCAAGATAGTGCGAAAAAGCGGTTTTGAGCGCCCGTCCTTTCCCCCTGTTTTGCCCGTGCCGCAGCACCTCGCAGCCCGGGTGGGATTGGAGGCGCTCAAACAGGGCATGGCAGGCCTCGCCGCTACCGTCGTCCACGAGGATCACACGGTCAAAACCCGCATCAAAAAGCTGCCCGACGACGTCTTCGAGACAGTCGTCAGGGTTCAAAGCGGGGATGACGGCAGCAACTTTCAAATGGCTTCTCCTTTCGTTGGGTCACTTTGGTCTCGGCCTTTTGTCTCGCCGCCTGCGCCTGTGCCGGTAGAAAAAAAGGAGGGCGGCAAGGAAACAGGCAGCGATGAAGAGAGCGGCCAAGAGAACCCCAAGGCGGGTTTCGCCCCCGGCCGGGGGTGCGTTTGCCTGCAAGGCAGGCGGGCGGGAAACAGAGGATGCCTCCAAGCCGGGAGGCGGGGCCGGAGAGGACACTTCGGGCGCAGCCTCCGCCGCTTCGATGTTTTCGAAAAAATCGTCCCCGGTGAGGTCGGGGCCGACCGTGCTACGCGCCAGGCCGAAAAGGCGGCAATCGTACGGGCCGAAATCCTCCACCGAAAAATAGGCCTGCTGGGAGGTGTGCATCGCAAACCCCTGCTGCGCCATCTCGAACGCGGTGGCGCCGGCAAAGGCCTGCAAAGGCTGGTTCCAGTCCATCGTGAGAGTGTTTTCGCCCCACAGGTGCAGGTAGGTTTTGGGCACATCCCAGCTGCCGTAGGTCTCGGCGCTTTCAGGAAAGGCGCTCCTGTCGGGGGCGAGCTCCAGCGCCTCCAGCAGCGTGGTGGCGTTGAGTATGTGCACCCCGTGGCCGTATTCGCCGTCAATGTCGTGCCCCACAATCACGTCGGGCTTGAAACGGCGGATCGTCTCCACCTGGAAGGCGAGGACTTCCTGCCGGTCATACAGCGTGAGCGCTGTGTCGAGGCTGTCCGCATACAGGTCGGGGAAGTCGGAAATCAGGGGATACTGCCTCACCCCCACAACCCAGAGCCCGTTCAGCAGTTCGTGGGGGCGGTAGGGCTCCTCCCAGTGGTTTGTCAGGTAGGCCACCTGTACGCTCAGGTTCCGCTCCCCCGCATAGGTGGGCAATGTGCCCCCAAAAAACAGATGCTCATCGTCGGCATGGGTGGGCAATACCAAAAGGTCCGCCTTTTCCGCCATGGGTTCCCATTGCTGCACCCAGGAGGGCAGGGGGCCCTCCGGGAACAGGTAGATGTCACACAGGGTGGCCTGCTTTTGAAGGATGCGAATCTCCATGCGGTCGGTTTCACCCGGCAGCGCGGTGTAGTCGTGCAGGAAGCCATGTTGTCCGCCCGCCAGCACGTCCCCTGTGCCCGGTTCGATTTCATATTCACCGGGCGGGCTGTCCCAAACCAGGTAGATTTGGGAAAACGGGGACGCCGCCCGGACAGAGACCACATCCCCTTCCTCTACGCGCAGCCCGGTGGTGCGGTTTTGGTCGGTCAGCGCGGCGGCGGCCTGGCCGTTGACGTCGACGGCGTACTGTCCGTCTTCGAGTGGAGAGGGCGCTTCTTCTTCGGATGGGGCGCTGGATGCCGCCCACAGCACCTCGCCGCCTGGATAGAGAAAAAGGCAGGTCAACAAAAAAAACACGGCCGTTATCGCCGCCGGCAAGCGCACATACAAGATACGCAAAAACCCCGCCCCTTTCGCCCGTTCTTTTTCATGTTACAGTATACCATAAAGGGATATGAGGTGGGAACACACAAAGGGGTGTACCCGTCGCGCTGTCCATCGGGTAAATTTTCCGTGCCTCCCCGCCCGCCGAAGGCGGGGGGGCACGGAAACCTTCTGTATTTACATTGAGAACGCACTTGGGGAACTCCTGCACGCAAAGTGATGTAAAAAAATGCCCCGTTCCCTGCGGCTCCCCATCGGCAGAGGAAGGAGAGCGAGAGGAAGGCGATTTTTCGAGCTTTTTTTGGCAAAGCGGTTGAATTGGTTTTTCATTCTGTGGTAGTATAAATAGGAATGAAAGGTGTGTTGCCCGTGACAAAACACTTGCTGGAAAAACTGAAGGAATCTGTGCAGGCGGTGCTGCCCATCGGCATCATCATCCTCATCCTGCACTTTACAGTGGCCCCTATGCCCATGGGTACCTTGGCGCTGATGCTTTCAGGCATGCTCATGCTGATCATAGGGCTCACCCTGTTTTCTCTTGGAACCGACATGGCCATGATGCCCATGGGAGAGCACATCGGCTCGGCCCTCATCCGCCAGCGCAACATGCCCCTGCTCGTCATCGTTCTCCTGGTTTTCGGCTTTGTGGTCACCGCGGCCGAGCCGGACCTGACGGTCCTGGCAAATCAGGTCGCGTCGATTCCAAACACCCAGCTTATCTTCGGCATTTCGGCCGGGGTCGGCGTTTTTCTGGTGCTGGCCACCCTGCGCATCCTCTTCCGGTGGAAGCTGTCGAACCTGCTCTTGTTGCTGTACGCCATCGCGTTTGGCATGGCGGCCTTTTCTTCCGAATATCTGGCCGTGGCGGTGGACGCCTCGGCGGTGACGACGGGGCCCATCACGGTGCCCTTCCTGCTGGCCATCGGTGCGGGTTTTGCGGCGGTGAGCAGCGGCCCCGAGGGGGATGAGGCCAACTTCGGCATCATCGCCATCTGTTCCATTGGCCCCATTCTGGCCGTGCTGCTGCTGGGGCTGTTTTTCGATCCTTCGAACAACAGCTATATCACCGAGGCGGAGGCCACCGTGGGCAACGCGGCGGAGCTGCTCTCCCGCTTTGGGGGCTCCATCGTACACACCATGAAGGAAGTTCTCTTTGTCCTTCTGCCCATCGTTGTCATCTTCCTCATCTTCCAGGTCATCCGCCTTCGGCTCTCCCAGTCCGAACTGATCCGCATCGGCATCGGCCTGCTCTATCTGCTCACCGGCCTCACCATCTTCCTCTCGGGCGTCAACACGGGCTTTATGCCCGCGGCGAAGTCCCTCGGGGAGACGATGGGCCTGCTCTCTTACAACTGGATCCTCATCCCCATCTGTGTGGTGGTGGGCGCCTGTGTCGTCATTGCCGAGCCCGCCGTGCACGTGCTTACAAAACAGGTGGAAGAGATCACCAGCGGCGCCATCACGCGCAGCATGATGCTGTTCGGCATGGCGCTGGGTGTGGGTATCGCGATGAGCCTTGCGATGGTGCGCATGCTCTTCGGCATTTCCATCTGGTGGATCATGTTGCCCGGCTACATCATTGCCCTCACGCTCTCGCGTTTTGTGCCGAACATTTTTGTCGGCGTCGGGTTCGACTCGGGCGGGGTGGCGGCCGGGGCCATGAGCGCCGCCTTTGTGCTCCCCTTTACGATTGGGGTCTGTACCTCTCTTGGGGGGAACGTGATTATGGAGGCCTTCGGCGTTGTGGGTATGATTGCCATGATTCCGCCCATCACCATCCAGATCATGGGTGTCATTTACCAGGCGAAGCTGCGCCGGGCCGAAAAGATCGAAAAACAACTCGAGCAAGAGGATGCCGAGGCCACCGAGGGAGACCTTGCGCCCTGGGAGGAGGAAGAGACGTTCCGGCAACGGCATAGAAGGCAGATACGCGAAAAATTTCAAGGAAAGTGGCCGCCGGGGGGGCGCTCGCAAAGCGATGAGGTGATCGAAGAAGAACAGCAAGACGACCCCGATGGATAGGTTCATCCGGGGAAAGGTTTATGGAAATGGTGTAAGGACTCGACGATACCGCCTTGAAGGGCGGGTAAAAAACCCAACTTGCTTTGGGTACAAAACCATCCGAGATATGGTCAATGGGAAAGGACATGAATAGAATGCTTAGCCAGGAGTGTAAATCACATAAACCACCTGCGCTCTGCCTCCTGGGTGTGATTTGCGACAGAGAGAAAAGCGGCCGTGTGGTTTCGGTGTTTGAAGGGCAGGACATCTATTTCAACCTCATCGTCTTGGGCTGGGGAACGGCCCACTCCAAAATATTGGGGTACCTGGGGCTGGATGAAAGCGAAAAATCCTGCTTTTTTACTATTTTGCCAAAGCTCGCCGCAAAAGCGGCGCTGGAAGGCCTGGACGCCGAGATGGACTTTGGAAAGCCCGGGCAGGGTGTGGCGTACACCGCGCCCGTAGACCAAGCGTGCTACCACAGGGTGGTGGCACTCGAAACTGATGACGGGGGGACAATCGTGGAACACGAATACCAGATGATTATGAGCGTGGTGACGCGTGGTTATACCGAAGAGCTGATGGAGGTGGCCCGCGCGGCGGGCGCCACGGGTGGCACGGTGCTGCATGCGCGCGGCAGCGGCCTCACCGGCGCCGGCAAATTTTTCGGCATCACCATCCAGCCCGAAAAGGAGATTGTGATGATCCTCTCCACCACCGAGGACAGCCGCAATATCATGCAAAACATCGCCGATAAAATTGGCCCCGGCACCGAAGTGAACGCCATTTCCTTCTCCTTTGGCGTCACCGATGTCATGGGCATCAGCTGCGATGTGCCGAAGACCGTGCTGGAAAAATAAACCGCCCTTCCCGCAGCCGGGCTGCGGGGCACCGGCGCCACGGACCGACAAGTCCGCCCCAAGAGGCGGGGTATTAGACCCCCATTAGTGGGGAATAAAACCGCCCCGCCCGCAACCGGGCTGCGGGGCATCGGCGCCCCGGGATGGGCAAGCCCGCCCCAAGGGGCCCACGAGTGGGGAATAAACCGGCGGGGAAAAGCCGGGACAGCAACATGCGGGCGATCTTTTTCGCGGCGGCATAAGGCGACATTTTCCACTTGACAAGCCCTATATAAATCTATTATAGTGGCAGTGGACAGTGATTGGCTAGGGGAACGCTTCGTCCCAAGGGGATAGGGGTGTTCCTCTTTAAGTTCCAAAGGCGGAACAGTCCGCCCCTGCCGTGGGCGGGGGCGGTGTGACGCAGGCTCCATAGAAACCCAAGAGGTGGTGGCGTTTTTGGCGGAAAATCCCGTGGTGTCCCTGCGCAATATCGCCGTTGATTTTGGCGAAGAAGCGGTGCTGCAAAACCTGTCTCTCGACATTTTGGACAAGACCTTTGTCACGCTGCTGGGGCCTTCGGGCTGCGGGAAAACAACCACACTCCGTGTGATCGGCGGCTTTTTAAAACCCAGCATGGGAAAGGTTTATTTCGACGGGCAGGACATCACGGAACTGCCGCCGTACAAGCGGCAGGTGAATACGGTCTTTCAGAAATATGCGCTGTTCCCCCACCTGAATGTGTTCGAAAACGTGGCCTTTGGCCTGCGCCTTAAGAAACTGCCCGAAGACGAGATTCGGCAGTCGGTTTTAGAAATGCTGGAACTGCTCGGCCTCAAGGGGTTTGAGCGCCGCGGCAGCGAAAACCTGTCGGGCGGCCAGCAGCAGCGTGTGGCCATCGCGCGGGCGCTGGTCAATAAACCCCGCGTGCTGCTGCTCGACGAACCGCTCGGCGCGCTTGATCTGAAGCTGCGCAAGGAGATGCAGACAGAACTCAAGCGTATCCAGCAGGCGCTCGCCATCACCTTCGTCTATGTCACCCACGACCAGGAAGAGGCGCTGACCATGAGCGACACCGTGGTTGTGATGAACCAGGGAGAAATCCAGCAGATTGGCACGCCCGAAGACATTTACAACGAGCCCAAAAACGCCTTCGTGGCCGACTTTATCGGGGAGTCGAACCTGTTCGACGGCAGGATGCCGAAAGATTACCTCGTGGAGTTTGCAGGCACGGAGTGGCCCTGTGTGGACGCGGGGTTCACACCGAACGAGCTGGTGCAGGTGGTCGTGCGGCCCGAAGACATCACCGTCGTACCCCCCATCGAGGGGCAAGTGACGGGCGTGGTGAAAAGCCTTGTGTTCAAGGGCGTCCACTGGGAGATGGTCGTCGAGCAGGCGGGTGGCGAGTGGCTGGTCCAGTCCACCGACGCCTCCCAGCCCGGAGACCTCATCGGCATGCGGCTCGACCCCGACGAAATTCACATCATGCACCGCTGCGAGGAGGCCTCCGCCCATGTACAGCAGGAGTAAAGCGTCGGCATCTCCCTACCTCATCTGGATGGTGCTTTTCACGGTGCTGCCCCTGGCGCTCGTGGTCTATTTTGCCTTTACGGACCAGGCGGGCAACCCCACCCTTTCGAATATCACCGCCCTTGGCGGCTACGCCATGGTTTTTGTGCTGTCTTTGGCGCTGGCCGCCATCGCGACGGCCCTCTGCCTGGTCATCGCCTACCCGGTGTCGTACCTGCTCTCCCGCCTGCGCGCCGGCCAGCAGGGCATCTTGCTCATGCTGGTCATGCTGCCCATGTGGATGAACTTCCTTTTGCGCACCTATGCCTGGATGAGCCTGCTCGAGCGCAACGGGCTGATCAACCGTTTCCTCGGCCTGTTCGGCATCGGCCCTTTCGAGATGATCAACACAAACGGCGCCATCGTCCTGGGTATGGTCTATAATTTCCTGCCCTATATGATCCTGCCGCTGTACAACGCGATGCTCAAAATCGACAAGAATGTCATCGAGGCGGCGGAAGACCTCGGGGCGGGCACCTTGTACAAGTTTTCCCGCGTCGTGCTGCCCCTTTCGAAGCCCGGGATCCGCACGGGGCTCATCATGGTCTTCGTGCCAAGCGTTTCCACCTTCATCATCTCCAAGATGCTGGGCGGGGGAGACACCTGGCTGATCGGCGATTTGATTGAGGCGCAGTTTTTGGGCAACACCTATAACTACAACCTTGGCAGCGCCATGAGCCTCGTGCTCATGGTCGTTGTGCTGCTCATCATGAGCGTCATGGGCGGTTTCGATTCCGAAGATATGGAAGGGGTGATTTAGTGGGCACAAAGGTGATGAAACGCGTATACCTTGTCTTGCTCTTCTCCTTCCTCTATGTCCCCATCGCCATCATGATTGCCTTCAGCTTCAACAGCGAAAAAAGCCGCACCATCTTTGGGGGCTTCTCTTTCCGCTGGTACGAACAGCTTTTTCGCGACGAGATGGTTCTCTCGGCGCTGGCCCTCTCGGTTTTCATCGCCATCGTCAGTGCCGTGCTGGCCACCCTCATCGGCACGATGGCCTCGGTGGGCATCAACCGCATGGGCCGCATCTCCCGCTCGGTCACGCTCAACATCAGCTATATTCCTATCCTCAACCCCGAAATCATCACGGGCGTGTCGATGATGCTGCTGTTCGTCGTGGCGAAAAACGGTCTTGCCGGGCTGGCGGAGAGCGACGTCGGGGCCCTTGCCTGGCTGGCCAAAAACCTGCTGGGCATCCCAAGTTTGCTCATCACGCACATCACCTTCAACCTGCCCTATGTGCTGTTCATGGTCAGCCCCAAGCTGCGGCAGATGGACATACGGCTGTATGAGGCGGCGCTCGACCTCGGCTGTAACGAGCGGCAGGCCTTTTTCAAGGTGGTGTTGCCCGAGATCATGCCGGCCATTTTCTCCGCCTTTCTCATCTGCCTCACCTATTCCATCGACGACTTCACCATCAGCTATTTTACCGCGGGAAACCGCCAAACGCTGCCCATCGCCATCTACGCGATGACGAGGCGGCGTGTCAGCCCCGAAATCAACGCCCTGTCCGCCATCATCTTCTTTGTCATCCTCGCCATCATCCTGGTGGCAAACCTGCGCGAGAGGCGGGGGGCGTACAAGGGCGGCAGGATTCTACCCGCCGGGAAATAGCCGGTGGCACGCAGCACCGCATGGCGCCCGGCACGGCGTACAGTCCGGGAGCAGTCGATGCGTAAAAGGTCTGGAGGCCGCAGATGGAGATCACACCGTTTATCCGAAAGGCGAACTACTACGAGACCGACCAAATGGGCATCATCCACCATTCGAACTACATCCGATGGTTTGAAGAGGCCCGCATAGATTACATGGAAAAAATGGGGTATGGGTACGAAAAGGCCAACGAGGCGGGCATCGATTTCGCCCTGCTGGGGCTCTGCTGTGAATACAAGTCTATGGTGCGCTTCGGGGACACGGTGCGCATCATCGCGCGCGTCATCCATTTTACCCCGTCCCGGATGACCGTGGGCTACCGTGTGCTGGATGAAAAGACCGGGGAGCTGCGTACGACGGGAGAGAGCCGCCACTGTTATTTCGATAACCGAAAGCGGCGTCCCGTCTCCCTGAAAAAAGCACTGCCCGAGCTCTATGCCAAATTTGACCTGCTAAAGATTACACCCGAGGAATTCTGGAACGGAGAGATAGGATGAAACACAAGACTAAAGTCATTTCTGTATTACTCTGCCTCACATTGGTACTTTTTGTTTTTCCCCTTGGGGTTCTGGCGCAGGAGGGCGCAGAGGCCGGGGATTCCCCCATCCCCCTGGAGCCGGGGTACGACTACACGCGCTTCAAGGACGCCGGGCTCACCCTGAACGTGTATAACTGGGGGGAGTATATCTCCGACGGCACCGACGGCGAGCACATAGACGTCAACGCCGTGTTCGAAGAAGTCACGGGCATCAAGGTGAACTACGCCACCTACGAGACCAATGAGAGCCTGTACGCAAAACTGAAAAGTGGCGGCGCCGAATACGACGTTGTCATCCCCTCAGACTATATGATCGGCCGGCTGATCGAGGAGGGGCTTTTGGCCAAGCTCAACTACGAGAACATCCCGAACTTTTCGATGATTGGCCAGCAGTACAAGGGCCGGGACTACGACCCCAAAGACGAATACAGCGTGGCCTACACCTGGGGTTATGTGGGTATCATCTATAACACCACCATGGTGGACAAACCCGTAGACAGCTGGGGTATCCTCTGGGACGAAGACTACAAGAACGATATCCTGATGTTTGACAACTCCCGCGACGCCTTCGCCATCGCCTCGCGGCTGCTCGGGCTGCCCATCAACCCCGAGAACACCGAGCAGATTGACCAGGCTGCGGCGGCACTGGAAGAGCAGCGCCCCCTGGTGCAGGCCTATGTGATGGACCAGATCTTCGACAAGATGCAGGGCGGGGAGGCGGCCCTCGCGCCCTATTACGCGGGTGACGCCGTCATCATGAACGCCGCGAACCCCGACCTGTCCTTTGCGGTGCCCAAAGAGGGGACCAACTATTTTGTGGACGCCATGTGTGTGCCGGCGGGCAGCCCAAACCAGGAGGCCGCCGAAATGTACATCAATTTCATGTGCGAGACAGCCGTGGCCATGGACAACAGCCTGTTCATCGGATACTCCACCCCCCAGCTGGAGGCGGAGGCCGCCATGCCGCCCGAAGTGCGGGACAACCCCTGGCTTTACCCGCCGGCGGAGGTACTGGAAAACACCTGGACCTTCAACGTGCTGCCCAAAGAGCTCAACGACCACATGGACACCGCCTGGAACGACATGCGCACGCAGACGGGCGCCGGGGGCTGGATCATTGTCCTGGGGCTCGTGCTGGCCGTGGCGGTCATTGTCGTCAGCTTTGTGCTGCGGGCGCGTAAAAAGCGGCAAAACGAGTACTGATCTCCGTATCTATTACACAAACTCAGGTCACTTTCGGGCAGAAAAACAGAGCTTATGCCGAAACTGGAAAAAGAGCTTGCAGTTTCCCCAAAAAGAGAGTAACATAGGGTCGGTTTGGTCTTCTTGCGGCCGAAAGCAGAATCTGTTACACTATTTGGAGGAATCTTAATCATGGCACGTAAATTGCGCCTCGCGCTGTACTGGGTATTGATCATGGCCATCACTTTTGTCACGCCGCTGCTGGTGGCGGGGTGGTGGGGCGGATAGCCCACAGGCCAAGCGCCGAAAGCGCACGGCAAACAAAGGAAAAAGGCCGTTTCTTGCCGCCCGGCGGCAGGGACGGACCGGCAGACGGAAAAGGGAGTGCAACATGGTAGAAATCAAAATGAAGGACGGCGGCATCATCCGCTTGGAGCTTGACCGTCAGGCGGCGCCCTTGACCGTCGAGAATTTCGAGCAGTTGATCGGCGACGAGTTCTATGACGGGCTCATTTTTCACCGGGTGATCAAAGATTTTATGATCCAGGGCGGAGACCCCACCGGCACGGGTATGGGCGGTCCGGGGCATGAGATCAAGGGGGAGTTTTCCTCCAACGGCTGGGACAACCCCCTATCGCACAAGCGCGGGGTCGTCAGCATGGCGCGCAGCGGCAACCCGGATTCGGCCGGCAGCCAGTTCTTTATCACGCATGGGGATGCGACGTTCCTAGACGGGGACTACGCCGCTTTCGGCCGTGTCACCGAGGGCATGGACGTGATAGACCACATCGCAACGGTTGCCACCGACGGTTCCGACAGGCCCTTGGAAGAGGTCGCCATCGAGACGATGCGCATCGTGGAGGACGGCGAGTAGCGAAAGCCACACTTTGGAAGGGCAAGCGAAGAAGATGCTCAAGCAGCTAAAAAAAATAAAACTGTTCGCCTTTTTTTGGGACCGCAGCCTGTTGATTTTCCTCATCATCGGTGGGCTGAATACCATTTTATCTTACGCGGGCAGTTTTTTTCTTAACTATGTCGTGGGCTGGAGCCTCTTTGCCTCCACGGCCACCATGTATGCCCTGTGTTCCATCCCAAGCTTTTACTTTAACCGTAAATTCAGTTTTCAGAGCAAAGCGCCCCTGGGTAGAAGCATTCTCCGTTTTGCCATCATCATCTCGGGCTGTTTTTTGCTCTCCTACAGCCTCAACCACCTGATCGTGCCGTGGATGTATGCACACTGGTTCCCGAACATGCCGCTGCTGTGGTACACCCTTTTGCGCCTGCTCGGTATCCAAGTGGTGTTCACGGCGCTCAACTACACAAGCCAAAGGCTTTGGGCGTTTAAAGAGTGAAGCGCACGGCCCGCAGTAAGCTACGGGTTGGCAAGTGCGCCCAAAAGGGCGAGTCAGCAGACCCCACTGTTTGAAAATAGACAAAATCCCGCTCTCGGCAGCTTGAAGCGCTGGCCAAAAGCGGGATTTTTCCTGTTCTACAGACGGGTCGGTGGGCAGGGCACGCCCTCGGACTTTTTCTGTAGTTTTGGAATCAGCTCGTCCAGAGGCAGGGCCTTGGAAAACAGCCAGCCCTGATACAGGGTCACCCCCAGGCTCTCCAGCTTGCTGCGTTGTTCCTCGGTCTCCACATATTCCGCCAAAACGGAAAAATGCATGCTTTGAGACATCTGTACGATAGATTTCACGATGTCTTCGCTGCGTGGGTTCTCCATCATGTCTTTGACGAGGGAGCCGTCCAGCTTGACCTCCTCAAACAGGTTGCTCTGCAGGTATTTCACCGAGGTGTGGCCCATGGAAAAATCGTCCACACTGAAAAGGATGTCCATGTCACGGATGGCGGTCAGCCGGTTTTCTACCGCCTCACCAAGCAAAAACGACATCTGTTCCGTCAGCTCGATGTTGAGTACCCCGTGCGCCGAAGGGTAGCGGTCAAGCAGCTCTTGCAAGAACTGGACGAACTGCGGGTCCTGCAGGGTGGCGGCTGTCGCGTTGACGCTGATGCGCCCGGGGCATACCTTGGCGTCCTGCATGACCAGGATGTCGTGGCAGACCAGCTCGAAGACCATGCGCTCCAGCTCGCCCAGCTTGCCGGTCTCTGCGGCCAGGTCGACCACCAGCGGCGGGTAGATGATGCCGCAGCGCGGGTGGTTCCAGCGCAGCAGGGCCTCGGCGCCCACACAGGCGCTGTGGTTATCATATTGAGGCTGGTAGTGCAGTACCATCGAGTCGGGTTTTTTCAGCACATGTTCAAGGTCGGCGGCCAGCATCTTGGCAATGTTGCCCGTGCGGCCCTGCAGTTCCAGCAGGGTGACGGGCTGGCCGTCGCTTTCGCTCTGTTTTAGCAGGCGGATCAACGCATGCAGGTCGTCCGTCACGCGCTCATTCGTGCGGTGTTCAAAGCGCACGAGGAAAAAGCGATACACCAGTGCCCCCACAACCACGTTGAAAACCTGCAGCAGGGAGCCGGCGATGGAGCCGGTGGCCTGGTAGCCGTTAAACAGCATGGGCGTCACCCATTCCACGTCGTACACCGGCGCGGGCACAATACCCGCAACGTCGATGGCCAGCCAGCTTGTGAAGATACACACGAACGGGGTGATGATGAAGGGGATGAAAAAGGCCACGTTGTAGACGATGGGCAGGCCGAAGACCATGAGTTCGTTGATGTTGAAGAACATGGGAATCGTAGCCATCTTTGCCAGGCTGCGGTTGTTTTTTTGCTTTCCAAACAGAAGGATCGCCAGCAGTAGGCTGATGGTTGTGCCGCTGCCCCCCATGAATACAAAGACGTCGATGACATTTTTTGTCAGGAAGGCCGAGGCGTTGGCCGTCACCTCCGCGGTCATCTCGGGGGAGAAGATGTAGCGGGACACGCCCTCCAGCACGTTGGTGCCATGGATGCCGAAAAACCACAGGAAATTGGAGACGGCGACGAACAGAAGGGCTTTGAGGGAGTAGTTTTCGATGGAATCGAACAGGGCGTTCGAGAGGTCGTGGAACATGGCCTCGAAACCCGAAACACCAAACAGATTTTGAATGACATAGTTGAGCAAAAAGGCAAACAAGACGACCAGGCTCGCCGGCAGGATCACCGAGATCACCTGGTTGAAGTCGGTGTTGGCGCCCACGGTATACATGCGGCGGGAATAGGGGTTGTACTTTACCAGAAAACAGAAGAGCACGCTGGAGGAGATGGCGGTAAAGATGGCGGTAAACATGCCCACCGCCCCGAGGGACTCCAGCCGGAAATCATCGGTGAACATCCCGTTGTAGACCATGAAAGCCCCCACGGCGGCAATCACGCCGGCCATGACGGTCGCATCCTTCATCTGTTTTTCGCGGATGTAGCAGGCGCTGATGCTGATGACCGTACCCAGCCCGATGATGCCGAAGGTGACTTGGTTGATGAAAACGAACATCGTGGACAAAAACCCGCCCGCAAACGTGGTGATGAAGGTCTGGTAGGGGGGCAGGGGAACGATGTTCAATATCAGCGCAAAAGAACCAATGAGCAGCAGGGGGATCAGCATGACAAGGCCGCGGCGGATGGCCGCAATGATGGCGATGTCATCGATGTCGATTCTTTTGTTCGGCTTGTTTTGCATTCAGCCCTCCGTTCAAGGTGGGTTAAAGAAAGAAAAAGGGGTGCTGGAGATTAAGACCATAGATAACTCGTTAATATTATACTCTATTAGAGCAAAAAGGCAACAAAATAACGAAAATTGACTCTTGCATTTGCATAGATAATTTGGTAAACTATTTAGGCGAGCCCATCATGCCGTACTGTGTGCGGTATGTGTCGATATACCTCGAAACGAGGCATGTAAACAAGGTAAGGAGGAGGTGCAGTAATGGCAAAGTGCAGCATTTGCGGGAAAGGCGTGTCCTTCGGCATCAAGGTTTCACATTCCCACCGCCGGAGCAACCGCACGTGGAAACCCAATGTGAAGCGCGTGAGGGCCGTGGTGAACGGTTCGCCCAAGACGATCTACGCCTGCACCCGTTGCCTGCGTTCAGGCAAGGTGACCCGCGCAGTATAAAATGGCTACACAAAACCCGGCGGCTCTTTAGCTGCCGGGTTTTATCTTGTTTATCCCCACTAGTGGGGGTCTCATACCCCGCCCCTTGGGGCGGTCTTGTCGGTCCGTGGCGCCAATACCCCCCGTAGCCCGGCTGCGGGCAGTGCGCTTCATAACCTCACTGGTTTTTCACGCCGGGTTCCGCCGGTGTTTCTTCCGTCTCCTCTTTTTTGAATTTATACTCCGTCCCCCTGCGGATCCGGCCGATATTCTCGCGGTGCATCAGTACGATCAGGCCGGAAATGACCACCGCACAGAGGGTGGAATACACCGGCAGCCTGTGGGAGTAACACAGCGACCACACCAAGGTGACAACGGGATACATGCCGATGCCGATGACAGACCCGAGGGAGACCATCCCGCTGACTTTAAAAAACAGCAGGAAGATGGAGATGAGAATGATACCCACAACGGGCGACAGGGAAAGGATGACCCCGGCCGACGTGGCTATGCCCTTGCCCCCCTTAAAGCCGAAGTAGAGGGGAAACATATGGCCGAGGATCACCGTGATGCCGGCCACATAGGCACCATAAAGTATGTCGAGTTCTGGGCTCAGGGCGGCAAAAAGCAGCCGTCCCAGCATCACGGCCGCGGCCCCTTTGGCCGCATCGCCGAAAAGGGTCAGCACCGCAGCCTTT
This sequence comes from Ruminococcaceae bacterium OttesenSCG-928-I18, assembly GCA_030266325.1. Lineage (GTDB taxonomy): Bacteria > Bacillota > Clostridia > Oscillospirales > Ruminococcaceae > JAAYCI01. Next base: position 15,037 of record JAJDHT010000042.1, read on the forward strand.
TTTCCAAAATTACGCGCCATGTTGGTCATGCCGGCATTGCCTGAACCAAGGGAACGGACATCCTTTTTGTAGATCCCCTTGCTGATCAAGATGGCAAAACTGACGCTACCGATGAGATAACCGGCCAGGGCGCACGAGAAGAAGGCAAGTGCTGTGACCAAGCCCCGTCCCCTCCTTTATGGTTTCAATAGTGTACCCGAAAAAGTATAGCATATTCCCCGGGACAGGGCAACCGCGCGTCATCGCAGGGCAGCGTCTCGCCACGTTGTTTATCGAAGTATTTTTTTCTGCCTTTCCCCCGCCTTTGGCGGGGGAAAAGCATCAGAACTTTTTGGCTGGTCTATTCAAAACGCCCTTGGGACACTCCCTCATCGCGAGGCAGTGTACCCAACCGCGTTGTGTATCGGGTAAATTTTATGTACCCTCCCGCATCGCATACCCTGTTTGACATTGCCCTGCATTTGGCCTATGATATGTACCATTCACCTCGAAGGGAGCGTATTTGCTTGTTTGGTTTTTTCGATGGCGGCCTGCTCATCATTGTCGCGCGCATTTTGGCGTTTGCCACAGCCATCCCCTTCCACGAGGCGGCCCATGCGTATGTCTCCGATAAGCTTGGAGACCATACGGCCCGGCAACTCGGGCGGCTCACCCTGAACCCCATCAAACACCTTGACCCCTTTGGCCTGCTCGCCATGCTGATCATCGGCATCGGCTGGGCGAAACCCGTACCCATCAATGTGGAGGCCTATAAAAACAAGAAGGTGGGTATGGCTATCACGGCCGCCGCGGGGCCGCTTTCAAACCTGCTGTTGGCCTATGTGAGCATCCTTGTCTACAAGCTTTCGGCGTACGGTTGGGTAGCCTATGCGGGCGCAGCCGATCCGAACGTCGTAATGGATGCAATCATTACTATTTTTTACTATCTGGCCGTCATCAACATCAACCTGGCCGTCTTCAATATGCTGCCCATCCCGCCTTTCGACGGCAGCAGGATCTTTGGCCTCGTGCTGCCCGAGAGCCTGTATTTCAAGGTGATGAAGTACGAACGGTTCATCATGTTCGGGGTGCTCATCTTGTTGTGGGTCGGGCTTTTGAGCAAACCGCTGATGACGTTAAACGGGTGGGTCATTTCGGGTATGGACTGGGCAACGGGGTATGTGGACCTGATCTTCAAGGCTGTTTTGGGAGGCTGAGAAACCCGCAGAATTCTTTATTCCCCACTGGCGGGGCCTCCTGCCCTGCCCCCTTGGGGCGGACATGCCGGTCTGTGGCGCGATGCCCCGTAGCCCACCGCGGGTAGTTTGCTTTATTGAAAACCTTGCATTTTTGGCTGTGATGGTTTATATTATTCAAGTGGGCAGGGCAATTTGTCCATACAGGGAAGCTTAGCTCAGCTGGTAGAGCACTTGCTTGACGTTTAGGGTGTTAGATATGCTGAGTTATACAAAATTGAATACGGGCGCTTAGCTCAGCTGGTAGAGCACGTGCTTGACGTGCACGGGGTCGGGGATTCGAGTTCCTCAGCGCCCACCAAAGAAATCCTGCGTATAATCGGCGTTTATTGCCGAATTGCGCAGGGTTTTTCTATCCGAATATTTACCCAAAAATCATGGGCGCCATCGGAAAACGGATGCGATACTTTTTGTGAAAATCGGTTTTTCTAATTCTGCTGTGGACACTAATTTCCACTCGATTCCCCTCATTTTCATCGATTATCACTGCCAGAATTTCGTCAAAATTCGTCAGAGCTGCTTCGGCGGATGTCATCTTTTTGAGTCCATCCCAGTAGGTTTTGGTGAGCATCACCAGTATATGATTAGGGCCAATCCGTTTAGAGTATTATAAATCAATTTGAAATTTGGTCGCGCCTGATATGCTCACGCCTATCAGACGCGACACTCGGCAATGGTCTTGCCCCCGAGCGTTGTACCAGGCGCAAAGTTAGTAAAGATATGCTAAACTAACTTTGGAGGGAAAAAGGAAATGGCAAGGAAGAAATACACAATAGAACAGATAATCGTAAAATTGCGAGAAGTCGAGGTGCTATGTAGCCAAGGCAAGACCATAGCAGAGGCCACCCGACAGGTAGAAATCCCGGAACAGACGTACTATCGATGGCGGAAGGAATATGGCGGGATGAACAGCGCCGAGGCAAAGCAGATGAAGCTGTTGGAGAAAGAGAATGCCCGGCTGAAAAAGTTGGTGGCCGAACAGGCGTTGGACATCGCTATACTGAAGGATGTGAACTCAAAAAACTTCTAAGCCCGGTCAAGCGAAGGGCGGCGGCGAACTACGTGATGGAAAGCCATGGCGTGGGAGAGCGTCGAGCATGCCGGGTGTTAGAGGTAAAT
>JAJDHT010000043.1 GCA_030266325.1 Ruminococcaceae bacterium OttesenSCG-928-I18
CGACTATGACGACGGCATGCTCTTCGGCGAGCAGAACATCGACGGCAAATGGTACTACTTCGAAACCGGCGCCGACGGGGCCGAGCCCTATGGATTCAGTTCTTCCGGAATAGACCATAAAGCCCAGCCCGGCAACATGGCCACCGGTATTTGGCAGATGGGCCGCGACGATGGGCGCGTCGTCTTCTTTGACCCGGAAAAAGGGCACATGCAGTTTGGCGAATGCTACTGGGAGTTCAGCCAATATTGGGACCCGTGGTTCTATGCGGACCCCGCCAGTGGCGCGCTGCAAAGCGGGTTTGTCACCCTGCCCGACGGCCGTCAGGTCTACTACCATGAGGAAGAATACTTCATGCTCCTCGGCCGCTCCATTTTGGCGGGTTACACCTACATCTTCGACGATGAAAACGGCCAGCTCCTCTACACGAATGACCCGCGTGGCGTAGCCGCGGATGCGAAAGGCGTCGTCGAAGACCGTCCGATTGGCGACCCGAACGAGCGCTATGAAAACGGCAACTGGTACTACTACCGGGACGGCCAGCGGGTCCTTGGCTGGGCGGAGCTTTCCGACGGACGCACGGTCTACTATGACGAGAATGGCATGGTCTACGGTCTGCAGGAAATCAATGGCTATACCTTCTATTTTGACAACGACACCGGCGAAATGCTCACCGGCATCACCCTTGCGCAATGGTATGAGCCAATTTATTCCTATATGGCCGGTGCTTTCATGTACTTCGACCGCACCTACGGCTTGCAGACCGGAGAGGTAAAAGTTGACGACCTGTGGTTCTATTTCTACGACGCGAGCCACGGTGTACAAATCCCGGCGTTACAGTATACTGTGCGTGGCGAGATGATAACCGGTTTCGTCACCTATCCCGACGGACGCACGGTCTACTATGACCCCTATTGCGGCGACATGCGCTTCGGCGAGTTCTGCGACTATTGGGATTCATGGTGGTATGCCGACCCCGGCACCGGCCAGATTGCCTACCGTTTCACCCAGCTGCCCGACGGGCGCCTTGTTTACTACGACTATGACAAGGGTATGCTCACTGGCACCCACCAACTCGGTTCCTATATTTACGATTTTGGGCCCAACGGCAACCTGGAAGCCACCAACGACCCCGCCCTTCTCTAACCGCTTTTGTTCCTACTGTTAGAAAACCGTTTTGCAGCATAAAATGAACCACAAAACAAAGACTCTATGTTTTGTCCATTTGCTGTAAAGTGGCGGGATGCAAAACCTGAAAACCAAAAAAGACCCTTGGGCTAACCACATGACGTGGTTTTCCCAAGGGTTTTTCCTGTACCGCGGCCCTGTGTGTCTCGCAGAGCCGCTTTTTGCATAGAGGCGCTCTTTCTTCGGTCGGTTTTTTAACCGGAGAAGGGCAAAAGGGTGTTCACGGGCATCTGGGGCGGCAGGCTTGTGGCCGCGATGCCCCGGGTGACGGCCGAGACCTCGGCGCCGGGGGTCAGGTCCTCCGCGGTGAGGTTTTCCAGCGCGTTTTGGGGCACGTTCAACACCACAAGGTTGCTGCGGTCTTCTGTGTTTTCGGCCTCGGGCGCGCCGAAAGGCAACAGGTCGATGTTCCAGCCATCCTCCGTCTCTTCCACTTGCTGAATGGTCCCGTTTTGAAGGATCCCCTCGGAATAGGGGGCGATCACCTCGATGCTTTGGGCCGTGGCCTGCGGGGGCATCGAACGCGTGAGCCGGCCGTCGTAACGCACGGCGACAAAGGCCTCCTGCGCAAGCGCAACGCCGTTTTCATCAAGGAAGGTGTTCTCATCGATGTGAAAGAGGATGCTGGGCTGGCCGTAGTCATAGCCCTCCAGCTGGGTCACGGTGATTTCGTTTTCCCCCACCTGCGTCACCTCGCCACGGTAGACGAGGCTTTCTGCGGAAGGCACTTCTGCCTCCGGCTCGGAGGGTACGAGATCAGTTGTCGAGGAGGAAAGGGGCGGGACAACCGCTTCCGAACTCTCCGTCTGCGAGGCGGGGGCCTGCGCGCAGGCCGAAAAAAGCAAAACCGTGCCCAGCAGGGTGCTCGTAAGCAAAAGAAGGGTTTTCATGGCGGGGAAGCTCCTTTACAATAGGTCATTTTGTTGTGGAATAGCGTTTATTATTGTAGCAGATAAAAATGAACGCCATATGAAAAGGAGGTTCTAAGCCAGCCAGTAACTTTTGCCGTCCCGGGTGCGCCGCAGGTAACCGTAGTCTATAAGGTAACGGCGCAGCGTGACATAATCTTCAAAAATAGGCGAAAGAATGTCATTCACCTGAGGTTCGGTGTATTTGACGCCGGGGGTGAACTGCCGCGCGAGCTCGGCCAGGATAACCACCTTTTTTTTGTCTTTTCGCGGAAAACTTTTGAGGCGCAAGGGGTCCAGCGAAGAGAAGACGGAGCCGAGGATCTGCTCGCGTTCCTCCTTTGTAACAACGTACCGCTCGTCCACATAGCGGGCGTGATCGTGTATGGGCATGATCTCTTCCCCGCTCTGTACGGGGGCGGCGAAAAAAACACTTTCGTATTGGGCGAGGTAAAGCCTGGCCTGTTTTGCCTTTTCCCGGAACATAAATTTCTGGTGGCGCACCGTAGAGGGGGAAAGTCCCAGTTCACCGGCGGTCTCCTTGTCAGTTTTGCCATGGGCAAACAAGCGCAGCAGTTGTTTTTGGTTTTCGGTGAGGGTGTTGTACTTCGTGTCGTCCTCGATAAGGCGCCGCGCCGCAGAACCATGTGTCTGCACCACATGGTTTTCGGCGGCACGCCGTGCGGTGTAAAAGCGGCCTTCGATCGCGTAGACTTCGCCTTTTTGGAAGGTTTCTCCGCAGAGCAGGCAGCGGTACCCCTCGCCCTGCCGCGCGTACCCGCGGCACAGGTCTCGTATCGTTTTTGTCTCCATGATTCACTCTCCGTTTATGAATTATATAAACATAATATAGTATTGTCTATGATCTGTCAAACAGGGAGGTATATACTTTCCCTTGGGGACTTCTTTATGCTATGCTGAAAAAGAGGGAGAACACAAAAGTGTTCTCCCTCTTTGGGTTGAGTAGGTTTGGAAATACGGTTCCTCAGTCCTACAGTGGCAGGCAGATTTCGAACGTGGTGAGGCCGGCGCGGCTGGTGGCCCCGATGGATCCGCCGTGGGCCTCGATGATGTTTTTTGCGATGGCAAGGCCAAGGCCGCTGCCCCCGCTGTGGCTTTGGCGGGCTTCGTCCCCGCGGTAAAATTTTTCAAAAAATCGGTTGAGCTTTTCCTGCGGGATATCCGCGCCGGTGTTGGAAATTTGAATCCGGCCGCATTGGGGGTCGGGCCGGTCCAGCACGACCGTGATCTGCCCGACTTCGGGCGAGTAATAGAGGGCGTTGTGTAGAATGTTGTCCAGCGCCCTCGCCAGCTTTTCGGGGTCGACGTACAGCTGCGCAAGCCCGTGGTTTTCCACCTGGATGTTCACGCCCTGGCCGCTGAGCTCCGGCTGCATCTCCTCGGCCAGTTGCTTCACCAGCATTTCGGCCTGCACAGGCTCCCGTACCAGTTCGATCTGGCTGACATTAAAACGAGTGACTTCGAAGAGCTCCTCGACGAGAAGCTGCATTCGCTGTGCTTTACGCAGGGCCACGCCGGTATATTTTTCGCGCTGGTGCGGCGGGAGGTCGGGGCTCTCGGACAATAGCTCCAGGTACCCCAGCACCGAAGTAAGTGGGGTGCGCAGGTCGTGCGCAAGGTAGACGACCAGCTCGTCCTTGCGCTGCTCGGCCTCTTTCGCCGCGTATTTATAAAGCTGCATATCCCGGTTGATGCGGCCCAGCTCTTCCTCCAGAGGGCGCAATTCTTTGGGCAAGACCACAGGCGGCTGCGGCCCGCCCTCTACATTGATGCTGTCCCGGATGAAAACGGCGTATTGGTTGAAGGCGGGGCGGATGACCCAGCCAAGGCAAGCGATGAGCCCCACGAGGCTGCCGACGATGACCATGGTGACACGGTGAAGGCTGAAAAAATAAAAGATGTCTCGGTAGAGCTCGATCCCTGTCATGCGCCAGCTCCAATCCAGAATATAGGAGGTGGCAAACCCGAGGAGAACCATGCCGGCGGCACCCAGAAGCAAAACGACGAGGGCACGCTGCACCACCTGGCTGCTCATCAGCCGCAGTTTTTTGGGTTTCGGGCGCGGGGAAGCCGCCTCGCCCTGGCCTGCGGCGCGGTAGGCCGCAGGCGGACCGGAAGCGGCCGGTTGCGGAGCGGCGGGGTTTTTAAAGGCAGGGGAAGGCGCCGGGGCATTTTCTACCGGCGGCACGCCCGCCGGCGACGGTTTGCTCTGTTCAGTCTGCTTCAATTTTGTAGCCTACCCCCCATACGGTTTGGATGTATTTTTTTCGTTTGGCGGTATCGCCCAGCTTTTTACGCAGTTTCTGGATGTGTACCATGACCGTGTTGTTGCTATCGAGATATTTTTCCCTCCAGACGGCCTCGAATATTTCTTCACTGCCGATGACCCGCCCGCGATTTTGGCAGAGCAGCAGGAGAATGGAAAACTCGGTGGGTGTGAGGTCGACAGGTTTGCCATACAAGGTGCAGGTGTGGGCCTTTGGGCGCAGTTCCAGGCCGCTGAGTTCAATGACCTCCTCTTCGCCGGTTCCCTTCGCGGAAAAAAGGTTGGCCCTTCGCAGCTGGGCGTTGACCCTGGCGATGAGCTCCAGCGGGTCGAAAGGCTTGACCATATAGTCGTCGGCGCCAAGAGCCAAGCCGTTGATCTTGTCGCCCGCGGCGTCCTTTGCCGTCAGCATGATGATGGGGTAGTTTTCCCCCGCATGCCGCAGGCGCCGGCAGAGCTCAAACCCATCCATGCCCGGCATCATCACGTCCAGGATGGCGAGGTCGGCGATGCCTTTTTCCAGCTCGAGGGCCTGCTGAGGATGGGTGCATTTGGTCACCGTGTGCCTCTCGTTTTGCAGGTATACCTCGATAAGGTCGGCAATTTCGGCCTCGTCGTCAACCACCAGAATGTGTGCCATCGTTTCCTACCTCCCCAGCTGGATATTTAACCCTATTATATACCATTGCGGGCACCCTTGGCGATTTTTGAGGGAATGCTAAGAAAGTCTTTAGAAATTCCTTCGAAAACCTCCGGAAACCCGGCGGCAGGGCGTGTTGTAATGAAGAGGGAAAAAGAGAAAGGCAAAACAGCACCCCAAAAGGAGGCATGGAGATGCAAGAACGTTACCTTTACCCGTATGAGCTGCCCGTGGGAAGAACCTCCCGTGGGGTCGGGCGTTTTCCCTCAGAGCCGCAAAGGCAGAGGAAACGGAGCCGAAACAGACGGCAAAGACGACGGAACATCCTGATCGCGGGGTTACTGCTCGTGCTTTTCGCCGCGGCCGCCGCAGGCGCCCTACAGCTTATAAACGCACTGAACCCAAAGGAAACGGTGCTGGAGGCGGGAGAGCCCGCCCCGCCGATCCCGGCCGGGCAGGCGCCCGCACAAGAAGCCCCTGCAGATGTGGTCTCTCAGCTCACGCAGATGGCGGGGCAATATCCCGGGCTGGAAAAAGTCTTGCAGGATCCTTCCGCCTACCCGGAAAGCCTGGTGTCGCTCTTTTTGCGAAACCCCGAGACGCTGGATTTTCTGCTCGCCTACCCTGAATATAAGCAGGACGGCCCCCCCATAGACATCTGGTATGAGACCCAGGGAGGGCAGGTGCCCCTGTTTTTACAGTGGGACACGCGCTGGGGTTATGCAAACTATGGGGACGATTACCTGGCTGTGACAGGCTGTGGGCCGGTTTGCCTTTCGATGGTGGCGGTTTACCTGACGGGAAATGCGCAGCTGCATCCCCTGGCCGTGGCCGAGTATAGCGAACAAAAGGGATATTATATGCCCGGCACGGGCACAGGATGGGAGCTGATGACCGAAGGGGCGGCGGGCCTTGGGTTGTACAGCGAGGAACTGTCCTTGAGCGAGGGAACCCTGCGCGCCAGGCTTCAGGCGGGCAGCCCGGTGATCTGCAGCGTGGGCCCCGGAGATTTTACCACCGCGGGGCATTTTATCGTGCTGGCCGCCGAAAACCCCGACGGGGGTTTTCAGGTGTACGACCCCAATAGCGCGGTGCGCAGCTCCCAAAGCTGGAGCTATGCGCAGCTGGAGGGGCAGATACGAAACCTGTGGGCGTTTTCCGTGGCGTAGCAAGGCGGGTTTTTGGGCTCCGTGGTTTGAGGAAACGCCGTGTGGTGGCAAAAGGAAAGCGGAGGGTACCTTTACCGTACCTTCCGCATCGTTTTGTCTTGGCTGGCTTTTTGTTTTTTGAGAGCTCGGGCGGGGTTGCAGAGCGCTTCATTACGCTCCCACAGGATTCACAAAAATGTTTTTTCTCACTTTTCCGGGCGCGCCCTCTCATATTTTTCGGCCAGTTCCCGCGTGGTTTCGCTGCTAAAATCCAAAAGGGCGGCCGTGAGATTATGCCTTCCGCCAAGGGACTTATAGAAGTTGAGGGAATCCTCGTTCCAGCTCAGGCAGGCCCAGTCCACGGTGGGGTAGCCCTGCTGCACCGCCAGCGAAGCGGCCTTTTCCATGAGGATGCGGCCGATGCCCCGGCCACGGTACCCGGGTTTCACAATGATGTCCTCCACGTGCAGGGTGCCCTCAGCGGAGAAAGAATTGTACATGGGGTAGTAGAGCAACATGCCGGCAAGGTCTCCGTCCCACCATGCCAGCTCGGCATGGGCCATACCTCTGTCGAACATCCACGTGCGCACCCCTTCTTCGGTGCCCGTCATATCTTCCGAACGCTTTTCCGCTTCGGCAAGACATTGTACCATTTCCACAATGAGGCCGGCGTCCTCCCGTGTTGCCTGCCGAATAACCAGGTGCTCTCTCAGATCCTCCATATTTCTCCTCACTTACCCTCTTTATATTCTCGTGCAAGTTTTCGCACCGCGTCCCCGTCAAACTCGAAATGGACACCGGAGAGGCAGCGCTTTGCCCCGAGGGACTCATAAAAGCCCATGGCGGCCGTATTCCAGTCAAGGCACCCCCAGGTGACGCCCTTGTAGCCGCGCTCTTCGGCCAGCGCGGCAATTCTGCGCATGAGCCGACCGCCGAACCCGGACCCCCGGCACTCTTTTTTGACAACGATGTCCTCGATGTAAAGAGCACCTTCGCCCGAAAAGGAGTTGAAAACGGGGTAATAAAGCGCATAAGCCACCGGTTTTTCCTCGCATTCGGCGATCAGTACTTCGGCCAGGTTGCGCTCAAACAGCCAGTAGAGAAGGTCTTCTTCTGACGCGGTGACGTCCTGGGGCCGTTTTTCATATTCTGCCAGGCAGCGAATCATCTCTAAAATCAAGGGGGCGTCCTCGCTTTTGGCCGGGCGGATTTGCAGTGTATGGTTTTCACTCATCGGTGTCTCTCCATCCTTTTTCGCGGGCAGAACCCTTCTTTTATGGGCGGCAACCGCCGCAGAACGAAAGTGGCAAAAGAAATGCCTGTGCTATTGTACCAAAGGCCATGGGTAAAAGTAAAGCGGGAAAAGGTGTGGGAAGTACTCCAAGCGCTTTTTAATGAAAATTACAGAGGGTTTTCGTGCCCAGCCCCCGCCTTCGGCGGGGGCTGGGCACATGAAAGTTACCCGATAGACAACGCGATGGGTACACTCTCAGGGTTTGTCATGGGAGAAAAAATGTGGTTTAATATGATGGAAGAAATAGATAGTGAATGAGAGGAATACACATGGTGGGGGTTGCGGGGATGCTCAACAGGCAGCTGATGCTCCTGTTGCTGCTCTCCATTGGTTTTGTCCTGTCTAAAAAAGGGTTTATGGAGGAAAAGTCGCGGCATTTCCTCAGCGACCTGATTGCAAAGATATTTTTGCCCAGCAGCATCCTGGCGGTGCTGATGAGCGAGAGCGCGGGCCCGCAGTATATGAAAGGGTTTCTGGTGGCCGTGGGGGCCGGTTTCGTGATCGAAGGGTTCAGCTACATTTTTTCCATTGTGGCGGTGAAAAAGAATAAGCTTGAAGAGAGGGCGGTACTGCGGTATGCCATCTTCAGCCCCAACGCGTCCTTCATTGGAATTCCTATTATAGACGGATATTTTGGGCAGGAGGGGCTTTTGTACCTCGCGGCGCTTTTGATTCCCGTAAATATTTTCATGTTTCTCATTGGCCTGCGGTTGTTTTTGCCGAAAGACGGTCCCCGCTCGGGCATACTGGGCCAGATACTGCACCCCTGTGTCGTATCGGTCTTGATAGGGCTTGTCTGTATGATCACGGGTTTTCGGCCGCCTCACTTTGTGATGGAAACCATCACAAGCCTTGGGCAGTGTACCACGGCCCTTTCCATGATCCTCATCGGAGGCATCCTGGCCACCGTCAAGTTTAAAACCATTTTTACCGGTTCGGTTTTTTACTTCAGCGCGCTGCGGCTGGTTGTGCTTCCCTTGCTGGCGCTGGGTTTTATGCTGCTGATTCGCGCGCCGGCCATCGTCACAGGCGTCACTGTGGTGATGACGGGCATGCCCGCCGCCGTGGCCACCGCGGTGTTGGCCACAAGTAATGGCGGGAATGCCCCTTACGCATCCAAGCTCATCAGTCTTTCCACGGTGCTTTCCATGCTCACTTTACCTTTACTTGCGATGTTTGTGGACTTCATCCTGCCGCGATAGAAGTTCCCCATTTTGCCCTTTCCCAAGGGCCATCGCCCCGCCCCATTTTATGAAGAGCGAATCCCGTGGCAGGGCGGTTCGCTGCAATCACTCGAAAGGCTGGCCCGGATGAACAAAGAAAAGCTGCTGCGTTTTGCCAAAATCGTGATCAGCCGGTACAATACATCCGAATTGACAAGCACTTCGGTGATCATCGCCTACTATGTCCTGCTCGCCCTTTTTCCCCTTTTGATCCTTTTTGGCAACCTCTTGCCCCTGCTGCATATCGACCCGGATACGGTGATTGTCTATATAGAAACACTGCTGCCCGAGGCCGTGCTGCCCATCATGGAGCCCATTATTTTCAACTTGCTCACGAGCGCCAGCGGAGGCCTGCTGTCCCTTTCCACGGTTGCGCTGATATGGTCGGCCAGCAAGGGGATCAGCTACATGCAAAACGGAATGAACAAGGCGTATGGAATCAAAGCGGGCACGAGTTATGTGGCCAGGAGGATCATCTCGATGGCCTGCATGTTGTTGATCGTATTGCTGGTGGGTAGCTTCTTGGTGGTTTTCAGCTTTGGGGATGCGGTGCTGGCCTATATTTCACCCGCTGTGGAGTGGGCGGGGCCCTTGCGCCAGACCATGCGCAGCGTCAGGTGGCCGGTAACCGTGTTCTTTCTCCTCTGTATGCTCACGATTGTCTATGTGATTGCGCCGGCGGTGAAGGTGCGTATTCGTGAAGCCTTGCCGGGCGCGGCTTTGGCCGCGGCAGGGCTGCTCCTCTTGGTGCAGTTGTTTGCCCTGTATGTGCGTTTTTCCACCCGCTCCCTTTCCAGCTATGGGACGCTGAGTTCCTTTTTTGTCCTGATGATCTGGCTGAATTTTTCCGCGATGATTGTGGTGGCCGGGGCGGTATTAAATGCCTCGGTTCACGAATACAGGTTTGGGAAGGCCAGCGAAAACCAGAATGTGATCGACTCCTTGTTTGAAGAAAAGGTGGTTCCCAAGGTGAAAAAGAGGTTTTTTTCCAAATGGGGGAAGAAAAGTAAAACAAAAAAGGGTGACGAAGAACACAGAGAACCATGAGGGCAAACGGCTTGGAACGAATAGAGTTTTGCTGTGATAGCGAAAGGTGAGGAGGCGTAAAATTGGGAGGAACAGTCACCGTCAAACAGCTGGTTTTGGGGGACAGGCGCCCCAAAATATGTGTGCCGCTCTGCGACGCCACCACCGAGTCTCTGGTGTGGGGGGCGGTGCTGGCCAAGGCCGCCGCCGCGGATCTTGTGGAGTGGCGGGCCGACTATTATGAGCACGCTGAGGACACGGAAAGTGTTTTACGGACGGCCCAATCCCTATATGGGTCGATGGGAGAGACGCCGCTGCTTTTTACCCTGCGGACCAAAGAGGAGGGCGGGCAGTGCGAGCGGACAAGGGAACAATATGAAAAACTGTGCCATGAGGTGATCGACAGTGGATTTGCGGATGCCATAGACATTGAGCTTTCGGCAGGGGACGAGCGGGTGGAGCGCCTTGTGGACGCGGCGCAAAAAAAAGGGATAAAGGCCATTGTCTCGAGCCACGATTTTCAGCGCACGCCCCCAAGAGAGGCCATGCTGAACCGGCTGGCAAGAATGTGCAAGCTGGGCGCCGACATTCCCAAGCTGGCCGTGATGCCCCGCAACTTTGAAGATGTATTGAGCCTGCTGGCCATCACCGAGAGCTTTGAAAGGCAATCGGATTGTCCGGTCATCACGGTTTCCATGGGAAAGCTGGGTGTGATCAGCCGCATCTCGGGTGCCTATACGGGTTCCGCGCTCACTTTTGGCACGGCCGAAACATCCTCTGCGCCGGGCCAGCTTGGGATACAGGCCCTGCGGGAGATCCTTGAGGTGTTGGAGAGAGGAGAAAACGAATAGAAGAGCGTACAATTTCACTTTTTTTGCGTGGAAAAGCAATTGACATGCCCTAGGGGGGTATGCTATGATAATGGGGCGTTCGGAACAGAGCGAGAGGAGAGGTGTCCGAGTGGTTTAAGGAGCTGGTCTTGAAAACCAGTGACTCTGCAAGGAGCCGTGGGTTCGAATCCCACCCTCTCCGCCATTTTGGACGCAGTTACATAAAATAGAACCATACGGAGAAGTACCCAAGAGGCTATAAGGGGCTCCCCTGCTAAGGGAGTAGGCGCTTAACGGCGTGCAGGAGTTCGAATCTCCTCTTCTCCGCCAAAAATCACCTAGAATCTAAGGATTTTGGGTGATTTTTTATTGTTTTTCTGCGAGAAAATATCGTTCGTTATTATCAAATATCGCTTCTATTCCTTACTCTATTCCTTACAGTTTGGCATTTTATTTACCGCATCCAACATTGGTGCGGTATCGATTTCTTTGTGTATATACCTTTCAGTTGTGGAAAAATTATTGTGACGCATGACCTCTCGGATAATATCTGGCGCAATGTTTCCTAGCGATAGAGCGGTGGCGGTTGTATGTCTGCACACATACGGAGTTCTGTCGTCTATTTTGCATCGCGTCAATGTTTCGTGAAACGCATCATAAAAGTCGTTTCGGTTCATATCAAGTAGATATTCGCCCTTGGTGGACTCACAAAGATCTTTCAGTACGGGCAGAACTAGGTTTGCAACAACAATGGGAGTCTCTTTACGCTTTTTTGTTTTTAGCCCACACCCTATAATTCGCTGATTTTGCCAGTCGACCATTTCTTTCTTTGCTTTGAACAGCTCGCCCGGCATCATGCCACTGTATGTCATGAGTAAGATATAGCCTGTGAGTTTGTGCCCCTCACCATAGTCGGCCCACAGTTTTTTTAGTTCTGCTTCCGTAAAAGGTACCGGTTCTTTTTCTTCAAGTTCTGGTAAAACAATAAATTTAGAGAGGTTTACAGTAACCTCCTGTTGGGCCATTCCCCTTTTGTATAAATGGGAAAGCAGGACTTTCATGTCTCTTGCCGGGTAATAAGACTCTGTTTGTTCATCAACTTGGCGTTGAAGGTCGTTAATGGTAATCACATCGATTGGCTTATTCTCTAAGGATTTAAGACGGCTGAACGCAATTCGGTATGTGAGTTGTTTATTCGCCGATAATTTGGTCATCTGTCCATTACTATACCCTTGCCAATGGTCTCGCAATGTAGAAATGATTTTTTTGCTTTCTTCTTGTTTTTGCAGCTTGAGAACCGGAATGTAATCTAAAGCATCGCTCTTTCTTGGAAATCCTCCCTTTGTGCGAACATCTTTCTTTTTGTTGCCGGTTTCAGGATCAATTTTCCATCCTAACATTATTTCTGCTTGCCAAGTATTCCCACGTTTATAAACAGAGCCGTGTCCGTTGCCTCGCGATTTAGGCTTTCTATTGCCCCCGGCTACGCTCTGCTTTGCACCACATTGGCAACAATAAGGGGCGTCCACCACCTCCCTTTTGCATTTGCGGCATTTCATATTGTCACGCTCCAATATTGACTCTTCCGTTTGCGCGGGAGGGCTTTTGTTATTCAGCTTAATCCTGCTTGTGCCTTACTGACAACACCGCCACCCTGGAATGTGACAATTGCATTAGAAGTCCCGTCGGCGCCATACCATGCATATGCTTCTGTAGCATATTCTGAACCAATATCTAGATCAACAGAACTCATCAATTCTCCGGGGGCACCAATTATCTGACATACCTTTTGATAGGACATTCCGGTTTGGATTTGATTAAACTTTTCTAAAGTGATATATGTATCAACTACGCCATCAAGGTAATTCCCCCGCACCTCACCGTTTTTGATATACAATAGAGTATCGTCTGGGAAAGCAACATCATAAATGAAGAACATGCAATCGGCGAGGTATCCCGTTTTATCCATTTCTTCTTTTGTTTTTTTATTCAGATCAGAAAAGATATCAACCATAGCGGCCCACCACTCAATCTCATCTTGCGACACGCCGCTACCCGCATTGATAAAGTATCTCTCATAATCAAATCTCACCATTATCGCATTTTCTTCTGGATTGGCGCTGACAGTCAACTCAGAAGTCGATGGGTCGGTAGACTTGATGTATTTTTCTGCTGCTGTTTTTGCAGTATCAAGTGAAGGTTCGCTTGCACATGCAGCGAACAAAAAGACCGGTAACAATGCAATCGCTATTTTTTTCATGAGGTCACCACCAGCATTTTCATAGCATTTCGTCATAAACATCATTTAAAGAATTGACGGATATACCTCTACTCTCTTGTTCCTTATGAGATATAATCACAAGCTGACTAAGCGGTGTTCCGCCTAGATATTGGTATATGGCATACTTTAAGCGTTCCATTCTATAGTAGATTGTTTGCTTAGGTACATTGAACTGCTTTGCGAGGTTTGTACGGAACACTTCCATATCGTCTGGGGAATGAATATCGCGTATATTACATTTTATGGTTGGAAGAAGGCTTTTATACGGGACAAGAAATTCTGCGGCGCCTTCATTCGCCTCCCATTCATAATACTTTCGGTTGTCCGGGTTCCCCACCGAACAATAAAACTCCGTCTTAATATCCCCATGGTTATCGTGGTGGACGAGTTCATGCGCGGCAAAGTAATTGCGCTGTCTTGGTAAAAGTCGGTAGTTCAAAATAGTAAGGTTGTCACTTATCAGCGCGACACCCCTAATTCTGTCGGATGTAAATTCGGCGTAGTGAACAGTGAGCCCGTATTGAGTTGAAACTGCTAAGGCGTTGCGCGGGTACTGGTCAGGCTTGAGTTTGTTGTCTCTGGAAAACCTCTCTACATGTGCATATAGTTCAGCCTTTTTCACCCTTCTCCCTCCTATGACGGTTTCGAATGTCCAGTATGGTTCGAATGTCTTCCGGATTGAGCCCTTCTTCTTGCATGTCTTTTGCCAATGAAAACCACGCATCGTCCAGCGTATCCCCCTCAGCTTCGGCTGGGGGGTTTTTTTGTTGCTTTTCAGACTGTCTCTGTAGTTCTTCACTATTTTTGTTGGTGCTATGGGTGGATTGGTTCCCAAGCAAGAAATTCATGTCCACATTAAAATAGTCGGCAAATACCTCCAACATTTCGAAGTCAGGCTCTCTTTTCCCCTGTTCATACATTGCCAACCTACTTCTTGTAATGCCAATCTTCTCAGATAATTCTACCTGAGACAAATTTTCGCGTTCGCGCAAATATTTTAGCATTTTGGGGAAATTACTCATAAAAGGGCCTCCTAGTCATATAAGGATAACACAAAACGTGACAAGTCGCTAGTGGCAAATGCCACAATGAGTGTCGCAAATATTTGTGTAGTATTTGAGAAAGAAAAAAGTTGAAACATATTGACACGTTACGTGTCGTGTGCGATAATAAGGCATGCCCAATATGTGGGGGGTGAATTCGTGGACAAGGGCGCCATTGGTAAAAAACTAAAAACCATGCGCGGAAGTAAAAGCCGAAGAGACGTTGCTTCCGCAATCAACGTGAGCGAATCGGCGATAAGGATGTATGAAAGTGGACAACGCATCCCTAGAGACGAAATTAAAACTCGCTATGCAGAATATTTTGATGTTTCTGTGAGTGATCTTTTTTTTGCATCAAAATGACACAAATTGAGTCAAGATGCGGATAGAAAGGAGGCCACCCATAGTGGCGGCAAAAGGAGATGATTGCGAATGAAAAATAAGCCGACTTTTGCATTTTGGTTTTCTCTGACCACACTGATACTTGTGATACTGCTCAACCTCAAAGAAATCATCGGACTATTTCAATAAGCCCTGCAAGAACCCGGCAATTTCAGCCCGGTTAACAATGAGTTCGATTAACAGGGCGGTTGCGGCGATTATTATGGCGGCAATGTTCCATCTCTTATTTTTCTTGTCTCCCTCTTTACGCTCTACGCTTTCAGCTTCTAAGCGCGAGTCGATACTACCAACCTGATGATCTAGCGACTCAACATGCAGGGCTGTTTTTGCTGTGGATTCGGCAGTAAGTTTTTCTCTCTTAATGCGTTCCTGCGCAACCTCATAAGAAATGCGTGTTGATTGTTCTAGCGCAGCATTAGCCTCTTTCATCTGTTGATCAAGCTTATTGATTCCATTAAACATGCCACTATACGGGTTATTCACAATTATCACCTCTCCCCAACTATACCACACACCTCGCCAGAAAGGAGGCCCCCATGAAAGTAACCATCATTGAAGGGACGCCCGCAGAGATAAAAGAAGTCATTCCCGCGATTATGGCGCAGGGACAGCATACTCAACGTGGCGCCCCTCAACAGATAGTGCATCCTACACACGCAGTCGCAAACAGTTCGGAGGGGCCAAAACAATGGTAGTACTAATTATTTCCTTTGTTGCTCTAATGCTGTCCATTGTGATGCTTCTTGCAAGACGGTAAACGCGAATTTATATGTTCGATGCCTCATATACATTACGATACCACACCAGACCGTTAAGGGAAGCGCCTGAGCCAAACGCAAATGTGTCCGCCCGCTCACGGGCACAGCCTCCATACCTTGGGCGTTTCGCTTTAGCACATTGAAGAAAGGAGAGCGCTGTGCCTATACAAGAGAAATGGTATTACACATCTCAAGAAGTGGCTCGTTTACTAGGCAACCACAATTCCACATTTACAAAGACAGTGCATGAGAGGCCCGAAGCAGTTCCGTGGCCCGTGGTAATTTCTGGGTCACATGTTCGTCATCCGCGCAAAGAAGTAGACAGATATTTGAAACGGTGGGGCATTCAAGGCGACACAAACCCATATCAAAAATCATAGATATCATTATAGATACGACGATTGCGCGACCCGAAAAGGAGACGAAACCCATGTCAACCATAGATATTCTGGAAACGGCCCTGTTCCTTTTGTGCGTATTGGTACTTTGTATTGAGCCTCTTGGTTGGTGGCAGGTGTTGGTTGTTATCCCGGCTGGAATGGGAATGATATTACTGGAAAGGAGGAACTCTCATGGTAGGAAAAAACATGGATGAGTATGCGGTGATGAATGTGTATTCTGTAATTGGAATGTACATGGAAAATGACTCTCTACGGAAAAGAATAAAAGAGCTTGAAACCACAGAGAACGAAGAGATTGCAGAACTGAAATCAAAACTGGCCGAAATAGAAAAACCCGCCGATGCTGAGAACATCGACGAGTCGGATGCATAAAGCTGTGCGGCTTATCTGCATCCTCATTATAACAGAAAAGTGAGGAAAAAACAATGGCAACACGAACCACTACGAAAACAGAAATCACAGTACCGGCAATCGATATTAGGCACATAACACTTAAAATTGTGGGCGATTCTCCGCTCATTATGCACAAGTGGAGCCATAAGGCAAAGCAGGAAATGCTCGATAAACAAATGAAGAAAGCAAAAAAAGGGCGTGAGGCAAAAGACCCGGTGGCCGACTTTATTGAAAGCATTTACTGGCTGGATGGAGAACCAGAGGAAAAGACAGAGGAAGGGTTCACGAAAGCAATTGAAAATGGAGCAAAATTTGGGTTCCCTACAGTGGCATTTAAGGCTTCTGCCGTGGCCGCTGGGTATCGTGCGGGCGTCACCAAAGATAAGGTTTCTACCAACGGTGCATTCCATATTGATGGGGAATTTGTAGAGATTCAAGGCGCTACGCCGGAAATGCGAGAAGACATGGTGCGTGTCGGGATGGGAACCGCTGATATTCGCTATCGTGGCGAGTTTAGGGGCTGGTTTGCCGAAATCACTGTAAAGTACAACGCAACGGCTATTTCCGCAGAGCAGATAGTAAACCTTTTTAATCTCGGCGGTTTTGCGTGCGGGATTGGGGAGTGGAGGCCCGAAAAGGGTGGCACTTCGGGGATGTTCCATGTCGAATAAGGCAGGAAAGGCCCTGTTTGGCATGGTTCTGTGCGTTTTGGCGAGGCTTGTTTTGGCAGGCATGGTGAGGTGCGTACGGGCGTGACCTGTTGCGGATGGGCAGGGCAGGCGAGTTGAGACGAGGTTTAGGCGGAGCGGTTTGGCTAGGTGAGTTTCGGCACAGTATGGCAGGCGAGGTTGGTTCTGTTGTGGTGGGCGAGGTTTGGCGAGGCAGGCTAGGTGGGGTTTGTATTGGTACGGAGTGAAAAGGTCAGGCTTGTTTGGCAGGCATGAAAACCAAAGAAAGGATGGTCGCATGATTTATCAATGGAAACAGGCGAGATTTGGCATTAATGCACAAGATACCGGGGAAGAGTTGGAACGAATTGCTGACAAATACCAGTCACTTACACCATGTAATATCGTTGCTGAAAGTCGCGATGAGGCTTCTGTGTTACATGATTGCTTCGAGTGGGATGACCCTATTGCAGCAGACAAGTACCGCGAGGTACAAGCTGGCGCAATCCTCCGCAATATCGTAACGGTCGAGGTTGACGGGGTAAAGCAGCCTAAGCCGATTCGGGCGTTCGTAAACATTGAAAGCGATTTCAAGCCAATAAGCGTGATAATCAAGACACCAAAGTACCACAACGAAATGATGCAAAATGCTCTTCAGGAGTTGCATAGTTTCCAAGAAAAATATCAAAATCTGACTCAATTATCTGGCGTTTTTCAAGAAATAGAAAAATTGGGAGCATAAAGGAGGCAGGCCGCGGTGAATAATGATATCTGCTGCCCTAACTGTGGCGCTTCCTTGGCCTCTATGGACGAACTGGTATTCCGTGACGGCACGCACGAGGCCCTAGGGTGTTGGGACTGCCTATACACCAAAGAGGCGTCTGAGTGGCAGCAGG
>JAJDHT010000044.1 GCA_030266325.1 Ruminococcaceae bacterium OttesenSCG-928-I18
CGCCCTCGAAAAACGTCGGGCGAATGCCAGCCTGCAGCAAAAACAGCTCCAGGATGTTTTTAAACTCCCCCACGGTGCTTCCGCTCATGATGGCAATCTTTTTTTCAAGCAGGCCGGGTTTATCCAAAAGCGCCTTTTTCAGCGCACGCTTCTTCTGTAAAATATACGCACCATCAAACGGATACTCTAATTCTCTCATACCATCCCCCCGCGCTCGTTGGCTCACGGTTACCATTATAGCAAAAGCGGGCAAAAAAACAAATTGACCGCCCTGTACTGTTTTCAAATTTTAACCATATCATCACATTTGGTATGGTATAATACCCACATCAAAAACCGACCGGTCACTTCCATCGCCTCAAAAACCGCAAATCATTCTGTTCTATCCCATTGGGAGTGTCCCAAGGACGTTTTGAATAGACTACCCAAAAAGTTCTGGTGCCTTTCCCCCGCCTCCGGCGGGGGAAAGGCAGAAAAAATACTTCGATAAACAACGTGGCGGGACACTCCCATCCCATTTCCGCTCTTCCCATCATCGGGTGTTTATTGTATAATAAGAAGTCGCGGATATCCACTTTAAGATTTTTTTGGTGTTCAGCCTTTCATTGCACAAGGAGGAGCCACGCTTGAACAAAGACAACAACGACCGGGACAATTCCCTGCAGCGGCCGCCGTCTGACCCCACCACAGGCCGCGACACAGGGAAAAGTGTGCCTGCGCCAGACACGGTCCCGTCCAAGGTAGAAGACACAAAAAATGAGGCCACCGCCTCTTCCAGCGAGTCTACCCGGGTCCAGCAGGCCGTGAAGCAGGGCAAAAAAGCACCGCCTAAAAAGCGCCGGCGCAAACCTCGCGTGCGCGTTTCCACGGTCATTGGGGCCATGGTTTTGAATGTCCTCAAGTCCGTCCTTGTGCTTTTTTGCATCGGGCTGATGGTTTTTAGTATCCTGGCTGTCCAGGTGGTTCAATACGTCGTCAGCGAGACACAAAACGACGACAACATCCTCGACCTCGAGAATATCAAACTCAACCAGACCAGTTATATCATGGCGCTCGACCATGAAAACCCCAACGCCCGGGAGGAGAACGACTGGGTTGAGTACCAGGAACTCATCGGGCCTGAAAACCGCATCTGGGTTCCGCTGAACGACATCCCGGACGACCTGATCAACGCTGTTGTCGCCACCGAAGACCGTCTGTTCTACGAGCATCACGGCGTCTCTTTCGAGCGCACCGCCTACGCCCTGGCCAACGAACTGTTCCAGTTTGAGGACCGGTCGTTCGGCGCCTCCACCATAGACCAGCAGCTTGTCAAAAACCTCACGGGCGACGACGATGTCACCGATGAGGAAGGCGACATGACTGTGGGCTACAAGCGCAAGATGCGTGAAATTTTCCGCGCCTGGGGCCTCAACAACCGCTATTCTAAAGACATGATCATGGAGGCCTACCTCAACACGATGAGCCTCTCGGAGCGCATTGCGGGTGTGCAGGCCGGGGCGCTTGAGTACTTCGGCAAGGACGTCAAGGACCTCACTCTCACCGAGTGCGCCACGATCGCCGGCGTCACCCGCGCGCCCACCTACTACAGTCCCTTTCAAAACCCCGGCAACTCCCTGCAAAGGCGCAACAGTGTCCTGCTTTTCATGTACGAAGAGGGCTATATCGACAAGGCCACTTTCGACAAGGCCATAGACGAACCCCTCGGGGTGACGCGGCGCACCACCAAGGAGGATTCCGAGGACTCCCGCACCATCTTCAACTATTTCTCCGACGCCGTGTTCGAGGATGTGGTCGCCGATTTCATGGAGCAGCAGGGCATGAGCCGTGAACAGGCCATCGAGCAGATTTACACCGGGGGCTACCGTATCTACGCCACGGTGGATCAAAATGTCCAGCTCGCGTTGGAAGACATCTACCTCGACGGCTACGCGGAAGACGGCTTCTTCCTCGACCCCTCCCGTTTCCCCGGATATGCCGCCCGGCTCACCATCACCGAGCAGGAGACCGATGAGGAGGGCAATGTTCTCTCCGAAACCCAGGTGATGCCTCAAAGCGCCGCCGTTGTCATCAACTACGACGGAGAGCTGGTTGGCGTTGTGGGCGGCATCGGAGAGAAGACCGAGAGCCTCTCCCTCAACCGGGCCATCGGCACCGTGGACGAGGAGGGAAATGTCGTCGGCACGGTGCGCCAGGTCGGCTCCACAATGAAACCCATCGCCGCCTATGCCCTTGGCATAGACTACGGCATCATCACCTATTCCAAGGGCGTGCGGGACGCAGGTGTCCTCTCGCGCGACCCCTCCCGCCCCAATGCCAAGGACTGGCCCAAGAACTTCTCAAACCGTTACCGCAACTCGAATATCCCCATTGCCAGCGCCATTGCCGAATCCACAAATACCGTGGCGGCCCAGGTCGGTCTTTGGGTCGGGCGCGAGACGATGTTTGAGTTTTTGACCGAGACCTTGCAGGTTTCCAGTCTTGTGCAGCCCCACGACGTCGACCTCGGCCCGCTGGTGATGGGCAGTATGACGTATGGCATGAGCCTGTATGAGCTGGCCGGTGCCTACCAGATGTTCGGCGGCAATGAGACTTACGGCGTCTACAACAGCCTGCACAGCTACCTGCGGGTGGAGGACTCCCGCGGCAACATCGTGATGGAACCCGAAATGACCACCGTGCAGGCTATCAACCCGCAGAGCGGCTATGTCATGAACCGCCTTCTCTCCAATGTCCTGCACGGCTCCAGCCTGCCCGGCGGCGCCTCGCCCACGGCGCGCGGCATGGGCCCCGAGGGCGAGATGGACTCCGTGGCCAAGACCGGCACCACCAGCGACGACAAGGATCGTCTGTTTGTCGGCCTCACCCCTTACTATGTCACTGCGGTTTGGTGGGGGTATGACGAGGAGCACGATTTCAACGGAAGATGGTCTCCCTCCGCCTCCACCAACGTGCCCCCCAACGTGTGGAAGAGCCTCATGGAGACCGTTCAGGAAGACCTTCCCGTCAGAGAATTCCCCGCCCAGCCCGACGGTATCGAACAGCTGTCGGCCTGCACCATCTCTGGCGAGCGCGCACGCGCGGGCTGCCCCACGATGCAGGGATACTTCTGTGACTTTGCCATCCCCGACTACTGTGGCGGGCACCGCAGCGCAGACCCCGCCGCCCCGGAGGCAGCTCCCGCCGAGGCGCCTCCCGCGTAAGCTCCCAGCCGCTTTATTCAAAACTACCTGCTTATAAATGGGCATCTGCCATTCCGCAGCAAGACCGCGGGTTTGGCAGATGCTTTTTGCTTTCCACAACAACCCGTCGGGTTTGCGCCCCATCTGGTATCCCGCATGAAGTCATCAGGCTTTTTGCACTCGGCGTGCCTCGCCGCCGGGACCCGCTTCCAGTTTATTGTTTGTTCATATTTTTAGGGTATACTGAGTGTGCATGTTGTGAAGCACACCGCTCTCACTTTTCGCTTTCTGCTTCATTGAACTGCTTTTTTATTTCATGCTACCTATGGAGGGTTTTCTCACTCATGCCACTGAACAGAAACAGCAAAATTAAAGATGTCTGGCGTCACCCTCTCGGTCACGACGTATTGCTGCACCTGCTTCGCCAGCGCGGCCGAGGGGAAAAATGGATCGAAAACCCCGTTGTGGCAAACCTTCCTCTCACGGTTCTGGACCGGTATGCCTGGCCGGGGTTCACCGACCTTTTGCTGGAGATGTGTTCCACAGAGGCATGCAAACCCTCCCAGCCCGAGCTTGAAAACCAAACCTGGTGGAAAGAGGCGGTCATTTACCAGGTTTTTGTGCCCAGCTTTATGGATTCCGACCACGACGGTGTCGGAGATCTCGGGGGCGTGCGGCAGCGTTTGCCCTACCTGGAGCGGCTGGGTGTGAACGCCCTTTGGCTGCGTCCTTTTGTGCGGGAAAAGGCCGACGGCAGTGTGCTGGATTTTAACAGCATCAACGAAAACGTGGGCTGCTGTGAAGATTTTGAAGCCCTGGCAAAGGCCGCTCACGCCCAGGGCATGCGCCTTATCGTCAGCATCGACATCGCGGCCACTTCGGATGAACACCCCTGGTTTACGAGCGCGGTACAGGGAGGGGAGCACCGCGAGTTCTTCTTTTTCCGCACCGGACGGGCCGACCTGCCCCCCACGCCAGAGCGTCCCGGTGTAAAGATCTGGAAGTACTACCCGGAAATTGGCGCCTGGGGGCTGCACTCGGGCGGGCGCCGCCGCATGGATCTCAACTGGGACAACCCCGAGGTGCGCTCCGAGCTGTCATCGGTTCTGCGGTTTTGGCTCGAAAAAGGTGTCGACGGGTTCTGTTTTGGGGCCACAGGGCAGTCGTCCCGCTTTGCTCACGACGACGTGGAGGCGCTGGCGGGCGGTTATACCGGCGGCTCCCCCAGCGACCGGTTTGGCTTTGGGCCCTGCCTGCACCGTTATTTTAAGGAACTGCGCGACAACGCCCTGTCCGGCGAGGTGTTGTCCATGGGAGAAGTGCGTGGTCTGGGCGCGGAAACGGCAAAGGTCCTCACGGGCGACAACCGCTGCGGGCTCAACATGGTGCTTGACGCCAGCCATCTGGCGGCCAAGGCGCGCGGGCGCGGGGACGAGTTCGGGCTGGACCTGCAGGACCTGCGACGCTATTACCTGTACTGGATGGAAAATTACGGCAACGAAAAATGGATGAGCTTGTTTTTTGAAAACGCCGATACCCCCCGCCTGCTTGGGAGGCTGGGCACCAACCCACTCTACCGCAGCATTCTGGCCAAGATGCTTGGCACCTGGCTGCTCACCATGCGGGGCACGCCCATCTTGTACCAGGGGGAGGAGCTGGGCCTTTCGAACACCCGCTTTTCTTCGGTGGAAGAGCTTAGCGACTTGCATTCCCTTCGCCAATGTGCCGAGCTCTGTGAGCGGCAGGGACTCTCAGAGCAGGCCGCGCTGCAAAAGGTGCTTCCCACCGCTGCCGACCATGCCCGCACACCCATCCCCTGGAGCGCGGGCCCCGGCGCGGGCTTTACCGGTGCCATCCCCTGGATGCGCCTGCCCGACGGGGCCGAACACCTCAATGTGGCACAGCAAAATGAAGACCCCTGCTCCGTGCTACAGCATTACCGCCAGCTCATCCAGATCCGCAAGCAAAATTCCTGTCTTGTCTACGGCAGTTTCACACCCGTGTTTATCAAGAATAAAAAGGTTCTGTGTTATTTCCGTATCCTTGGCAACCATAAATGGTATGTGGAGATCAATCTGACCGAAAAACAGATCTCCCGCCCGGGCCACATCTCTCGAACACAGCGCCTCTTCCTCTCAAACTACGACAGCCCTTCCCGCCACCTGCGGCCCTATGAGGCCAACCTATACTTATGCGAAAACGGCTAAACCCGCTTTTCATCTTCTTCCCCCTGCCTTTAGAAGGGCAGCGATAAGGAAGCATCTGCTCAACCTGCGGCCAGGCCGCGGAACGGCAGATGCTTCTTATTCATCGTAAGACCCCTCGGGTTTCGGACGGGGGGTAAGTTTTACCAAAAAGGGGACAATTCGCAGCTTCGCGAAGAAAGTACCCCGCACGGCTCGTATTGTATTTTGTATGGAAGGGAGCCATTTCCATGCCTTTTCAGGACAGAACCGCCATGCTCATCGGTGAAGACGGCGTACGCCTGCTGGAAAAAAAACATGTGGCCGTGTTCGGCCTTGGCGGCGTGGGCGGATATGTGGCCGAGGCACTGGCCCGGGGCGGCCTCGGCGCCCTCACCCTGTTTGACGGCGACCGCGTGACAGAGAGCAACCGCAACCGCCAGCTCATCGCCCTCTGCTCAAACGAGGGCAAAAACAAGGCCGAAGAGATGGCCTCGCGTATCCTCGACATTCACCCCGGCTGTCACGTCACGGCACACCCGGTTTTTTATACGGCCCAGAACGCCCCGGCCTACCCCTTTGGCGCCTTCGACTATGTCGTCGACGCCGTGGACATGGTCAGCGCCAAAATCGAAATCATCGTGCGGGCCAAGGAAGCGGGGGTTCCGGTCATCTCCTCGATGGGGGCGGGCAACAAACTACACCCCGAGTGTTTCGAAATTGCGGACCTCGAAGAGACCGAGGTCTGCCCCCTCGCCCGCATCCTGCGCAAAGAGATGAGAAAACGCCGTGTCCGGGGCGTCAAGGTGGTCTATTCGCGCGAGGCCCCCCTGCGTCCCGCCGTTTTGCATGACGGGGACGGACGCCTGCCGGGCAGTGTCAGTTTCGTGCCCGGTGCGGCAGGGCTAGTCCTGGCCGGGGCCGTCATCCGCGACCTGTTGGGGCTTTCTTAACATCAGGCACCCGCCTTCCGCTTGGGAGTGTCCCAAGGGCGTTTTGAATAGACTACCCAAAAAATTCTGGTGCCCTTCCCCCGCCGAAGGCGGGGGAAGGGCAGATAAAAACACTTCGATAAACAACGTGGCGGGACACTCCCTTCCACTTCTGCCAATTGCACTGCCCCCATCCTTTGGTGTATAATGAAAGGTACCGTGATTCATGGAACGTACGAGAGGTTTTTCGGTGAGTGAGAAGCACAATCCAGACATAGGAAAACAGATCAGTGATACAGTGCGCACCGCTCTGGAGAGCGGTGATTTGTCGCGCCTTAAAGAGATCGGCCCCACCGTGCAAAACGCCGTGCGGGACACCCTGTCCAGCGCATCCCAGCCCACGCACACACCTGCAAACAACACGGAAAAGCCCCCCCGGCACACCTACCCGCAGGGCGGGCAAGCCACCCCCCACGGGTACACACCCCAGCCGGGCAAGACGCCTTCGCCTGCAACCACGCAGCAAACCCCCGGGTGGTACAGCAAGAGCGGCTCTCTGCGCCCCACGCTTCCCCGCAGCGGGTATGGTGTGGGCAGCATTGTGCTCGGTGTTATGGGGATGGTTGCCTTTGGGCTCACCAGTCTCCTGCTGGCCGTGGCAGGGCTTGCCGCCGGAGCGCTCGGGGGCATGCTCTACTGGATCGTCGGCATGTTGGCCCCCTTTGCCCTCAGTGCGGGTCTGCTGGGCGGGGGCGTCGGGAAACGCGGGCTGCTCAAGCGGCTGAGGCGTTATATGTCCCTTTTCGGGGATAAAAATGTCCTCACCATTGAGGAAATCAGCACCATCACCGGCCGCAGCGAGGCCGCCGTACGCCGGGACATTCACAAAGGCATCGACAAAAAGGTGTTGCGCGGCATCCGCATGGATGTCATGGAGACCTGCATCATCCGCGGCGAAGAGGCCTACAGGCTCTACCTGGAGACAGAGGAGGCACGCAAGCAGCGCGAGGCGGAACAGGCGGAACGCGAACGCCGCCTGCAAGACCCGAAAACCGCCCCTATCGAGGTGTTCCGCGAAGAGGGCAGGACCGCACTTCGCAAAATCCGCGAGGTGGCCAAAGTCATTCCCGGTGCGCAGATCCGTGACAAGTTGGAAAAACTGGAAAACACCACCGGGCGCATTTTTGCCTATGTGGAAACCCATCCGGAAAAATTGCCCGATACCAGGAAATTTATGAATTACTACCTGCCCACCACCCTGAAGCTGGTAGAAAAATACCGACAGTACGAAGAAATGAATGTCCAGATGGACAATGTGCTGAAAGCCAAAGCGGACATCGCGCGCAGCCTTGACACCATCGACCTCGCCTTCAACAACCTGCTCGAGAGCCTCTACCACGAGGACACACTCGACGTGTCCACCGACATCGAGGTGCTGGAGACGATGCTGGAGCAGGAGGGCTTGACCGGAAAGAAGTTTGAGATAGACAACGAGTGACCCGCGGGCAAACTACAGCCTTTTCGAAAGCCCGCGGGCGCCCGGCGCCAGAACATGACAAATCCGCCCCAAGGGGCGGGGTATTGGACCCCACTTGTGGGAAATAACATCTGCCGGCGGGCGCGGCCCTAAGGCCAGACAGGAGGACCCCTTTATGAGTGAAGAGAAAAAAGACACGGTTGTCACGCCCGCAGACGGCAACACCGCCCCTGCCCCCGCCATCAACCTGGAGATGCCCTCGGCCCCGGCGCCCGAGCTTTCGCTGGACAGTGGCGAAGGTTTGAGCACCACCGTTTCCTCTCCCAACGCCTCGGCGGCCGCCACAAAAGACCTCGAGGAACGCGCCAGGCTCTCGCCGGCGGAGCAAAAACAGGTGGATGAATTTGCCGAGAAGATCAACATAAAGGACTCGGGTATCATCCTGCAATATGGCGCCGGCGCACAGAAGAAAATGACTTCTTTTTCTGAGGGCGCACTGAACAGCGTGCGCTCCAAAGACCTCGGTGAAGTGGGAAACATGCTCTCGGGGCTTGTCACCCAAATCAAAAGCTTCGATGTGAGTGAAGAGGAGAAAAAGGGGCTGTTTGGCTTTTTCAAACAGACCTCCAACAAGATCACCGCGATGAAATCCCGCTATGCCACGGTGGAAACCAATGTCAACCAGATCGCCAACGCCCTTGAGGGACATCAGGTGACACTGCTTAAAGACATCGCGATGCTGGACAAGATGTACGAGCAAAACGTCGTCTATTTTAAAGAGCTCACCATGTACATCCTGGCGGGCAAAAAGAAACTGGCCGAGGTGGAAAACGAAGAGCTTCCGAAGCTGCGCCAAAGGGCAAAGGAGTCCGGCCTGCCCGAGGACGCGCAGGCCGTGAACGATCTGGCAAACCTCTGCGATCGTTTTGCCAAAAAACTTTACGACCTCGAGCTCACCCGCACCATCTCCATCCAGATGGCCCCGCAGATTCGTCTGATTCAAAACAGCGATACCCTGATGAGCGAAAAAATTCAGTCCACGCTTGTCAACACCATCCCGCTGTGGAAGAGCCAGATGGTTCTGGCGCTTGGGCTGGAGCACTCGCAGCAGGCCGCCCGTGCCCAGCGCGAAGTGACAGACATGACCAATGAGCTGCTGCGCAAAAACTCCGAAAAGCTCAAGACGGCCACCATCGAGACCGCCAAAGAGTCGGAGCGCGGCCTTGTGGACATCGAGACCCTGCAGCTCACAAACCAAAACCTCATCCAATCCCTGGACGAAGTGGTCCGCATTCAGGCCGAGGGGCGCCAGAAACGAAACGCCGCCGAGGTGGAACTGGCCCGCATCGAGGGCGAGCTCAAACAAAAACTGCTCGAACTGCACGATTGATTCCAAAACAAGCAAAGACCTGTGGCTCCATGATGGAGTACCACAGGTTTTTTCTTTAGATACTATCCCAACCGATTTAAAAAAACGCCCAAAAACCGAGACACAGGGGTGCCGCCGTGGAAGTACACGACCTACAGAGTTGTTTGGCTCGGGTGGAGTTGCCGCGTTGCCGCGGGAAAACACTTCTGAGGGGGGTGTCTCCGGCAGTCGGCTGTATTTTATCCGCCTGCAGCCAGAACCGCTTTGGCCTCTTGTACTCCGATATAACCCTCTTCCACCATCTGTCGCAGCACCTGCGCTTGCCGCTGTTCTGCGAGGTGAGGGTTTTCGCTTAAGGCATACACAGACGGTGCGTTCGGAAGCCCCGCGAGCAGGGTACACTCGTAGTCTCCAAGCTGTTCGGCGGCCATCCCAAAATATCCAAGGCTTGCCTGGCCAATCCCATAATACCCCTCTCCAAAATAGATGGAGTTGAGGTACAGCTCCAAAATTTCTTCTTTGGTAAACTGTCTTTCCAGCGCGAAAGACATGAAAACCTCGGCCGCCTTACGGGAAAAATGCTGTTCCTGTGTAAAAAACTGGTTTTTGGCCAGCTGCTGGGTAATGGTGCTTCCCCCTTCGGCGATCTGTCCCGCCTGCACATTGTGCACAAACGCCCTCGCAATGGCGATCGGGTCGATGCCAAAATGCCTGAAAAAGCGCTTGTCTTCGGTGGCAATCACCGCATTTATATAGGTTTCGGGCAAGGTTTCGAGAGGTACAAAATGTTCCTCCTCCCGGATGGTCTGTGCCATCTCCATCAGGGCGGCCGCGCCCCCGGCTTGCCGATAAAGGCCGTATCCCTTTGCGCCGATCACAAACGCCGTGCCGGCCAGAGCCATGCCCAGAATAAGGCATAGAGTCAAAAGGCCCGCTGTAATTTTTTGAATCATCGGAATCCTCCCTTTCGGGTTTTGTCTTCGATTCCATTGTATCTCTCCGCCGCTTACAGCGTCCATTGCCTGCGCTTACAGTTTTGTCACCTTATGGATGGCATGGCCGGCTTTTTGGGAAGAGATGCGAAAAACCACCTATTTCCGCACAATGCTGCAAAAATAGGTGGTTCGTTTTCAGGAACAATCTCAACGCCTTCGGTTTTTTTACTCCTCGTCCACCCCGTCCTGTGCAAGTAACTCGGGATCACGTTCATAAAGGCGTTGCGCTTCTTCGCTATATCCTTTATACACCCATGGATACAGACGAAACAGTTCATACAGCGCCTGCTCGGGCTCCGTTTTGCCTGGGTTCACCGTGTACCGGCGCCCTTGGGCCGTGGCCAGCACAACCTCGCCCTTCCCCCCGTTGAGATAAATCCAGACCAGGTCTTCCGCGTCCAGAAGGCGGGTGAAAAACCCGCTTTGATAGAGCACGGCAAAGGGATAGAACCAGGCTTTCCCAAGGCTGTATGCCCCGTTGCGGGCATCCAGCTGCCGCAGAACGTCGCGGGGGGCGTCCCCGCTGCGAATATACCGCCGGACCGCCCCCTGGAAAGCACCCGACAGCGCGGCAACCAGCAAAGCCACCCCCAACAGAAGGAGCAGCACCGTCGCAAAAAATAGCACATAAGTGGTATTTTGGGAAAGCGTACCCAGCGCCCCCGCCACCAGCAGCGAATGGACCGCATTACCCTCGCTGATGGCATGATACTGCAGTAGTTCATCAAACAACGCGATGCTCTCTGCGTCCATCGGCACAACCGTACCCGTGATGGTCACCGGACTGGCAAACTGGCCGTCTTCAATCAGATGGGAAAGGCTGGCCTCCAGCCTCGACAGCTCGTCCCCCTGCACGAGCAGCCCCAGAACATACTCCCCGCTGGGCGTGTAGATCATATACTCCCGCCCGACCACCCGGCCTTCGTCCGCGTCCCCCATGCGCTGTTCAATATAGGCATACTCGTCCACAACGGTACTTATCTCCGCCTGGAGGTACCGCCCTTCCAGGTCATTTGGAGAAAAAGCGGAGATCTCCTCGGGGCCGGCCAACGCCCTGAGCACCCAGTGGCCGCCCGCAGCCAACGAAACGAGACCCAAAAGAACAAACAGAACCACCAGGGGCAGCGCCCTTTTGAGGCTCTCTTTTTTCAGTTTTGCCATCATATGGTTTTGCACCCTTTCCTTCCCCACTGGTGGGGTCTGCTTCCTCGCCCCTCGGGGCGGGTTTTTCGGTCCGCGGCGCCGATGCCCCATAGCCGGGCTGTGGGGTGTGCGCTTCATTCCATCCAAGATACAGCAAAACCCCGTCTGTGTCAAAGGAGTGTCCCAAGAGCGTTTGAATAGACTGCCCAAAAAGTTCTGGTGCTCTTCCCCCGCCTCCGGCGGGGGAAAACAGATAAAAATACTTCGATAAACAACGTGGCGGGACACTGCCCCGTGTCAAAAGCCGATTGCATTCCCCTGCCAATCCCGATATACTGAAGTGGAAGCTATCTATCGAAAGTATGGGGTGGTTGAATGAGGCTCTCTGTGATCGGTTGTGGAAGGTGGGGCACCTTCCTTGCCTGGTATCTCGACCATATCGGGCATGAGGTTTGCCTGTATGGCAGGCCCCAGAGCGAAAAAATGGCCCAGCTGGAACGCACAAGAAAAAACGAGTATCTCACGCTTCCCGAAAGCGTGCAGCTGACGGACGAGATGACACGGGCGATGCAAAACGACACCATTCTCGTATCGGTCCCTTCACAGTCGCTTCGGGCGCTGATGCACGGGTTGCAGAACTATACGGAAAAAATATATGTGCTGTGCATGAAGGGAATTGAGATCGGAACGGGCAAGCGCCTGAGCGAAATTGTGGCCGAGGAGGCGGGCGCGCGCTGCCGTTCGGCCGTGTGGCTGGGGCCGGGGCACGCGCAGGATTTCCTGCGGGGCGTTCCAAACTGCATGGTGATTGACGCCGAACATAAAGAGGACAAAGAGCGGCTGGTAGAGACGTTTTCCAGCGATTTGATCCGCTTTTACTACGGGGAAGACCTGATTGGAAACGAGATTGGCGCCGCCGCAAAAAATGTGGTTGGCATTGCGGCGGGCATGCTGGACGGCTTTGGGCTGACCAGCCTGAAAGGCCCCCTGATGAGCCGCGGCACCCGGGAGGTCGCCCGTTTGATCCTCGCCCTTGGGGGCAATGAGCTATCTGCGTATGGGCTTTGCCATCTGGGGGACTATGAGGCGACGGTGTTCAGCCCTCACAGCCACAACCACAGCTTTGGGCTGCATGTGGCGCAGGGGCGGGAGTATACGCAACTGGCGGAAGGGTATTACACCGTGCGCGCCCTGATGACACTGGCGGGAAAACACGGCGTGGAGCTGCCGATCTGCGGGGCCGTCAGCGGCATTTTGTATGAGGATATCCCACCCCAAGAGGCGCTAAACCTTTTGTTTTCGCGCAGTTTGAAACAGGAATTTAATTAACCAATGAGACCTCCAGGGGGTTATGAACGCAAAACTTCTGCCGAATATACAGGTGGGACGGGATCTGTCTGCTTTTTTGTTCTGTCTTGATTTCTTTTGGGAGGTGACGCTATGGTTTACGGACTACAGCCGTTTCGGCCCGACGCGTGGAGCTCGTACTCCTCTGCGGCCGAAAGCGCTTCCGCCCCTGCCTCCGCCGGCACAAACGCCGCGCAAACCGGCGGCGTACCTGCGGTGGCCTCGCCGTCTTCAGCCGCCGGCGCCACCGGGGAGGAGGGTTCGATTGCACGGGCCCGGGCGGAGGCCAACGCCGCCAAAGAGGTGGCCCGGGCGGAGTGCCAAACCTGTAAGGAACGCAAATACCAGGACGGGTCCGACGACCCCGGCGTGTCTTTTCAAACCCCGCAGAACATCGACCCCAACATTGCCGCCAGTGTGGTGATGGGCCACGAGATGGAACATGTGATGCACGAACAGGCAAAGGCCAAGCAGGAGGGGGCAGAGGTCATCTCCCAGAGTGTCATCTTACACACCTCCATTTGCCCCGAATGCGGCCGCACCTATGTGGCCGGAGGCGTGACCAAAACCGTGACAAAACACGGGGGAGAAGAGAGCGCCGATGCCGAAAAAGGCATCGAAAAAAACGGCTCTTCCGGCGGC
This sequence comes from Ruminococcaceae bacterium OttesenSCG-928-I18, assembly GCA_030266325.1. Taxonomy (GTDB): domain Bacteria; phylum Bacillota; class Clostridia; order Oscillospirales; family Ruminococcaceae; genus JAAYCI01. The sequence goes on from JAJDHT010000044.1 coordinate 13,271, forward strand.
ATACAGGACGGGTCCACCTAAAAATATTTTCTATCTGAACCCTCACCGGCCACAGCTGGTGAGGGGTTTTTGTCTGCGTCTGTTTCCCCTTTTTTGCGGGCCGCCATAACCCCTGTTCCCTTACGCTCGGATGTGGTATAATGCTTGTATGGCAAAAAAAGAAAAACACCTGAAGACAAAGTCGCTGCGGACAAGGATGCTGACCATACTGGTTGTGCTGGTTCTATTTCAAAGCACTGCCCTTGTTTTTTCTCTCTTTTTTTCGGGTCTTTTCACCAAACTGAATGCGGAATCTTTTCGTCTGCTTGACTCCACGACGGCAGCGCAGGCAGACATCTGCAGAGACAACATGCGCCAGCTTGCCGGCAGCATTGAAGCCAGCCAATTGGAACTCAACAATCGCCTGCTGTGGCAGATGGAAAATTTCTCTGCCAGTACGGGCGATTTTTACGAGAACGACACCCTGCTGCGGCGGGTCACGCAAAACTCCCAAACCGTAGTGGTCAGTCTTTTACAAAACCTCAACGTCAACAGTGCCTTTGTCATTTTTGCGGGCTCCTCCGAAACACCAGAGGACCCGAACGCCCATACGGCCGTCGTCATCCGCAACCTGCAGCCCAGCCGCTCTGTCACCGACAGCGACACGCTCATTGTGGAAACCGGCAACCCCCAGCATTTGGCAAGGCCCCTGCTGCCCTTTGATGAGAACGCACAAAACGAACTTCTCTTTGGTGAAAACGGGCAAGAGCCGCCGGAATTCTATGCTCTTCCCATAGAAGCGGCCGGGGCAAAACCGGGCCTGCCGGCTTCCGACTACGGGTGCTGGACCTTTTCGCAGGAGCAGGACAATACACAGGCCGTGTTCTTTTCCCTGCCCCTGCTGGACAGACATGGGAACGCGTTTGGCGTCATGGGTGTCAGCATCTCTTTGGAAGACTACCTCACCCACTACGTGCCCTCGCCCAGCGGGGTGTTTCAGGACAACATGCTGGCCATTGCCACGCGGCCTTTCGTGGACAACACCTTGTCGGGCCTCATCCTGCACACGCAAAATGAGCAAAAAGAAGTTCCCGCGCTCGAAGCGATTGAAGTGGAACCCAACCCTGAATCCACTGTCTATTCGGCCACTGTCTCCGGCCTGCTCCCACAGTACAGCGCCATACACCCGCTGGGGTTGTATGACCGCACTTCCGCTTTTCGGGCAAACGACTGGACCTTTGCCGTCTTTGTTGAACAAACGCTTTTGCTGCAGAGCTCGCGAAGCCTTTGGCTCCCTGTTTTCGGCAGCATTGTCATCATCACCCTGCTCAGCATTGCCGCCGTTGTGGCCGTGAGTTTCTTCGCCACAAGGCAGATTAACCGGCTGCCTGAGGCCATAAGAAAAAACAACCCACACCGGGAACTGTCTTTCGAAAAAACGGGCTTCCAGGAGATCGACGAACTGACGCGGGCGATTGAATCGCTCAACCGCAGCATCGTTTACAACGAGAAAATCACCTCGAAGATCATGAACCTGACCAACATGCCGCTGGGCTGTTTCGAGATGTCCAGCAGCAATCCGCATGTGATTGTCACAGACTATGTGTATGCGCTTCTGCGCCTTGAAAAAGGGACCTTGATTACCCAGGGCGCATGGAAAGCACACTATAAAAACCTGACCTCCAACCCTGCGCCGGAATATCCAAACGTCTACCTCTACAGCCAATATAACCCCCTCATAGAGGACGACTCCACCAATAAAACCCTCTGGCTGCGTATCCAGCAGGAGGAAACCGAACAAGGTTATGTGGGCACCATCCAGGACATCACCGAGGACTACCTGCGCGAGCGGCAGTTGGCCGAAGAACTGGATTACGATGCGCTGACAAAACTCTACAGCCGTTCGGCATTCAAGCGGGAGGCCCATGCCGTTTTGTCGAACCGGCCAAACCTGTTCGGGGCGATGATTTTCGCGGACCTCGATAACCTCAAATACATCAACGACACTTTCGGGCACGACATAGGGGACCAGTACATCATCAAAGCGGGCCAGATGTTCTCTTTCTTCGAACGTGAGGGAGGGGTCGTCTCCCGAATATCGGGCGACGAATTTGCCATCTACCTGCACGGCTTTGAGACCAAGACCCAGGCGAGGGAGAAAATACACCGGTTGTTTGAGGAGATCGGCAGCGCGTTCATTAAGACGCCCGACGGCAAACAGCATCCCGTGCGCTCCTCTTCGGGTATTGCCTGGTACCCCGACGACTCCGACAATATCACAGACCTGCTGAAGTTGTCCGATTTTGCCATGTATGAGGCAAAACACAGCCGTAAGGGCACGCTCAATGAATTCAACCGGCAGAGCTATTCAGAAAATGCCTATCTGCTGGAAAACCGTGAGGCGATCAATCGTCTTATAGACGAGGGTATGATCCGCTTCGCCTTCCAGCCTATCTTAAACCTGAAAACCGGCGAAGTCTTCGGGTATGAGGCCCTGATGCGGCCTTTGCTCAACAACTTCCGCACCCCCAGTGAAATCCTCCTGGTGGCCGAGGCACAGTCCAAGCTGGGACAGCTGGAGAAGATGGTCATTTTTAAAGCCATGCAGACCATCGAGGAAAAACTGCCGCAGTTTGGAAACAAGATGGTTTTTGTGAACAGCATTTCCAGCCAACACCTGGATGAAGAGGAGCTGGCGGCCCTTCAAAAGCGGTTTGGCACAGTGTTTGACCGTATTGTCATCGAGATTACCGAAGACCAGAACTACTCCCTTCCCCTTTTGAAAAAAAAGGTGGATTCCATCCGGCGCATGCAGCTGCGGCTGGCCATCGATGACTACGGCGCGGGATATTCGAACGAGGTACGTGTGCTGACACTCAATCCGGACATCATCAAGATCGACCGGGAGATCGTCCGCGACATCCACCGTGATGCGGACAAACAGCAGCTGTTTTCGAACATCGTCTCCTTCTGCCGCTCGAAGGGTATTTTCACAATCGCCGAGGGCATAGAAAAACCCGAAGACCTGCGGGAAGTGCAAAAACTGGGTGCGGATCTCGTGCAGGGTTTCTATACGGGCAGCCCCAACTTTGAGCTGGAGCCGATCGACCCGGACATCACAAAGTTCATCCAATCTTTACATTAGGCGGTACACAATATGCTTTCGATCCGTAACCTGACGAAAATCTATGCGGGAGGGAAACGCGCCGTCGACCAACTTTCGCTGGAGGTGAAAGCCGGCGAGCTCTATGGTTTCATCGGGCACAACGGCGCGGGCAAGACAACCACCCTGCGCGCGGTGAGCGGTGTGCTGGATTTCGACGAGGGTACGATTTCCATCGACGGACACGACATTGCGTCCGAACCCGTGGCCGCCAAAAAGGTGACGGCCTTCCTGCCGGACAACCCTGACCTCTATGAATTTCTCACCGGCGTCAAGTATCTCGCGTTCATCGCCGACATCTACGCCATACCGAAACAGGAACGCTCCGAGCTCATCGCAAAATATGCGCGCGCCTTCGAGCTGGAAGGCGCACTGGGCAGCCCCATCGCCGGGTATTCCCACGGAATGAAGCAGAAACTGGCGCTGATCTCCGCCTTTAT
>JAJDHT010000045.1 GCA_030266325.1 Ruminococcaceae bacterium OttesenSCG-928-I18
ATTTGAGAAACTGTAATAAGGAACGTATAAATTAGAAGTTCTGTGCGCTTGTTTCTCGGCGCCCCCTTGCGGGGCACCGCCAGTCATGTGATTAAGAATAACAAATTTCTTTACAATAAGCAAAGTGGTTTTTAAAAGGTGTATTCGAGGCCCACATACTGCCGGCTAAACATTTCCACTTCTTCTCGCACCGTCTCAATATCCTCTTTGTCCATCAGCAGGCGCTTGATATAGTCCGCAATCAGAGGCATTTCCTCCTCTTTCATACCCCGGCGTGTCACTTCCTGGGTGCCCAGGCGCACCTCGGCCGACTCCCCCGAAAAATCGTCCGAACACAGTACTCCCGCCTTCTCAAGGTACTTGGCAATCGGCATGTCCACTTCGCAGTTCCCGGCATCCATCAACACCACATGGGTTTCGCTATATCCTCTTTTCGAGCCGCAAAGTGCAAATCCCTTTTCTTCCAAAGCGGCGCTGAACGCTTTGGTGTTCCTGACAATTTGCTGTGCGTAGGCGGCGCCAAAGGTTTTCATCTCCAGCAAGGACGCGGCCAATGCGGGCAAGCGGTTGATGTGGTGCGAGGTCACCATGGAAGGAGACAGCGTATTTCCCACTTTTTCTATCAGGTCCGCCCGGTTCGAAATGACGAAGCCTCCCTGGGGCCCCGGGAAAGACTTATGGGTGGAACCAAACATAATGTCCGCCCCCACATCCAGGGGGTTTTCCATGGTCCCTCCGGCAATCAAACCGGTGACATGGGCGGCGTCATAGGCCACCAAAATTCCCAGTTCATCTGCCACGGGCCTGAACTGCGCCAGCGGTTCAGGGAAAATGGTCCCAGACCCCCCAAAAATGATCAGTTTGGGTTTCAGCTCATACACTTGTTGTTTCAGTTTTTCAAAATCTACGGACCTGTTCTCATCAAACGGCATGTACCGCACCTGTATGGTTGCATCCAGCTGGCTGATCTGGCACATGGGGCCCACCAGGCCGTGTCCCCAGTCACTCAGGGCCGTTTCCACCACCATATCCCCCGGCTCTAAAAGGGCCAGCACAACCGACATGCCTGCCATGTGCCCGCTCACCGGGCGCAAATCGACATATTTGCCCTTAAAAACATCGCTCATCAGCTGCTGGGTGGCCATCTCAAACTCATGGATGTATCGGTTCCCGGTGTACTCCCTGTTTTCAGGGTGACAGGTCTCATAACAACCATAGCGGTTATTGAAATCGCTCGTGAGCTGGTTGCGCACAAAATCCGAAGAGTAGTTTTCCGACGCAATCAGATTCAAACAGCCCTCGCGGTAGTTTAGGTGCTTTTTCAGCAAATTGCTGATATCCTTTGCCGAATCAAACATAGAAATCATCTCCTTGTTTACGAAATAGTCACGTACAGCCATTTCTAAAATGTCATGTAGGCACCCGGTAAAAACGGCTGCGTGCTCATGCAAATTTTGTTGGTATCGTGCACTGGAATCACCATCCCTTTTTTCGCAATCGCGATAACGCACACGGAACCAGCAGGAAAGCAAGCTGGCTTTCCCGTCCCCCGGTTAAGATGTACGCCACATTGGTTTGGGCCCCACGGTGCTGAGGCCGAAACCAATGTGCAAGGCTTTCTTCTGTTCCCATAAAATGGCGGGGTGTCGCGGCCTCAGTATATCCCCAAACAACCTCTGTCCCTTTGCCTACCCAAGGCACACCGGCACAGATAGAAAGCCTTGTTTTCCTTCAAAACAACCTGTTATATACTTTTGCTCTTTTGTCTTTTCATCGAAAGACAGCGTATTTTAAGTGTCTTTTCCCTCGGATAGTTGTGCCATCACCACACGGACAAACATTTCCACCCCAATGGGCAGGCTGTCCTCATCGATGTCAAAATGCGTATGATGGTGTGGATAATCGGTCTTTTTCTCCCTGTTTCCAGAACCCGTGAAAAAGAAGCAACTGGGAACACGGTGTGAAAACTCCGAAAAATCTTCCCCACCCATACAATAGTATTCCATGATTTTTTCGCTCCCCACGGTTTCGACGGCCGCCTGTTTCACAATTTCGACCATCTTTGCGTCATTACTCATCGTGGGGTTGCTCGGTATATATTTCAGTTCATATTCCACGCCATAGGCCCTGCATATGAGATATCCTGTGTAGAAACCTTTGCTTTCTTTATTTCACGAGAAGTGCTCTTTCGTAGTTGCAGAAGGGAACCGCGCCATTTTCGGTGACATAGAAGGGTTCGCTGAGATCCACGCCGCAGTCATCCAGCCAGATGCCGGGGATCATATGAAACGTCATTCCGGGTTTCAGTTCGGTCTTGTCTCCAGGCCGCAGGCTCGCGGTGTGCTCGCCCCAGTCGGGGGGGTAGTTGAGGCCCATCGCATACCCGATGCGGGAGTCCTTGATGAAGCCGGATTTGGCGATGGTTTTGGCCCACACTCTCTCCACTTCTTCGCACAACATGCCCGGCCGGATGGCCTCCAGGGCCGCCGTGAGGCCCTCGGCCACCGTGGCGCCCAAGTCGCGCACCTTTTGGGAGGCGTTGCCCAGGATCATGGTACGGGCCAGGGGGCAGTGATACCGGCGGTAGTTCGCCGAGAGTTCCAAAATCACCGTGTCCCCATCCTTATATGGCTCGTCCGTCCAGCTCAGGTGCGGGGTGGAAGTGCGTATGCCCGCGGGCATGAGCGGGATAATCGCAGAGTAGTCGCCGCCATATTCCTCTGTCCCACTGATCTGTGCGTGAAATACGTTGGCCGCGGCGTCACACTGGCGCACCCCGATATCGACCGAGTCATAGGCTACCTGCATCACCTTTTCGGCGATGACGGCCGCTTTTTTCATATAGCCGATCTCCGCCTCCGATTTGACGATTCGAACCCAGTTCACAAGGTTGGTTGCGTCCACAAATTTGGCACCCGTCAGCTCTTTTTCGAAGGTCTCCTGGCACTTGGCCGAATAATAGTAGGCGTCCATCTCCGTGCCCACCGTCTTGTTTTCCTGCTTTTTCTCCCGCAGGATGTCGCACACATAGGACATCGGGTGTTTTTCCGGGTTTTGCACATAGGTATCGTCATAGGCGCGTATGTTTTCTTCGGACAACCAGGTGGTCAGCCGGGCGGCGTTTCCATCCTGCCCGCGGCCAAACCAGATGGGCTCCTCTTGGCTGAGCAAGACCACCAAACCCTGGTGTACATAAAAAGACCACCCGTCAAACCCCGTCAGATAGTTCATATTGGCCGGGTCTGTGACAATCAAAACCTCCACTCCCGCTTTCTCCATGGCGGCCTTCGTTTTGGCAACTCGTTCGCGATACTCATTTTCTGCAAAATTTAGCGTCTTCATTACAACTACCCTTCCTTTCTCGAACCATTCTTTCGTCTACTATCCCCAGGAACTCTTGCCACTCTGGAAAAGAGTTTCAAAATTGTATATTGTCAATTGTTAACAATATACAGTACAAGCATTTTCCTCTTCCCTCTTTTTGCGTTTACATCGTAATGATGCTGTCTTCCAGGGCTTTCTTGCTGTTTGCCAAATCTCCGGCCCGCAAATACTTGATAATCTCGTTATGATCTGTTGCTGTGCGCATCAGGTCTTCTGTTACTCTCGTATCGTATAGCATCGCCAAGCGCAACTGAAAGAAAAGATCATTCAGCATGTGTTCTTTTCGTTTGCTGCCGGACCTTGCCCAGAGGTATTGGTGGAATTCGATGTCTTTTTTGTTCACCGCCAGCACCTTTTCTTCGTAAGGCTCGTCGGATTCGACAATCGCAATCATCTCATCCACGTTTTGGTCCAGCGCGCGAAAGTCCTCCTCCGTCAGAATCTCATTGTTGATCAGTTCCTCCAAAATACTGTTTTCCAGCAAAAGACGAATCTCAAACACTTCCTGCACGTCATTGTCGTCAAAGCAGGTCACATAGGCGCCTTTACGCGCCTCCACAGTCAGGATGCCCCTTTGCTCCAGCGTTTTGATGGCTTCGCGCACCGGCCCCCGGCTGATGCCCAGCTGCTCGGCAAGTTCTGTTTCCAGCACCCGCGTCCCCTCTTTGTATATTCCACGTAAAATGAGATCCTTGATGTAATCCTGCACCATATGAGACAGGTTTTCTTTTTGGTACAGATTGCTCACTACTATTTTCGTCATGTTTTTCTCCTTCGCCATAGTTACAAGATAAGCTGTTAACTGTTAATTGTCAACAATTTATTACTTCTTTTTTACATTTTTGGAGAGGATGTGCATAAACCAACTTTTACTTTGTCTAATGTAACAAAAAAATCGCACCGTTTCTTTCACTTGTATGGTACAGTGGTTGCCGCCCCGTCGGTCGCCGGTCTAGGAAAAAAGTAACCGGGGCCGTCCGTTCGGTGGACAGCCCCGATGTTTCTCGGTTTACAATGCGTCTTTTCTTTTTTCGTTTGTCACGCGGTTTCTACCTTACTGGCCTCCTGCAGACCAAGCTCCTCTATGCCCCATTCCACCATTTTGTACTTCATTATCTTGCCCGCGGCGTTCATCGGAAATTCGGTCACGAACCGCACATATTTAGGCACCTTCTGCTTGGCCATATGCTTTCGCACATAGTCTTTGATCTCGTCCTCGGTGGCCTCGGCCCCGTCTTTCAGGATCACACAGGCCAAAATCTCTTCCCCGTACTGCTTGTCCGGCACGCCCACCACCTGCACATCCTTGACTTTCTCATACGTATAGACAAAATCTTCTATTTCCTTGGGGTAGATGTTCTCCCCGCCCCGTATGATCATATCTTTGATGCGCCCCGTGATCTTGTAGTTGCCGTCGGGCAGCCGGCGGGACAGATCGCCCGTGTGCAACCAACCTTCCTCGTCGATGGCGTTGGCCGTGGCGGCGGGCATCTTGTAATATCCCTTCATAATATTGTACCCTCTGGCTACAAACTCGCCGTCCACATTGTCGGGCAGGTCTTCCCCTGTGGCGGGGTCCACAATTTTGCACTCGATGCCCGGCAGGGCCCGGCCCACGGTGTTCACCTTGACGTCAATCGGGTCGTCGGCGCTGGACATCGTGCAGCCAGGCGAGGATTCCGTCTGGCCGAAAACGATGGTGATCTCATCCATGTTCATCTTCTCAATGACATCCTGCATCACCTTGACGGGGCAGGGGCTTCCGGCCATGATGCCGGTTCGCATATGGGAAAAATCCGTCTTCCCGAAATCCTCGTGCTCCAGCATAGCGATGAACATTGTAGGCACACCGTTGCAGGCGGTGATTTTTTCTTTGTTAATCGCATCGAGGCTGAGGCGTGGAGAAAACGCCGGGATGGGTGTAATCGTCGAGCCATGGGTCATGCTGGCCGTCATCGAGAGGACCATGCCGAAGCAGTGGAACATCGGCACGTGGATGAGAAACCGGTCCGCCGTGGAAAGATCCATGCGGTCGCCGATGTTTTTCCCGTTGTTCACCACATTGTAGTGCGTGAGCATGACCCCCTTCGGGAAACCGGTCGTGCCCGAGGTGTACTGCATGTTGCATACGTCATGGCTGTCCATCATCGCCATGCGTTGATAGACGAGTTCGATCGGGGTTTTCTCCGCATATTTTTGGGCCTGCTCCCAGGGCAGGAAACCCTGCTGCTCAAAGCCCACCGAGATCACATTGCGCAAAAAGGGCAGCCGCCGCGCGCGCAGGGGTTCCCCCTCTTTGCGCTTTTCGAGTTCGGGGCAGATTTCGCTGACGATCTGACGATAGTTCGAATCCTTGTGCCCCTCGATCATCACGAGGGTGTGGGTGTCCGACTGCCTCAGCAGGTACTCCGCCTCGTGAATCTTGTAGGCCGTGTTCACGGTGACAAGGATGGCGCCTATCTTCGTCGCCGCCCAAAAGGTGATGAACCATTGGGGGACGTTCGTGGCCCAGATGGCCACTTTGTCCCCCTTCTTAACGCCCATCGCAATCAGCGCCCGCGCAAAGGTGTCCACGTCGTCGCGGAACTCGCTGTAAGTGCGGGTGTAATCCTGCACCGTATAGCGAAAAGCCGGCTGGTCGGGGAACTCCTCGACCACGCGATCCAAAAGCTGGGGAAAGGTCATATCGATGAGGGTCTCTTTCTCCCAGATGTATTTTCCCGTCTTGGCCTTGTTGTCGAACAGCGGGGTGCGAATCACGGCTTTGTTCGTATACTTTGCCATGAAGTTCGCAAAATGGGGAATGACAATACCCGGGTCTTCCAAATCCTGGCTCCAGCGTTTGACCCACTCCAGAGAGACATAACCCTCAAAGTTGATCGAACGCAGCGCCAGCATCATCTCGTCGATGGGTAAATCTCCCTCTCCCATCATCCGGTATTCGATCTTGCCGTCCGCCATCACAGAGTCCTTGACATGGACATAGCGGATATAGGCGCCCAGGTTCTGCACGGTCTGCTCGGGGCTCTCTCCGGCGAAACGGTAAGGATGGTGCACATCCCACAGCGCGGCCACCGAGTCGCTGAGAACCTTTTCCAGCAGATGAAACAGCCGCTCCGTATCAGCGTACACACCGTTTGTCTCCACAAGTAATGTCACGCCGTTTTCTTCGGCCAGAGGTACCAGCTTTCGCAGAATGGACGCAATGAACTCATCGTCCACCTCGTCACCCCTGGGCTCAGGCGCACAGTCGGCCAAAAGGCGCACATAGGGAGTACCCAGCTTTCCAGCCAGCCGGATATATTCCCCCACCTCCTCGATATGCTGCTCTTCACGCCACTTGCTCTTTAGGCAGCAATGCGAGGAAAAGCAGGGGATGGTGAGCCCCAGTGCCCGCAGTTTGCGGATGGTTCCGGGCAACTCCCCCTCGGCGAAGGGCTGGGCCCGCACGGCAAAGATGTCGTCGCCAAGTCCGCGTACTTCCACTCCCTCGAAGCCAAAATCCTTGGCCGTGGATGTGATATCCTCCCAGCTCCAGTCTGGACAGGCCAGGGTGGAAAATGCAATTTTCATCATGATCTCCTCTTCTTCACGATAGCCACAGGTCTCGGAACCCCTTTTTGAAAAAAGCGGTTCCGAACCTCCCCAAAAACTTTCTAAAGAAAACAAAAAGCCTCTTGCAATAAAAACAAGAGGCGAAGAAAACAAATCTCCGCGGTACCACTCTCGTTGGAACCTTTGAAAGTTCCCACTCCGTGCGTATGGCAACGCTTTCCCTGTAACGGGGGAATCCGTCCGGGCTTACTTCGGCGGGGCTTTCGTACCCCACATTCTGCCCGGCTGCTCGAGGGGGAGCGCCAACCCCGGTGTCCTACGCCGCCTTTCAGCAATAAGCGGCTCTCTGCGGTATTCCACCGGACGGCTTATGCCCTGTCCACACATTTTTCCAGTTTCCTTATTATACCCGGTGCCGGCGTTTTCGTCAACTGTTTCCCGGCACGCGGGAGCGTATCCGTCGCGCTGCCTTAGCCGCCTGCTTCAGAGGCGTTTTGGTCGTTTTCCCTCAGCTCTTTGCGTTTAATCTTCCCGCTGATCGTCTTGGGCAGTTCCTCCACAAAGACAATGATGCGTGGATATTTGTACGGGGCCGTCGTTTTTTTGACATGCTCCTGCAGTTCTTTGATCAGCTCTTCGCTCGGGGAATACTCCTTGCGCAGCACCACCGTGGCCTTGACCACCTGCCCGCGGGTGGGGTCGGGCGCGGCCGTGACGGCACACTCGACGACGGCGGGGTGCTCGATCAGCGCACTCTCCACCTCGAAAGGCCCGATGCGGTAGCCCGAGCACTTGATGACGTCGTCATTGCGGCCGACGAACCAATAGTACCCGTCCGAGTCCCGCCAGGCGACATCTCCGGTGTTGTAATACCCCTTGCCCATGGCCTCTTCGGTCAGTTTTTCGTCCCGGTAATAACCCGTGAAAAGCCCCGTGGGATGGCGCTTGTCGATGTCCAGCACGACAATCTCGCCCTCCTCGCCGTCCTCGCAGCACTCGCCCTTCGCATTGATCAGCTCGATGTTGTAAAGGGGAGAAGGTTTGCCCGTCGAGCCCGGTTTCGGGGTCATCCAGGGGAAGTTCGCTATCAACACGATGCTCTCGCTCTGGCCAAAGCCCTCATAGAGCTTGAGACCGGTGACCTCCTCCCACTGGTGGAAGACCTCGGGGTTCAGCGGCTCGCCCGCGATGCAGCAGTGTGCAAGCGAGGAGAGGTCAAAGCTTTTCATGTCCTCCAGCAGCATGAAGCGCAGCATCGTAGGCGGCGCGCAGAAGGTGGTCACCTTATATTTTTCCAGTTTTTCCAGCAGTTTTTTCGCCTCGAACTTGTCCATGTCGTAGGCGAAGATGACCGCCCCGGCGATCCACTGCCCATAGATTTTCCCCCAGCCAAACTTCGCCCAGCCGGAGTCCGACACCGACATGTGCAGCTTGCCGTCCTGCACACACTGCCAGTATTTGGCCGTGATGATCTGCCCCAGCGGGTGGGCGTAGTTGTGCCGCACCATCTTGGGCATGCCTGTGGTGCCCGAGGTGAAGTAGAGGAACATCGTGTCCCTGGCGTGGGTCGCCTCCTCACCCGCAGGGCGCGGGAACGTCTCGGGAAATTTTTCGATCTCCTCGTTAAAATAGAGGTATCCTTCGCGCCTGGCCCCGGCCGTGACGACATTTTCCACGCTCTCGCAGGCCGGCAGCGCCTGCCCCACCTGCTGCATCACAAAGGGGTCGGTGACGCAGACGATGGCCTTCACCCCCGCCTGGTTCGCCCGGTAGGTGATGTCCTTGGCCGTGAGCTGCATGGTGCCCGGCACGAAGATGGCCCCGAGCTTACACAACGCCATCGCCGCCACCCAATATTCCCAGCGGCGGCGCAAGATCAGCATGACGACGTCGCCTTTCCCAATGCCGAGGGAACGGAAAAAATGCGCTCCCTGGCTCGACATGCGCGAGAGGTCCGAAAAAGTAAAGGTCTCTTCGCCCCCGTGGTCGTCGCACCACACGAGGGCCTTTTTCTCCGGGTCCAGCTCCGCCCAGGCGTCCACGACGTCAAAGGCAAAGTTAAAATCCTTGGGCACGTTCACTTTATAGTTGAGTTTAAAGTCCTCATAGGAAGTAAACTCGGTACGCGGTAAAAAACGCTCCAGCAGCACACCATTTCCACCCTTCATTCCCCCTGCTCAGGGAGCTTAAAATACCCCGTCCTTTTGGGCGGGTTGCCAGTCCCATTGCGCACGCCCCGTTTACCCCCGGGGCGGCGCGTTTCACTCGGTAATCACCGTCAAAAATTTGGCCGGTTTTCCGTCCATCGCCTTCTGCCCATGGGCATGGGTGGGGTCGAAATAGATGGAGTCGCCCGGCGCAAGCAACAGCCGCTTGTCGTCGTAAATCACCTCGATGCGCCCCTCGAGCACGAAGTTGAGCTCCTGCCCGCGGTGCTGCACAAGCTCGGGGTCACCTTCGGTGGGGTCCACGGTGACGACCATAGGCTCCATGATCTTGTTGCGAAACTTGTAGGCGAGGCCCTGGAAATTGTAGCCGGGATAGCGGTCCACCTTCTCCCCCTTACCCGCGGGCACCACACAGAAGGTGTCGATGTGGGGGGCGTTGCCCGTCAGAATTTCGGCCATGCTGACCCCGAAGAGATTGGCGATGTGATAGAGGGTACTGATGGGGATGTTGCCCCCGCTGGCCTCATAGCTTTTATAGAGCTCTGCATCGATGCCGAGTTCCTGCGCCATGCTCTCCACCGAATAGTCGGATATCTCCCGCAATTCCCTGATGCGGGCCGCAATCTCTCTGATTTCTTCGCTCATGGTTTTTACCCCTGCTTCTCTCTGTCGCCCTCGCGGATCTCGACGCGGCGGATCTTGCCGCTGATCGTCTTGGGCAGTTCGGTGACAAACTCGATGATCCTCGGGTATTTGTAAGGCGCCGTCACCTTTTTCACATGGTTTTGCAGCTCTTTTTTCAGCTCCTCCGAGGGCGTGTACCCCTTGGCCAGCACGACCGTCGCCTTCACATTGTAGCCGCGGTCGGGGTCGGGCACGCCGGTGACGGCCGTCTCCAGCACCGCCGGGTGCTCAATCAGTGCGCTCTCCACCTCGAAAGGTCCAATGCGGTAGCCCGAGCTCTTGATGATGTCGTCGTTGCGCCCCTGGAACCAGACATAGCCGTCCTCGTCCCGCCAGGCGGTGTCGCCGGTGTGGTAGACGCCGTTATACAGCACCTGCTGGGTCAGCTCGGGGTCTTTATAGTACCCCATGAAAAGCCCCAGCGGGCGGTTGTCGGCGTCGGGCACGGGCATGCAGATTTCGCCCTCCTCGCCCACCTCACACTCCACGCCGTTTTCGTCCATGATGGTACAGCGGGTCAGGGGCATGGGTTTACCCATCGAGCCGGGCTTCGGCTCGCACCATGGGTTCGTGGCCAGCAGCACCGTGCATTCGGTCTGGCCGTAGCCCTCGCGCAGCTTGAGGCCCGTCGCCTCCAGCCACTTGTAGTAGACCTCGGGGTTCAGCGGCTCCCCCGCAATGGAGGCCTTTCTCAGCGATTTCAGGCTGTATTTCGAGATGTCTTCCTTAATAAGGAAACGGTAGATCGTGGGCGGGGCACAGAACGAGGTGATGCCGTATTTGTCGATGAGCTCGAGGAAGTCGCTCGGGGCGAAGCGCTTGTCGTAGTCGTAGACGAAGACGGCCGCCTCGCAGATCCACTGGCCATAGATTTTGCCCCAGCTCGTCTTGGCCCAGCCCGTGTCGGCCACGGTCAGGTGCAGGTCATTTTCGTCAAGGTTGTGCCAAAAGCGCGCCGTCGTCAGGTGGCACAGGGGATAGTAATAGTCGTGCGCGACGATCTTCGGCATAGCCGTGGTGCCCGAGGTAAAATAGGCGATCATGACGTCCTTGCTGTCGGGCGCGTCTTTGCCCGTGGGGCGTCTAAAATCCTCGCTCGCCCCCTCGGCCAGGACCGTAAAATCGAGATACCCCTCACGCTGCCCGCTCAGCACGGCTTTCACCTTCAGCGGGCGGCCCACTTTTTCCTCCGCCTCGTCAATCTTTTTGCACAGTGCCGCGTCGTCCACAGTCAGCACCATCTTGATCTCCGCCTTTTCAAAGCGGTAGACCAGGTCTTTCACCGAGAGCATATGCGTGGCGGGAATCAGAATGGCGCCAATTTTATGCATGGCGATGGTGAAATACCAGTACTCGTACCGGCGCTTCAGCATGGCCAGCACCACATCGCCCCTGCCGATGCCCAGCGAGAGCAGGGTGTTCGCCATCTTGTCGCTCATGCGTTTCACCTCGGCGAAGGTGATGATCTTCTCCTCCCCAAGGTCGTTGCACCAGACGATGGCGGTTTTGTCGGGCCTGGTTTTGGCCAGTTCGTCCACCACGTCATAGGCGAAATTGAAATCAGGCGGCATCTCCACCTTGAAATTCTCGTAAAAATCCTCATAGGAGGCAAAATCCGTTTTACAGTACCTGTGTATCAGTGCCATGTGCCTAGTCCCTCCCCGTGATGGTGACCAGCAGCCTGGCCGTTTTGCCGCCCGCCGCCTGAATGCCGTGGGGGTAGGTCGAGTCATAGTAGATCGAGTCGCCCTCCTGCAGCAGCGTCTCGTACTTTGCCACCACCACGCGCACGCTGCCCTCCAGCACATAGAGGAACTCGTGCCCGCTGTGGCTGGTCATATGCACGGGCTCGCCCTCGGGTTTCGGCTCCACGGTGATGTAGTAGGGGTCGAGCTTACGGTCCGAAAAATTGTAAGCCAGGGACTTGTAGTCGTAGTCCTTGCGGCGTTCGATACCCACGCCCTTTCCCTTGCGCACCACCGAGTACACCGACAGCTTCGCGCTCTCCCCCGTCAGAAGCTCGGTCATGCTCACATCAAATTTTGACGATATTTCATGCAAAATACTCACCGGGATCTCGGTGCTGCCCCCCTCATACTGGGCCAGCAGCTCGGTGGATATCCCCAGCTGTTTTGCAAATTCCTCTCGTGTCAGGCCGTTCAAATCCCGCACACCCTTGATGCGTGCGCCAATATCCCGGTTCAGTTCCGACATGTCCTCTCCTCCTTACGCCTGTACCCTCTGTGTTTCCCTCTGCGTTTTTTCACTGATATTCATAACCCAGCGCCAGCGCTTTGAGGTTGGCCCCGAGCAGTTTTTGCTTTTTCTCGGGCACGATTTTGCGCATGACCCCCTCGGCCGTCGAAAGATCACAAAGGCCGGTCTCCCGCGCCGTCTTGCCCAGCATGATGACATTGGCCAGCGTCGGCATCTCGTGGTCGGAGGCCATCTGGGTGGCGGGAATGCCAAACCCCTTGATGTCCTCCCGTTCGGGCTGCCGCGTGATGAGCGAGCTGTCATACAGCAGCAGCCCGCCCTTCTCCATCGCCGGTTCAAACTTGTCCATACTGGGCAGGTTCATGCAGATCAAAATGTCGGGCGTGGAGACAATGGGAGAGCCGATGTTTTCCTCGGCCAGGATGACGCTGCAGTTGGCCGTGCCCCCGCGCATCTCGGGCCCATAGGAGGGCAGCCAGGAGACCTCTTTTTCGTCGTGCAGGCCCATATAGGCGAGGAATTTGCCCGCGAACAGGATGCCCTGCCCACCAAAGCCCGCCAGTAGTATCCGCTGCATTATTTCCCCACCTCCTGTGCAAACTTGTCTTTGTATACGCCCAAGGGATACACGGGAAGCATCTTCTCGCGCAGCCAGTCCAGCGCCTCCACGGGGTCCAGCCCCCAGTTGGTGGGGCAGGTGGAGACCACCTCGATCAGCGAAAAGCCCCTGCCTTCCACCTGATACTGAAACCCTTTCAGGATGGCCTTTTTGGCGTTGCGCACATTCTTGACGCTATCCACGGTCACCCGCTCCACATAGGCCGCCCCCTCCAGGGTGGCCAGCATTTCCGCCACACGGATCGGATACCCGTTGGCGGCCTCAGTGCGGCCATAGGGGGTGGTTTGGGTCACCTGCCCCAGCAGGGTGGTGGGCGCCATTTGCCCGCCCGTCATGCCATAAATGGCGTTGTTGACAAAAATAACCGTGATGTTTTCCCCGCGCGTGGCCGCATGCACGGTCTCGGCCGTGCCGATGGCCGCAAGGTCCCCGTCGCCCTGGTAGGTAAAGACGATGTTGTCGGGGTTGGCGCGCTTGATGCCCGTGGCCACGGCCGGGGCCCGCCCGTGGGCCGCCTGGGCCATGTCACAGTTGAAATAGTTGTAGGCAAACACAGCGCAGCCCACCGGCGCCACACCGATGGCCATGCCTGTGATATCCAGCTCATCCATGGCCTCGGCCACCAGCCGGTGGATGATGCCGTGGGTACAGCCCGGGCAGTAATGCATGGTCACATCCGCCAGGGCTTTCGGTTTCTCGAATACGATCGCCATATGTATTCCCTCTCTTTATGAAGTGAAGGGGCCTAGTTTGCGGCCGCCTGCTTGATGTGTTCCAAAATTTCCTCGGGTGTCGTGACGACACCGCCCGTGTGCGCGCTGAGGTAAACCGGCCGCAAACTCTCGGTGGAAAGCCGCACGTCCTCCACCATCTGCCCCATGCTCAGCTCGGCCACAACAAAGGCTTTCACCTTGTCGGCCAGCTCCCGCAGGGGTTTTTTGGGGAAGGGCCACAGGGTGATGGGCCGCAGGAGCCCCGCCTTCACCCCGCCTTCGCGTGCCAGGTCGATGGCGTTTTTGGCGATGCGGCTGGCCGCCCCATAGGCCACGACGACAATTTCAGCGTCCTCCGTGCGGTAGGTCTCGTGCAGGGTCTCCTTTTCCTCTATCTGCCTGTATCTTTCAAACCGCTGGAAGTTGAGTGCCTCGAGGTCTTCGGGGTTCAGATACAGCGAGTTCACGATGTTCGGTTTGCGCTCGCCGCGTGTGCCGGTCAGGGCCCAGTCCTTCGGGGGCAGCTTGGCCGGTTCTTTGGGCGATATGTCAATCGGTTCCATCATCTGCCCCAAAATCCCGTCGCCCAAAATCATAGCCGTGATGCGGTACTGGTCGGCCAGGTCAAACGCCTTGTAGGTATAGTCCAACATCTCCTGCACGCTGTTCGGCGCCAGCACCAGCATGTGGAAATCGCCGTGGGCACCGCCTTTGGTGGCGTGAAAATAGTCCGCCTGCGAGGGCTGGATGCCGCCGAGGCCGGGGCCCCCGCGCTGGATGTTGACGACGACGGCGGGCAGGTCACACCCGGCAAGATAGGAAAGCCCCTCGCTTTTGAGGGCGACGCCGGGGCTCGAGGACGAAGTCATGGCCCGTTTGCCGGCCGCCGAGGCACCGATGACCATGTTGATCGAAGCCACCTCGCTCTCCGCCTGCAGGAAAACACCATCCACCTTGGGCATACGTTTCGCCATATAGGCCGCAATCTCCGTCTGCGGGGTGATGGGATAGCCGAAATAATGCCGGCACCCTGCCAGCAAAGCCCCCTCGGCGATCGCCTCATTGCCTTTCATCAATACTTTTTCGCTCATCTGTGTCTCTATCTCCTCTTCCTCTTACTTTTCCACCTGAATCACGCAGTCGGGACACATCGTGGCGCAGAAGGCGCAGCCGATGCAGGCGTCCATGTCGGTCACAGTGGCCGGATGAAACCCCTTGACGTTAATTTTCTCTTTGTTTAAGCGTACAATTTTCTTTGGGCACACCTCTACGCAAAGGCCGCAGCCCTTGCAGATGTCTTCCTTGAATGTCACTTTTGCCATTTGTTCTCCCTCTATCTTAAAGTTTCCAACTTGATTTCTCAAACAGGTCGATGGGAAACACCTCGCCCATCTGATGGATGCGCTGAAGCTCTTCGCCTTTTTCCGCCAGCAGCGCCCGGCGGATGCTCGTCATCTTGAGCGGCAGTTTCAGGCGCTGTGAGGATTCCCGTATAAAGGAAAGGCAGTCCTCAATATCGCCAAGGGTCGTCTCCGGGCCAAGATTCGCATTGTTGACGATACCCGTAAAGGCAATGCGCGAAGCGGCCTCAATCTCGTGCACAATCTCGTCTAAATCGTCCTTCGTTCCGGTAAGCGGCCGGTAGGGGTTCACCACAAGCAGCATTTCATACTCGTTGCCCTCGCGCAGGGGTTTGGCATACCGCCCCAGCGCCAGCGCCCCCCGGTCGTCTCCGCCGAGGTCAACCACCGAAACCGCATCCGGCCTGTCAAAAATCTGCCTGGTCTCCGCCGGCAGGGCGGGCGCGTCCACGTTCGTGTTGGCAAAACGCGACGAAATCAGCTCCACGCCTTTTTTTTGCAGCTTATCCCTCGCGTCCGCCGTGCGGAAATAGGGGTTGACAATGTCGAGGTCACAGAGGAGGACCTCTTCGTACCTCTCTTTCAGCCACAGCGCATAATTGATGGCCAGATTGGTTTTACCACTGCCAAAATGTCCCGCAAAAATCGTGATTCTCGCGTTTTCCGTGCCTTCCACCCCCGTCTTTGGCGCGGTTCTACAGAACGCGCTTGACTATATATTATATCAATTTCTGTATATAATTACAATATATAAACTCGCGCGCGAGCACCATTTGTATTTTCTTTTCGAAAAGTGTCGAAACAGCAATATACTTCAAGGTTTCCGCGCCTCCCCCCCGAGGGCGGGGGAGGGCCGAGACTGTAGACAAAGTCCGTCCAATGACAGGCCAAGAGAAACGAGTGTAGCGCAAGGAAGCAAAAATCCACGCTGGGGGGCGCGTACAAATGGTACGTAACCCCCGCGTGGATTTGCAGCTGACGCCGCGATGCGCCGTTTGTCTTCGGCCTGTGCCTTCCCCCGCCGAGGGCGGGGGAAGGCCTGCAAGCCAAAGCGAATTTTCCTTGCAGAAGGTACCGGCAGGATGGTATACTGGGTTCGAATCTTATGTGGAGGGGCGCTTATGGAAGAAGAAAAAACACAAAAGCGCCGCTTTTCCAAAGAGCTGATGGAATGGGTGCGCGCTTTGGTCATCGCCCTGTTGGCGGCCATTTTCATCACCCAGGTCATCATTGTCAACGCCCAGGTGCCCACCGAAAGCATGGTGCCCACCATCCAGGCGGGCGACCGGGTCATCGGGTTTCGCCTCGCCTACCTGTTCGACCCACCACAGCGGGGAGACATCGTCATTTTTCGCTACCCCGACGACGAGAGCCAATACTATGTAAAAAGAGTCATCGGGCTGCCGGGGGAAACGGTGCGTGTCGCGGCGGGAAAAGTGTATATAGACGGCTCCGACACCGCCCTGGACGACAGCTATATCAACGAGACGATGACCGGGGATTTCGGCCCCTTCGAAGTGCCTCAAAACCATTATTTTGTCATGGGGGACAACCGCAACCGTTCCTGGGACTCCCGCTATTGGCAAAACACCTACGTCTCGGACGAGCAGCTCGTGGGAAAGGCCATCTTCCGCCTCTTCCCAAAACCGGGACCCCTGCGGTAAAAAACC
>JAJDHT010000046.1 GCA_030266325.1 Ruminococcaceae bacterium OttesenSCG-928-I18
GAATCGTCTTGAGAAAAAGTTTTCTCTTTGTGCCACAGCGGTCCAATTCAAAACCGACGACGTTTTGAGGAACAGGAAAAACCCTGTTCCTCACGATATTTGGCCACCGTCCGGCGAGAGATATCGATGCCTGTGGCCAACAAGGCCTGGCGGATATCCTCATCCGAAAGTGGTTTTTCTCGATTTTCGGCACCGATAAACTGCTCGATTTTCTGGCGAATAAAAATCGTGGAGACTTCGGTACCTGTCGTGGTGGCCACTCCACCCGAAAAAAAGAATTTAAGGGGCAGCGTATGCCCCTGGTAGGCGAGAAATTTACCGTTCACTGCCCGGCTGATGGTGGAAGCATGGACGCCGAGCGCCTTGGCAAGCTGATGGTATTGCATAGGCACAGGCGCGTCCCCATGCAAAAAGAGTCCGGCCTGGGTGTGCAAGATGTATTGTAACACGAGGCAAAGTGTTTTTCCTCGGTCCTCGACCGCCCGCAGCAAAACACTTGCCTCGGCCCTTTTTTGGGCAAGATATCTCTTGGCCTCTTCAGCTTCCGGCCCGGCGGGTAAGTTGTCATAGGCTCGGCTGAGAACAAGGCGGGGCAGATCCCCAGTGTTGAGCAGAGCCCGCAGTTCGGCTCCTTCGCGGACCACCACGGCATCGGGTTGTATGTAGCCGTCGTTTTCTCCGGTATTGAATCCCTGCGCCGGGATGGGATTTAAAGAACGGACCTGCTGTGCGCTGGCCTCGGCTTCCGTTACACTGCAGTCCAGCAGACGCGCCAAGGCAGGCAGATCGTTTTGGGCCAACAGAGGCAGGCCGTCCTTGACGATGCGGATGGTGTACGCGTTAAAATAGGGGCCTGCGGCCAGCTGGATGAGCAGGCACTCCTGCAGGCTGCGGGCACCCACGCCGTGCGGCTGCAGGCTCTGCAGCACAAACAACGCCTGCGTTACCTCATAGACACCTGTACCGGTCTCCGCTGCCAGATCCTCTAGCGCAAAATCGAGATAACCCCGCCGATCGAGGCATTCGATGAGATACCGGCAGAGCTCTTTCTGTCCCTTATTCAAAGGGAGAAAGGCCAGTTGCTCGAAAAGGGCTTCGGTGAGAGTTTCTTCGTCTGTGTCCACATAGAGCTCGGTCTCTCCACCCCCACATGCGGCAAAGGTCTGTCCCGGTCCAAAAACTTTTTCGTAATTGTACTCTCCGTTTTCCCAAAGAGTTTCGACTTCATCGACTGCCGTATCCTTCCGTCCGTCAGGTAGGCTGACATTATCGAACAGCACATCGTCCTGGCTGTCATCTGTCTCTAAAAGAGGGTTTTCGCTAATCTTCTGGGTAAGGTAGTTATTCAATTCGTGCAGCGGCATGCTGAGGATGTGCAAAGACTGACGCATTTCGGGCGTGATGGACAATTGGGTTTGTTGTGCAAGCGAGAGCACCGAGTTTTGTGCGGACAAGGACATGGGACGACCCCCTTTCTGGGCAAAGCGTTCCTGTCTATCAAACAATTTGTCAGTCAATTTTCACCTACACTATAGCAAAAATAGTGACCGGCGGCAAGCCGGTCACTATTTCCAATGTATAAAACTTCTTTGGGGCCATAAAGCGGTGAAAACCATGGGATGCACAGCCCAATGCTGACGCACGGATCGGGCGAGAAAGAGTTCTGAGTCTGTATGTCTTTTGCTCAGGGCTGTCCTCTTTTTGCAAATCCTCGATCTGCACCAGGCCTATTCCCGGCAGGTTTCTCTCATCCGAGCGAAGGCGTCGGGATCACAGCTTATATTTTTCCATCTTTTTATAGAGGGTACTGCGCGCCATGCCCAGCTCCTTGGCGGCTTTGCTGATGTTCCCGTTGTAATGATGGAGAACTTCGAGAATGCGCTCGCCCTCCTCGGCTTGTTTTTTCACTTTTTCCTGCCAGAGAATCTCCCCCAAAGAGCGGTTTTGGTGCGGTGCTTGTTCGGCGGACGCAGTGGAAGGGGTCTCCCCTCTTTCCTGCAGCATCTCGCCGGGAAGGTGCTCAAGCGTAAGAGGGGTATCAATGGAGAGGTAGAAAAGGCGCTCGGTAATGTTTTGCAGTTCGCGCACGTTGCCCGGCCAGCTGTACTCAAGGAAGTAGGGCAGAAACTCGTCGGGAAAGTGGACGGCGCCACGGTTGTGGCTGTCTGAGAGGGAACGCAGGAAGTGCTCGAGCAGCAGAGGGATGTCTCCGGTGCGTTCGCGCAGGGGCGGGATGTGCACGTTGATGACGTTGAGGCGGTAGTAGAGATCCCTGCGGAAATTGTTGCGCTCAATCTCGGCCGCCAAATCGACATTGGTGGCGCAGATGATACGGCAGTCCAGGGGGATGGGTTTGTTGCCGCCAAGTTTTGTCACCTTTTTTTCCTGAATGACGCGCAGCAGGGCCACCTGCTGCTCAAGAGGCATGTCCCCGATCTCGTCCAGAAACAGAGTGCCACCGGCAGCAAGCTCGAACTTTCCGGGTTTGCCGCCTTTTTTTGCGCCTGTGAAAGCCCCCTCGCTGTAACCAAATAGCTCGCTGGCAATAAGTTCACGCGGGATAGCGCCGCAGTTGATGCCGATAAAAGGACCCTTGTGACGGGCGCTGAGGTTGTGAATGGACTGGGCAAACATCTCTTTGCCTGTGCCGCTTTCCCCGGTGATGAGCACATTGCCGAGGTTGCCGGCAGCACTTTTGGCCACCCCGATGGTGCGCAGCATGGCAGGGTCTTTCGTGATGATGTTTTCGAAAAGGAAAGCGGTGTCAGTGCTGGAGAGACGGTTAGCGAGCCGCAACATCTCGCGGCCGGGGGTGAGCATGAGGATGGCCTGCTTGCGTTTGGGACCACTCTGACGCAAAAGGACACCCGTCATGAAAAACACCTCGTCCTTGCCGGGCAGACCCGAGAGGGTGATCTCGATGTTTTTGAAGGGTTTGCCCTCGTGGAAAAGCTTTTCGATATAGGGGTTTGCGCGTTCTCGAACCGTCTGGCTGAGAAGTTCGGTGATTCGTTTGAGGTCTTTGCCATGTGCCTCGTTGAGATAGTTGTTCCGGCTGGTCACGTTTCCCTGTTCGTCGGTGACGAGGATACCGGCAGGGATATTCATGAAGAGAGCGCTCATGTCCTCATTCACGGCCGAGAGCTGGCGGTTGGCAGCTTCGAGGTCGGCGGTGCGCTCGGCCACCATCTCCTCCAGCTGGTTTTTGAGCCGCTGCAGGTTTTCCTCGGCCTTTTTCCGTTCACCGATGTCCCAGCCGAGGGAAAGGTAGCCAATGACCTTTCCATTCCCATCTTTGATAGAGCGGCCCGCGAAATGGGTCCAGAGAAGGGCGCCGTCACTGCGCACACTGCGGATGTCAAATTCGAAGGTGGGCACTTCTCCATTCATGACACCGGCCATCTGCTCCATGGCCAGCGGTACGTCCTCCTCGTAAATGGTATCAAGGGTGCTGGTCCCGATGAGGTCTTCACGGCTACGGCCGAAAAACTGGCAGCCACGTTCATTGACAAAGGTGTAGGTAAAGTTTGCGTCCGAGACCTCCACGACCTCGGTGAGGGTGTCGGCAAAAGAGGCGCTGATGTTGCTGTGGCCAAGGTCAGGACGGTTTGGGTTTTTTTCGCCGTCGTGTAGCTCATATGCGATAAGCCCATGGTAACTTTGGCCACCCAAGGGAAAATGGAAAAGGTAGGTGAAAAGCTGCCGGCGCCGTCCACCAGGCGCCAAAAAGTGAAGCAGGCCCTGGTAGCTCTCCCGGGCCTGTTCGCAATTCTCTGCAAAAATAGCCTTTTCCTCCTCACACAAAAAGCCCCGGATATCCTCGTGGTGCAGGTCCTCCCGGGACAATCCGAGCAAGTTGGCAAAGGCGGCGTTGCAGTTCGTGATGATGAAATCAACAAATTCGCAGGTAAAAACAAGACTGCTTTTAGAGTGGATGGAGTGGGTGTGGTTGATTTCCCCTAAGGGCTCCCTCTCCTCAAAAGGAAACAAGGCAGTCAAATCCATATTCATGTGTACCTCCTAAACACCGTTTGCACAATGGGTAGGGTGAGGATCGCCGGCGGCAGACAGTAAGGAGGGTGGGCTTGTGTACCTTGATAGTACAAAACACAGCCGCTTCTGTCAACAAAAACAAAAATGGATGCGCGACAAAAAACGACACTACAAGACAATACACTACAAGACACCCTGCGACAAAAAGTGACAATTTTTTACATTTCATGTGAAAACCCCTCTAGAACGACAAGAAAAAGAATAAAAAATTTTTTACGTATATGTGTTATAAATCTGTCATATTTTGCTTTTTTTTGACACCTTTTTTGATTGAGGCCCCTCTCTTGGCACGAGAATTGCTACCCAAGAGGGTACAGACCTTTTTTGGGATGGGCTTGTGTAACACATCCCGCACAGGGTGAAACCATGGGGGAAGGAGGGAGAAAAAGGGGTTTCGGAAGGACAGAAAGACATTTAAGACTGTTTTTTATGGAAGGAGAGAAACAATGTCTAGATTTACCGGAAAAGCCGCAGTAGTGACAGGCGGCGCCATGGGTATGGGCTTCGGTACAGCTAAGGTTCTGGGTAGCCAAGGGGCGAAACTGGCCCTGTTTGACAAATCGGACAAACTGCCTCAAGCGGTGGAGGAGCTGAAAGCGGCCGGCGTCGAAGTAGTGGGGTACCAGGTAGACGTGCGGGACTCGGCTGCAGTGAAGGAGGCCTGCCAAAAGGCCATCAAGCAGTACGGCAAGATCGATATCCTTGTAAATGTGGCTGGTGTTGGGATTTTACAGCCATTCCTGCAGACCAGCGACGAGACGAGGGATCTTATTTTTGATATCAACATCAAGGGGATTTGGAACACCTGCCAGGGGCTGATTCCCCATATGGTGGAAAACCAATATGGCAAGATCGTCAACTACTCTTCGGTAACGGGCTTTCAGGTGGCAGACCCCGGCGAGTGCGCCTATGGCATCTCGAAAGCCGGTATCATCGGCCTGACGAAGACCCTGGCCGTGGAGTTCGCGACGGACGGCATCACGGTGAATGCGATTTGCCCGGGGTATATCCTGACCCCCATGGTGCAAAAAATTGCAAAAGAAAACGACCCCGACAACCCCCAGAGTGTCATCGACGGTATCGCGGGGAACATCCCTATTGGCCGCCTGGGCACACCCGAAGAGGCGGGGGACCTCGTGGCCTTCTTGGCCAGCGACGAGTCGCGTTATATTACGGGCGTACACGTGAACCTGGACGGCGGCAGCGTGTTGCCCGAGACCTTCGTGGTGCAGGGCACCGAACACTCTTCGTGAGGACGGATCGGATTTCTCTAGCGTTTGGGTATCCTACAGTGTGAAAGGAGACAAAACATGAGTGACCAAAAAGCACCTGGCACCAATCCCCTGATTTCCACGCAACGGGATAAGATGACGACGCGGGGCCTGATGGTGGCCATAGCGATCTTCCTGGCCGACACCATTTTGACCACCCAGATGTTCAATATCTCCCCCATCCTGCCCGTCATGATGGAAGAGCTGAACATGAACCTGAGTCTCGGCAACCTGTCCATTTCGCTGGTGTACCTGTTCATGGCGGCCGGTATGTTCATTTCGCCCCCCATCTTGGGCAAACTGGGCACCAAGGCGGCCTGTAATATCGCCATTTTCATGGGTGCTGCAGGTTGTGCGATGAACTACATCGTCATCAACGTCTTTACATTGTTCATCAGCCGCATTCTCATCGGCGCGGGCGTGGGGCTGATCTTTGCCACCATCTCGGCCGTTATTGCCGGCTTCTTTGCCCCGAAGTACCAGCCTTTCCTGAATGGCCTGTACGGCGGCATGCCCTATGTGGGCAACCTGATTGCCATCGCCCTGACCGTGCCGATGTTCAATGGCTTCAACGGCTCCTGGCGGAACGCGCTGGGCATCTGGAGCCTTGTCTTCATCCTGCCCTTCATTGTATGGATGGTCTTTGCCTACAAGAAAAAAGAAGAGACCGACGTGGACACCGGCGCGGTGGAGACGAACCTTTTCCGCAAGGTGTGGAAGTACCGCAATGTGAAGCTAATGACGCTGGTCTATTCGATGGACATGGTCGTCTTCGGCTTTTCCAGCGGCGTCATCCCCACCTATCTGGTTATGGACTACGGCGAGACGCTTGAGCGCGCCAGCCAGCTGACCCTGGCCTTCCCGATCCTCGGCGTAATCTGCGCCTTCTCCTTCGGCGGCGTCATCACGGCCACGGGCCTTCGTAAACCCACGCTGTGCATCGGGCAAATTTCAAAGGCCATCGGCATGATCCTCATCTGCCTGCCCTTCAGCCCCCTGCGTGTTCTGGGCATCGGCCTGTTGGGCGCCGGCAGTGCGCTGTGGATGCCCGCCTTCTACACGGTGATCATGGATGAAAAGGACTTCGACGCCAAGACCTGTGCCGCCGCCGTGGCGCTGGCCTCGGCCATCCCCTACATCTTCGGCTGTGTGGCTCCGGCCATCGGTGGCGCCGTGGCGGATGCTATCGGCTTTAAACCCACCTTCATCATCTGGATTGTACCCGCCCTCATCGGCCTGACCGGCGCGTTGCTTACGCCTGAGACCGGCAAAAAGCGCAACAAAAAGGCGGAGGCCCAGGCGGCCGCAAGCGCTGGAAAATAGAGGCCTTCCGGCAGAGACTATTCGCGCAGCCATAACCAAAGAGGACGGATGCGTTGGCATCGAAAAAAGGATCGTCTATTTTGAAAGGAGATCAAAACCATGTTGTTTAGCTTGAAGGGAAAGAACGCGCTTGTAACCGGCGCGGCGCAGGGCGTTGGCCTTGCCGTGACAAAACGCTTCCTGGACGCGGAGATTGACCATGTGGTGATGCTGGACCTGAACGGGGAGTTGGGCCAAAAAGAGGCCGACAAACTGGGCGACCGCGTAGAGTTCTACCAGTTGGACGTGACCGACGAAAAGGCCGTCATAAAAATGATGGACTATGTCAAAGGCAAATACGGCAAAGTGGACATCGTGAGTAACAACGCAGGGGTCATCTTCGCCGACACGAAGATTGAAGACCTGAGCGTGGCCGAGATGCAGAAGTGCATCAACGTCAACTACATTGGGTACTTCATGATGATCAAGTACGCGCTGCCCCTGATGCCCGACTTTTCTTCGATCGTCAACATCTGCTCCATCGCGGGCATCCATGCCTTCCCGGGCTACACCTCCTACAACGGCAGCAAGGGTGCCATCAAGCTGCTGACCGAGTCGGTGGCGCTGGAACTGGCCGACCGGGGCATCCGCTGCAACGCAATTTCCCCGGCCAGCATCTCGGGCCCCATGGTAGAGCAGCCGGGCTGCGAGGCCGAACTGGCCATGGCGAAATACCTGCCCCCGCTGGGCCGCCTGTGTGAGCCCGAAGAAGTGGCCGCCGCCGTGCACTTTTTGGCCAGCGACGACACGAAGTTCATCACGGCCGTCAACCTTCCTGTGGACGGCGGCGTGACCGGCGTGTGCTACGGCCGCAACACCGAGCGCAAATTGCTGGAAGACTTGGACCTGTAGTGCGTTTTTGAAATACCTTTTGCCAGAGCCCTGCGCCCCCCCCTTTCGGCAACAGCCGAAGGGGTGGGCAGAGGGGTTCCCGCAAAGAGGCGGCCCTCCCGAAAAAGGGAAGGCCACCCAATAAAAAATAGGGAGGAATACCTATGGCTCCAAAAAAGACCCATGAACAATTTGTATCGCCTTATGTGCCCAGCACCGCCAAGGTGAGCAAAGAGGCCATGATGAAAGAGATCGGCATCAAGGATGACATGGAACTCTACCGGGATATTCCGGACGACCTGATTTACAAAGAGGACCTTGACATCCCCGCGCCTTATGTGGATGAGTTTTCGATCCAGCAGCACATGACTTCCATTTTAAAAAAGAATGCCAACGCCACCGACTACGCCTATTTCCTGGGCGCGGGCTGTGCGCGGCACCACACCCCGGCTGTCTGCGACGAGATGACCGGCCGCGGTGAATTTTTGACGGCCTACTTCGGCGCCACCACCGACGACCGCGGCAAATGGCAGGCCATCTGGGAGTACCAGGCGCAGATGGCGGAGCTTTTGGACACCGACTTCTGTGGTTTCCCGCAGTACGACGGCCCCTGGTCACTCTCGCACGCCATTTTGATCGCCACACGTATCACGGGCAAGCGCAAAGTGCTGGTGCCCGCGTCGGCCAGCCCGATGAACATGAAGATCGTGGACAACTACACCGACGGCGTGACCGAGCGCCAGGCCGAGCTCGTGGAAGTGGCCTACGACAAGAAGACCGGCCTTTTGGATCTCAAAGACCTTGAGAAGAAGCTGGACAACAAGACGGCGGCTGTCGTCATCGAAAACCCGAACTTCTTCGGCATGATCGAGACCCAGGGCGAGCAGATCGGCAAGATGGCCAAAAAGGCCGGTGCCGAGTTCATCGTCTACGCAGACCCCATTTCGCTGGGCGTTTTGGAGGCCCCGGCGAACTACGGCGCCAACATGGCGGCGGGCGACCTTCACTCGCTGGGCGGGCACCTTGCGGCCGGCGGCCACCAGGCCGGGTTCCTCGGCCTGCCCGACGACAAAAAGTACCTCAGCCAATTTAAAGACCTCGCTGTCTCCATCGCGCCCACCATCGAAGACGGGGAATACTCTTTCGTGTGGTACAACTTCGAAGAGGGCAGCTACGGCGCCCGCGAAGAGGCCAACGAGTTCACGGGTAGCGCCTGTAACCTCTGGGCCATCCACTCGGCCGTCTATCTGACGATCATGGGCCCGAAGGGCATGGAAGAGGTGGGCAACACCATCATGGCCCGCGCCCAGTATGCCGCCGCCGAGCTCGCCAAGCTGCCCGGCGTCAAGGTACCTTTTGCAGGCCCCTTCTTCAAGGAGTTCGTCGTGGACTTCACGGGCACCGGCAAAACCGTAGCCGAGATCAACCGCGCGCTGGTGGACAAAAAGATCATTGGCGGGCTCGACCTGAGCTGCGACTTCCCCGAACTTGGGCAGAGCGCTTTGTGGTGTGTGACCGAGTGCAACACCCAGGCGGAGATCGACATGCTCGTCGCGGCCCTCGAAGCCGTCCTGGCCTAGGCCCCTTATCACAGAAAAAAGGAAGGAATGAATCGATATGGGTATGAACAGCGAAACCAAATTGCGCAAATTCCACGCGGCCCGCTGGGATGAGCAGCTCGTCTTCGAGCAGAGTGTGCCCGGCGAGAGGGGAATTATGGTGCCGCAGCCCGAGGCGGACCTGGCCTCCCTGCCCGGCCAAAAGGCGGCGGGGGCGATGAAACGCAAAAAAGCCCCGAACCTGCCCGAAATCAACCAGATGAAGGTCAACCGCCACTATATGCGGCTTTCGCAGGAGGCCTCCTGCGCCGTGGACCTGACGCTCAACATCAGCGAGGGCACCTGCACGATGAAGTACAGCCCCAAGATACAGGAGCACATGGCCACGAACCCGATGATCAACGAAGTGCACCCGATGCAGCACCCCGACACCATGCAGGGAATTTTGGAGATCTACCACAAAGCGGGCGAGTGCCTGAAAGCGATCTCCGGCCTTGACTATTTCAGCTTCCAGCCCGGCGGCGGCAGCCAGGCCATCTACACCGCGGGCAGCATCATGCGCGCCTACCAGCGGGCCAACGGCCACCCCGAAAAGGACGAAGTGATCACGACTTCTTTCTCGCACCCGGTGGACTCGGCCACGCCGAGCGCCAACGGATTCAAGGTGATCACCCTGATGCCGGACGCTGAAGGCTACCCCGACCTTGCGGCCCTGAAAGAGGCCGTGAGCGAGCGCACCGCGGGCCTGTTCATCACGAACCCCGAGGACACGGGCCTGTTCAACCAGCGCATCAAAGAGTACGTCAAGGTGATTCGTGACGTGGGCGGCCTTTGCTTCTACGACCAGGCCAACGCCAACGGCATGCTGGGTATCACCCGCGCCAAAGAGGCCGGTTTCGACATGTGCCATTTCAACCTACACAAGTCCTTCTCGGCCCCGCACGGCTCTTACGGGCCCGCCTCGGGCGCCGTGGGCTGCAAAGAGTTTTTGAAACCCTTCATGCCCGTGCCGCAGGTCGGCTTTGACGGCGACAAATATACGCTGGACTATGACTGCCCGCAGAGCATCGGCATGGTGCGCTCCTTCCTTGGGAACACCGCCGTTGTGATGAAGGCCTACATGTGGATCATGCAGCTGGGGCCCGCCGGCCTCAAGGCCGCCGCCATCGGCGCCGTACTGAACAACAACTACATGGAGAGCCTGCTGAAAAAGACCAAGGGCATCTCGATCAAGTACGGCGAGGACAAGCGCCGCCTCGAGCAGATCCGCTACAGCTGGGATGTGCTGATGGAGGAGACGGGCATCGGTACGGACGAGGTGAACTACCGCGTGCAGGACTTCGGTATCCCCGACTACTGGACGGCCCACCCGCCCTACCTGATTCCCGAGCCGATGACCCTGGAGCCCGCCGACAGCTATAACAAAGAGGACATCGACGAGTATGTGGCCGTACTGCGTGAAGCTGCGCGCGAAGCGTACGAAGAGCCCGAACTGTATAAGAAGCAGCCTCCGTTCAACGCCGTCACCCACCGGCCGCAGTGGCCCATGGTGGAAAAAGAGGCCGACAACGCGTGCACCTGGCGGCTGTACCAAAAGAACATGGAAAAACGGATGGTCAAAAAATAACCGACACACTCCGGCTACATGATCTTACTCCACCAGCCCGAACGCCAACCGGCGGGCCCCCATCCTCAACTCGCCCGCCGGTTGGAGCTTTTCTATATCCGGAATTTGGACACACAGCGAAATTTGGCAAAAGGAAACACTCTTATGTATAAAATTGGCCTGATCATCAATCCCGTGGCCGGCATTGGCGGAAGGGCGGGGCTCAAAGGCAGCGACGGGGTCGAAATTCAGCAAAAGGCGCTGGCGGCGGGGTTTAAGTCCCTTGCGCCCGAGCGCGTGGGGCTGGCGCTGGAGGCCCTTTCAGAGTTCAGAGACGAGATCGAGATCATCACCTTCCCCAGCGAGATGGGCGAGGACGTGGCGCGGGCCGCCGGCTTCAAAACGACGGTGCTGGGCAGTATTCAAAGCGGAAAGACGACGGCCGAAGACACCATCCGCGCCGCGCAGGACATGATGGACGCAGGCGTCGACCTGATCGTCTTCGCGGGAGGCGACGGCACCGCGCGCAATATCTGCACGGCTGTGGACGACAAGGTGCCCACGATCGGCCTGCCCTGCGGGGTAAAGATGCACTCTTCGGTGTATGCGATTACCCCGAGGCGGGCGGGCGAAGTGATAAAGGCCTTCTGCGATAAAGAGGAAAAACTGCTTGTGGACGGCGAAGTAATGGACCTCGACGAAGAGGCTTACCGCAACGAGGACGTCAAGGCAAAACTGTACGGTTACCTCAAGGTGCCCGAGGCCGGGGCCCTGATGCAGAAGCGCAAGACCGGAAGCGGGTACTCGCAGGACAACCAGCTGAAACTGCTGGGCATGATGTTCGTCGACCGCATGGAAGAGGATGTATTGTATATCATCGGTCCGGGCTCTTCCACCTCTCACGTGATGAAGGACCTCGGGCTGCAAAACTCTCTGTTGGGCGTCGACCTCGTGGCGAACAAAAAGCTGGTTGCGAACGACGTGAACGAGGCGCAGATCTGGCAGACAATGCAGAAGTACCCGAAAACCGAAATCATCGCGACGGTGATTGGGGGGCAGGGGCACCTGTTCGGCCGCGGCAACCAGCAGCTCAGCCCGCGGATCATCCGCGAGGTGGGCAAGGGCGGCATCCATATCCTGGCCAGCAAGCAGAAACTGGCCGACCTTTACCCGAACCCCTTCCTTGTGGACACCGGCGACCCTGAGCTCGACGCGTCGCTGTGCGGGTATATCCGGGTGCCGCAGAGCCGCACCCAGGACATCACCTTCAAGATCGACAGATAAAGATACAAAAAGGAACCCCACTAGTCGGGATGACGATATGGCATTTGAAGTGCTGTATTGTCATTCCGTTTTTTTGCGCCCTCAAATGGGCCCCTACCGTTGACGCATCGATTACGACACACTCTTACGGGGTTTTATTTCCACAATACAATCAGATATGGCGGACAGGGCTGGAATGTCAAAGGTGCCGGCACAACACATAGAATAAAAAAACGGGGGTCACCCCCCCGAATTCATAAAATTGCAAATGTTTGCCTCTTTATGTCTACGCTCTGACAATCCTTTTGGTGGTACACTACGCTACAAACAGGCACCCATGTGCAAATTCTATCGGATAATGAAGCGCCCCCCCGCAGCTGGGCTACGGGATATCGGCGCCACGGACCAACAAGTCCGCCCCAAGGGGCGAGGTTTTAGACCGCATTTACAGGGAATAAAGGCCTGGGCCCGACAACGCGGCACCCGCGCAAATGGACACAAAAATATATTGCGAAGGTGTTCAGGTAAATTGTGTTTAGTTTGGAATATGAAACGCCTGATTATGCACCGCATGTGCCGCTTCATGAATGGCTTCGCAAAGGGTGGGGTGACCATGGATGGTGTTGATGATTTCTTCCGTCGTCGCTTCCATACTGATGGCAAGTGCACCTTCCTCTACCAGGTCTGTTGCCCGCGGCCCGGCAATATGAAGCCCAAGCACAGCGTCAGATTCTGCATCCACAACCATTTTTACCACACCTGTATTTTCGCCGGAAATAATGGCCTTCCCGTTGGCGGCGAATGGAAATTTCCCAACTTTCACATCATACCCATGGTCAATGGCTTCTTGCTCCGTCAGGCCGACGCTACCGAGTTCGGGAGTGGTGTACACCCCCGAGGGAACCGCGTGGAAACAAGTGCGATTTGTCATCCCCATGATTTGTTCGGCGGCAAGCACCCCTTGCGCAGAGGCGACATGTGCCAACTGGATCCCCCCTGTACAATCACCAATGGCATATATATGTGGAATATTTGTGCAGGTAGTTGACGGATCCGCTGTGACAACGCCGTTTTCAACCTGCACACCGGCTTTCTCCAAGCCGATTCCCTCTACATTGGCGGCCCTCCCGGTGGCTATCAATACTTGGCTTGCCTCGACGACGCCACCGCCATACTCTATCTTGAACCCAGCCCCGCTTTGCTCTATTTTTTTTACAGCTGCGTTCAAATTGCACTTAATGCCCGTTTTTCCAAACTGCCTTTTAAGCACTTTTACAATGTCTTTATCCATGCCGAACAGGATATCCGGTAACGCTTCCAAAATCGTCACCTCTGTGCCAAACGACGCATAAACCTGGGCCAATTCACAGCCAATAACCCCGCCGCCAATGACGCACAAACTCTCCGGTATTTCGGATAACGATAACGCTTCCGTGCTGGTGAGAATGCCCGGAAGATCGGCACCGGGGATGGGTGGAATTTTAGGTCGGGAGCCACTGGCTATGACGGCGAAATCGAAAGAGATGCTTTGTGTTGTATGGTCTGTCATCTCAATTTTCATTGTCCTGCCGTCTTGAAATACGCCTGTTCCCCGCAGGACGGCAATTTTATTGGCAAGCATCAGTCCTTCCACACCGTCCACCAGTTGGGCTACTACTTTTGCTTTCTTTTTTTGTGTTTGATGCCAATCGATTGTTACAGAATCGGTTTGAATCCCGTATTCCAAACCTTCCTTATTGACCGTGTTATATATTTCTGCTGCATGCAAAAGCGCTTTGGTGGGAATACACCCAACATTCAAGCAGGTGCCGCCCAATTCACCTTTTTCAATCAAGAGGACTTCCGCCCCCAACTGTGCAAGACGAATGGCACAGACATAGCCACCTGGGCCGCCACCCAACACGACTACTCGCATTTTTCTCCTCCTATAAGGCAATCTGACTTGGATTTTGTATATAGTCGCGCAGTCTGATGAGAAAAACGTCTAATTCAGCACCGTCCACCACGCGGTGGTCTGCCGTAGCAGACAATGTCATCACCGGCCTCGTTTTGACAATGCCATCATCAAGGTACAACTCTTCGCGAGTTGTATTTACGCCTAACAACCCCACTTCTCCTGGATTCAGAATAGAGGTTTTGCTATCGATACCGTCTTTTCCCATGTTGGAAATAGTAAAGGTGCCACCGGACATATCATCCAATTCCAGTTTTCCGGCTCTCGCTTTGGCAGAAAGCTCTGCCAGCTCCTCTGAAATTTGGCGAATTCCTTTGCTGTGCGCATTTTTAATGACAGGCACAAGCAATCCACCTTCCACGGAGGTGGCAATTCCCATGTTGACATATTTTTTATAGATCAGGTTTTCACCAACTAAACTGCAATTCAAAAGTGGGCAGTCCATCAGTGCACAGGCAACCAGCTTGATCAGTACGGTTGTATAGGTAACCTTGTGCACCTTACTGATGGACTCTTTGAAATCTTGCAGTGCAGAAACATCCACCGTCATGTTGTGTGTGTAGGTAGGAGCTGCCAGCCAACTTTGGGTAAGTCGTTCTGCAATTCTTTTGCGCAGGGTGCTCAGCGGCACAACCTCTTCCGCATCGGCAACTTCTGCAGTTCCAGAAGGCACAAGATCGCTTGGTTTATCGGCTTGTTTTGCCAAATGGTTTTCAACATCGGCAACGGTGATTCTCCCCGTCTCGCCGGCGGGCGCAATGGTTGCCAAGTCGATACCGTGTTTTGCCGCCAACTTTTTTGCCAGAGGTGAGGCGGCAACCCTGCCTTTAGATGCTTTCACCACGGGAGTTGCCGGTTCTTTCAGATCCTTTTGATCTGTTTCGGGGGCGTCTGGGCTCGGCTGTGTCCCCTCATCTTTTGGCCCCTGCGCAGCAGTGGACATCAGTTCTGCAATATCTTCGTTTGCATCGGCCACAATGGCAACGGCCCCCTTAATGGGTAAGGTCTCTCCCTCTTGTGCAAAAATCTTTCGCACAATACCCGCTATGGGACTTTGAATTTCAGTGTTTGCCTTGTTGGTTTCAATACTGTATAACGGTTCACCTGCTTCAACGGAATCTCCCTCTTGCTTAAACCACTCCGTTACGGTTCCCTCCGTCATTGTCAACCCCATTTTGGGGATGGTTATCAATTTTGCCATTCTGAACACTCCCTTGGTTTGCATTTGCTATTCTTTTTCGCCTACATAGAGAAGGGGTTCGTTTTCCATATCAACGCTGTTACCTGAGATGGCTCTTGCCACAATATGCAAGCACACCTCTGTTCTAAGGGGTGGTCTTACAATTCCTTCACAGCCTTAATGATGTCGTCTGCATTCGGTAAAAAGTAGGATTCTAAGGCACCTGCAAATGGGATGGGCGTATCCAGGGCACACACCCTTTTGACGGGAGCATCCAGCTCATCCATAATATTTTCGCTGATCAATGCCGAAATCTCCCCGGCATAGCTGCCCCGTTTCGTCTCTTCGCTGGTGACGATGACCCGATGGGTTTTCTGGACAGAGGCATAGATCGTGTCTTTGTCCAATGGGTACAGTGAGCGGAGGTCTAAAACCTCGATGTCCATTCCCTCTTTTTCCAGGGCTTCCGCTGCACGGAGACTTTCGTGCACCATTTTGCCCGTGGCCACAATGGTCACATCTTTTCCCTCTCGTTTGATATCTGCCTTACCGAGCGGGATGGGCGGCGCGTCCACGTCCACTTCCCCTTTCAGCGTGTCATACAGGAACTTGTTTTCCACAAACATAACGGGGTTATCGTCTTCAACGCATGCCAGCATCATCCCATAGGCATCTTGCGGTGTGGAAGGATACAC
>JAJDHT010000047.1 GCA_030266325.1 Ruminococcaceae bacterium OttesenSCG-928-I18
CGGGTGTTCAGCGGCATCCAGCCCTCGGGCACCTTCACCCTCGGTAACTACGTGGGCGCCGTGCGGCACTGGGGCCCGCTGCAGCAGGAATACGACTGCATCTACAGTGTCGTCAACATGCACGCCATCACCGTGCGGCAAGACCCTGCGGCCCTGCGCCGCCAGACGCTGGAGGCCGCGGCGCTTCTTCTGGCCTCGGGGCTCAACGCCGACAAGAGCGTCATCTTCGTGCAAAGCGGTGTGCCCCAGCACGCCGAACTCACCTGGGTGCTCAACTGCAACACGATGTACGGCGAGCTCTCCCGCATGACCCAGTTCAAAGACAAAAGCGCCAAACACGCCGAAAACGTCAACGCCGGCCTGTTCGACTACCCCGTGCTCATGGCCTCGGACATCCTGCTCTACGGCACCCATTTCGTGCCCGTCGGCGTCGACCAAAAGCAGCACGTCGAGCTCGCGCGCAACATTGCCGTTCGCTTCAACGGCGCCTATGGAGACACCTTCGTCGTGCCCGAGCCCCTCATCGCCCAGGAGGGCGCCAAGGTGATGAGCCTGCAGGACCCCACGGCCAAGATGAGCAAGAGCGAGGAAAACCAAAACAGCTTCGTCTCCATGACAGACCCGCCCGAGGTCATCCTGCGCAAGTTCAAAAAGGCCGTCACGGACAGCGAGGCCGCGGTCTACCGCAGCGAGGAAAAGCCCGGCGTCTCAAACCTCATGACCATCTACAGCATCATGAGCGGAAAAACCGACGGGGAGATCGTGCGCGAGTTCGAAGGCCGGGGGTATGGCGACTTCAAGGTGGCCGTCGCCGAGAGCGTCATCGAGCGTTTCCGCCCCATCCAGGCCGAGTATACCCGCATCCTCTCCGATAAAGCCCAGCTTGAAAAAACGCTGGCCGCCGGCGCCGAAAAGGCGCAGCATCTCGCCCGCCGCACGCTCTCAAAAGTCTACAAAAAGGTGGGCTTTGTCCAGCTCTGACCGGCGCCCAAAAACGCCAAAAAAGAAGCATTGGCAGCTTGGCGCATAGGCTGCGCCGGCTGCCAATTCCCGCTGTCTTCCCCTGTTTCCCCGCCCTCCAAAAGGGCGGCAGAACCAGGTTATTCTTTGGCGGGCCTGCCCGCCTGAGAGATCCTCTCTTCGCTTGTTTTGATCAGGTTCAAAAGGCTGCTGGCGTACAAGGGATAGTCCCTCGTCAGGCTCTCGGTGGTCATCGCAAACGCCGAAAGGTCTTTCAGGCCCGCGCCCCCAAAGGGGTTTTCCCCCCGCAGCACCGAACACACGTTCGCCTCGGTGATGTTCATGGCCCCGTTGCAGTAGCCCTGCCACACGGGTTCGGGGATGCTGAACAGGCTGGCCGCGTTTTTCGGCACAGAGCCGTAAATCAGCCGGAACATATGGTACACGCTCATCATCAAATACCCCGAAATCTCGCTCACAAGCGCTTTGTCGGGGCAGGCGTTCAGCTTGTCAAACAGGATGTTCAGGCTGTTCGACACCAGCTTTCGGTTCAGGGTGGGCAAAATACTCCCCGTAAAATGCCCGTCCTTGGCCGCGGCCGCGTCGGGCGCGGGTATATCGTCCACATTCAGCGTCAGCCCGCTACGGTCGGCGCTGCGGCCCAGCAGGTAGTCGCAGGACACGTCATAATAGTTGGCCACCTTCACCACAAATTCAAGCCCACATTCGCGAATGCCCTTTTCATAGTGGCTTAAAAGTGCCTGTGATACGCCCAGTTCTTCGGCGGCTTTTTTCTGTGTTACGCCTTTTTCCTTGCGCAACAAGGTGATGATACGGCTGAATTCAGAAGCCATAAGGCATGATTACTCCTTGGTTTTACCCCCAGTGCACCGTCAGGCAAAAACGGCGCACCCTGAAATGCCTCGGCCCCACGGCTGGTTCAAGTACCCCCTTGCGCCCCACCGTGTTGCTAAGACAGCATTCCCCCCTGCCACAGGGGGATTACATAGTGTAAATTATAGCAAGTCCAAAACACTTTGTAAATACACAAGAATCAAAAAAACGCCCTTAAAACGTGCCAAATATCCTTTTCCATTTTTGGTTGCCCCCAAGATGTACCGCCCTGTCTTTACCTCGGGCGCTAAATGTTGTGGTTTTTGGGGCTGAACAAAAAAAGTGAGAGCAGAGAGGAAAAAAATGAAAACGTATAAGCTGCACCTCATCCGCCACGGACTCACCCAGGGAAACCGGGAGGGCACCTTCGTGGGCGGGGGCCTCGACATCCCCCTGTGCCGGCAGGGCGAAGAGGACCTGCGCGCCTTGGCCGCCCGCTTTCCCTACCCAAACGTGCCCCTCGTCTTCTCCTCCCCGATGAAACGGGCCCTCCAGACCGCCGAGCTGCTCTACCCCGAGGTCAAGGAAAAAGTCATCATCGAGCAGCTGCGGGAAAACCGCTTTGGAGAGTTCGAGGGCAAGACGATGACCGAGCTGCGGGACAACCGGGATTTTGCCGCCTGGCTGGACCCCAAAAGCGGCTACGTACCCAAAGGCGGCGAGAGTGGCGAAAACTTCGCCAAACGCACGGCCGGTGCCCTCATGGCCATGATGCAGCACCTCGCCCGGCAGGGCATCCCCCAGGCCGCATGCATCACCCACGGCGGGGTCATCATGTCCATGCTGGCCCAGAAAGGCCTGCCGCGCAAGCCGTCCCACCAGTGGATGAGCGACAACGGCTGCGGCTTCACGGTGCAGGCGGACGCCGGCATGCTCATGCGCGACGAGATGGTCGAGGTGGTGGCCGTGCTGCCCGAGGGCTACCTCGGCGGCCACGGCGAAGAGATCGCCCGGCGCTACATCCATCCCGGCGAAGACACATAAAAGACAGCGGACGGCCCCCCTCTCCCTGCGAGGACAAGAGAAAGGGTTTTTATAAAATGGCACGCAAAAAACAGGAACCTCTAAAAAGGGGTTCCTGTTTTCTCCGCTGCAAACCCGGGACATGCCCGGTGCATCGCATTACACCAAATTCAGCCTCTTGCCGTACAGCCAGCGGCAGAGCAGGAAGTGCACCACGGCGAACACCAGGGAAATCAGGCACATCATCGCCAGCGCCCCGCCCCACACCATGAGCATCTGTTGTATCTGCTCGGCCGGAGGCAACGCGGCAAACCCGCTCACCAGGGCCTCAATGCCCCCTTGCGCACCCATATAGATCCCCACGGGAATCGCGCTGATCACGAGGGTCAATATGCTCTCTACGGTATTCAGCAAGAAGTAGAACACCACGCTCAACAGGATGCGGTGCTGCCCGAACTGCCCGCCGATGGCCACCGCGGCATAGGCCTGCAGCAGGCTCGAGAGCAGGCCGAATACCAACACCAGCAGCAGCCCGAGCCCCACCAGCAGTTTCAGCCCGCCGGGGATGTCCCCCATCGTGATGGGCGTCGTGCCGAATCCCATATCCATCAGCACGGCGTTTTGGCCAAACAGCTCTTTACGCGCCTCGCTCGGCAGCATCAAAAGCATCGAAACCAGCGCAATCAGGGAACACACCACACAGAACATCGCGCCCGATAAAATCCGCCCCCACAGGTGGGTGCCGGTGCGCACGGGCAGCGTAAAGGTCAGGTACCCTTCCGTGCCGTTGAACGCCTGGTAAAACCGCACCAGCAGCACGCCGATCGTACCCAGCACCAGCGCCACCACCAGTAGCGAGGCCAGGCTGCTCGTCACCGCCTGTAAAATCGTCGTGAAAGCCATTCCATAGTGCCCGCCGATCACCGGGGCCACCAGCTGCACCACCAGCATAATCAGCCCCAGCCCCAGGCACAACCCAAACGCCGGCACCAGGTAGCGCCCGGCCGCTTTTGTCTCATATTTGAACACCTTTCCTAACATCTGAACACCTCCCGGAAAACTGCATCCACACCCATGCCGCGTTCCTCCCGCAGCTCATCCACGCCCATCTGCAGGGCCACCTGGCCCCCGCTCAGGAATATCGCCTCGTCCAGTACCTTTTCCACGTCGGCAATCAAATGGGTGGAAATCACCACCGCGGCCTCTTCGCTGTAGTTTTGGATGATGGTCGTCAAAATATAGTCCCGCGCCGCGGGGTCCACCCCGCCGATGGGCTCGTCCAGCAGGTACAGCCTCGCCTTGCGGCTCATGGCCAATATCAGCTGCACTTTCTCCCTGGTCCCTTTGCTCATCGTCCGCAGGCGCATCGCCGGGTCTATGCCCAGCTCCCGCAGCATTTCGCCGGCTTTCGCCCGGTCAAAATCCTCAAAAAAATCCGCATAATAGGCCACGTTCTCTCCCGCCCGCATCCAGCCGGGCAGCGTATCCCTTTCGGGCAGGTAGCTCACCTTTGCTTTCGTCTCTATGCCCGGCGCCTGCCCGTCTATCTCTATCGCTCCGCCGTCCGGCGTCAGCAGGCCCGCCGCCAGCTTGATCAGCGTCGTTTTCCCGCTTCCGTTCGGCCCCAAAAGACCGGCTATCTTGCCCCCCTGCAACGAGAGATTCAGCTCCCGAAGCACCGGCAAACTTCCGCTATATCTTTTGGTCAGTCCGCTACACTTTAAGATCGTTTCCATCTTCTGCCTCCCGTACCTGTCTATAATACCTGTCTATTTCCTCTCCGTCACAGCCCAGCGCCCGCATGTCCCGCACCCAGCGTCCGGTCAGGCTCTCCGCCTGTCGCTTGCGCAGGGTCAAAATCAGCTCCCTGTCCTCGGTGACAAAGCGCCCGCTGGTACGCTTGGCGTGCACAAGCCCCGTCTGCTCCAGCGCCTGCAGCGCCCTCTGCATCGTGTTGGGGTTCACCCCCGCCTCGGCGGCCATCTCCCGCACACCCGGCAGCCTCTGCCCCGGCCCGAACACACCCGAGGCCACGGCCCGCTCCATCTGCTCCACCAGCTGGGTGTATACCGGCCGGTCATTGTCAATCTGCCATTCCACCATGCCACACGTCCTTTCGTAATCCTCTTCCCTGCGCACGGAAAAGGATCCTCGCCGCAATCTGTACTATTTGCTTAATACAATAATACATTCTTGTTTTCCTTTTGTCAACCCCTCTTTTCGCGTCGGAGAAATACCATGTACCCTCCCCCGGGAGTGTCCTAAGGGCGTTTTGAATGAAAAATACAAAAGTTTTTGTGTCCTCCCCCCCTCCCCCGTATACTTGTCCCGTCCGGGGTGATGTGCTACAATGTCACTCGGAGTAATACGCATCCGGCCAGCGGCCAGGCCCCCTTCCAAAGCAGGGCCGGCGGCCGCGCAAACAGGGAGGGCAACACATGCTTACAGCGATCAGTGGCATCAACTGGGGCGACGAAGGCAAGGGCCGCATGGTCGACCTCATCAGCGAACACTACGACGTCGTGGTGCGCTACCAGGGCGGCAACAACGCGGGCCACACCGTCGTCAACGAGCGCGGCAAGTTCATTTTAAACCTGCTTCCCAGCGGCATCCTGCGTGAGGAAGTCGTCAACGTCATGGGCACGGGTATGGTCATCGACCTCGACCACCTCTCCACCGAGATAGCCAAACTGCGCAGCCGCGAGGTCGCCCTCTCGCCGGACAACCTCAAAATCAGCGAGCGCGCCTCCATCTGCCTGCCCTACCACCGCAAGCTCGACAACCTCGAGGAGGACCGCCTGGGCAAGAACGCCTACGGTTCCACCCGGCGCGGCATCGCCCCCTGCTACAGCGACAAATACCTCAAAAAGACCCTGCGCATGGGCGACCTTCTCCACCTGCCCGACCTCAAAGACCGGCTCAAAGACACCATCACACAAAAAAACCTCCTGCTCGAGAAGGTCTATGGCGGCGAACCCGAAGACTTCGAAGAGCTCTACGGCTGGCTGCAATGCTACGCGGCCGAGTTCGCCCCCTATATTTGCGACACCGGCCTCTACCTCGACTCCGCCGCCGAAAAGGGCAAGGACATCCTGTTCGAGGCCCAGCTCGGCGCCCTGCGCGACGTCGATTTCGGCATCATCCCCTTCACCTCTTCCTCCAACACCATCGCGGCCTACGCCCCCATCGGCGCAGGCGTGCCGGGCCGCCGGCTCGATAAAAGCATCGGCGTCACCAAAGCCTACTCCACCTGCGTGGGCGAGGGCCCCTTCGTGGCCGAGTGGCAGGGCGAAGACGCCGAAAAGCTGCGCACCGAGGGCAACGAGTTCGGCGCCGCCACGGGCCGCCCCCGCCGCGTCGGCGGTTTCGACGTCGTGGCCAGCCGCTACGGATGCCGCATGCAGGGCGCCACCGAGGTCGTGCTCACCATGCTCGACGTCCTGAGCTACCTCGACGAAATCCCCATCTGCACGGCCTACACCATAGACGGCAACCCCACCATGGATTTCCCCTACGGCGCACAGCTCGACAGGGCCCGCCCCGTCTTCAAGTCCGTCAAGGGCTGGGGCACCGACATTTCGGGTATCCGAAAGAAAGAGGACCTGCCCAGGGCCGCGCGCGACTATATAGAAAACATCGAGCGCGTCCTCGAGACCCCCGTCACCATGGTTTCCGTCGGCCCCGGCCGCGACGCTTATATCGAGATGACCTAAAGGGCAAGACCGTGGCCCCTTTTTGAAAAAAGGGGCCACACCACCAAAAACTTTTAGAAAAGGGCGAAAAGGCAAAGCCGCAAGCATACGCTTGCGGCACTTTTTATGAAAAGACCTTACTGCCCTTCGCCCTGTCTCTGCCTTGCCTCTTGCCCTTTGTTCTTTCCCTGTTTTTGGCCTTGCCCTTACTTCAAATCCCCGAGCCGTTTAGAAAGCGCGAATGACGCAAAGTACTGTTTCGCGCTTTTGGGCGAGGCGACCTATGGCGACAGGGGGTCCGGGGGTCTCGCAATACCCCCGGCAACCTTTTGGTACTTTTGGGTTGTTCCAAAAGTACAGAAATAAATGGATTACCGACATACTCCTAGCTTTATGCTTTGGCTTTTAATCAAACCAAACTGCAAAACATTACTTTATATTTCTGCGCCGTCGGCCTAACCGGCCTGCCAGTTGCCGTCGGGCACCAACCGCCAGCCGTCCCCGTCTTTTTCCACCTCAAGCACCGTGCCATTCTGTAAAATCAGTGTCAGGCTCTCCTCGTCAACCCGGAAAGTACACATCAGCTGGCTGTCGTCCGTCAGCACCAGCCGGCCGGTCTCGTCCCCTGTCATCGCACTGCCCTCAGACATCACCCAGGAGATCATCTGTGCGTTCGTGAACCACTCGTCCGGGTTGTTGGACATCGGTACCGGGTCCCCACTTTCGTCTACAAAATTCACAATCGGGAAATCTCCGATGTCCATGATGATTTTTTCTACCGTCAGCTTGTTCACGCCGCCCCCGCACCCTGCCAGGGCCAACAGCATCACCAGCACACAGCCCACCGTCGCCAACCTCTTTTTCATTTCACCGCACCTTCTTTGTGTTTGTGTATATAACAATTTATATTGTATAAAATCTCGCATATACTGTCAAGGCGCTTCTGCCCGTTTTTTGCTTTTCGCCCTTTCTTAAAAGTTTTTTGGAGGTGTGGAACCTTTGTCTCCAACAAAGGTTCCACGACCCTGCCCTTTTTTCCAAGTTACAGGCGCCCCTACCCGTTGCCCAACCGTCCCTTCTATGGTAGGATAATAAGGTGTGTAAAAGAAATCTGACTGTTTTTTCACTGTGGAAGGGGGCGCGTCCATGTCCGGCAAAATCGGGTTCAACAACGAGACCTACATCACAGAGCAGAGCAAACGCATCCGCGAACGTGTCGACCGGTTCGACAAGCTCTACCTCGAGTTCGGCGGCAAACTTTTCGACGACTACCACGCGGCCCGTGTGCTTCCCGGTTTCGACGTAAACGGCAAGGTGAAGCTGCTGGGCGAGCTGCGCGACCAGGCCGAGATCGTCCTGTGCATCAGCGCCGGCGCCATCGAGCAAAACAAGGTCCGCGCCGACATCGGCATCACCTACGACATGGACGTCATGCGCCTCATCGACAACCTGCGCAAGATCGGGCTATACATCGGCTCGGTGCTCATCACCCAATACTCGGGCCAGCCCTCGGCCCAAACCTTCCGCCAAAAGCTCGAGATGCGCGGCGAGCGCGTCTACATCCACACCCTCACCGAGGGCTACCCCTCCGACGTCGACACCATCGTCTCCGAGCGCGGCTACGGCGCCAACCCCTTCATCGAGACAAGCCGCCCCCTCGTCGTGGTCACGGCGCCGGGCCCCGGCAGCGGCAAGCTGGCCACCTGCCTGTCCCAGCTCTACCACGAGCAAAAAAACGGCATCAAGGCGGGTTATGCCAAATACGAGTCCTTCCCCGTGTGGGACCTGCCTCTGCAGCACCCGGTCAACGTGGCATACGAGGCCGCCACGGCCGACCTCAAAGACGTCAACATGATCGACCCCTTCCACCTCGAGGCCTACGGCAAAACGGCCGTCAACTACAACCGCGACGTCGAGGTCTTCCCGGTCGTGCGCGCCATCTTGCGCCGCATCACGGGCGAGGACATCTATAAATCCCCCACCGACATGGGCGTCAACATGATCGGCCGCTGCATCACAAACGACGAGGTCGTCCAGGAGGCGGCCCGCCAGGAGATCATCCGCCGCTGGTTCACTGCCCGGGTCGACTACGCAAAAGGCATGGGCGATCTCGAGAGCGTCAAGCGCATCGAGTTTTTGATGAGTAGCCTCGATCTGCACGCGGGCGACCGCCGGGTCGTCGGCCCCGCCGAAGAAAAGGCCCAGTCTTCGGGCCGCAGCGCCATGGCCATCGAGCTGCCAAACGGCCAGATCGTCACGGGCAAAAGCAGCGAGCTCATGAACGACACGGCCAGCGTCGTGCTCAATTCCATCAAAGTCCTCGCGGGCATTTCAGATGAAATCCTGCTCATCTCGCCCATCGTGCTCGAGCCCATCGTGCGGCTCAAAAAAGAGATTTTAGGCAGCCGTTACCCCGTGCTCAAGCTCGAGGAAGTGCTGCAGGCGCTGTCCATCTCGGCCGCCACCAACCCCACGGCCGAGCTCGCCCTCGAGCAGCTGCCCAAACTGCGCGACTGCGAGGCCCACTCCTCCGACATCATCACCCAGGACGACAACGACGCCTTCCGCAAGCTCGGCGTCCGCCTCACCTGCGAGCCCGTCTTCCCCACCACCGACCTCTACTTCCGCTAACCCCAAAGGAGGCCCTTTATGCAACTCAACCCGAATTTCGCAAACCTCTCCCAGAGCTACCTTTTCACAGACATCGCCCGCCGCGTGGCGGCCTATAAAGAG
Source organism: Ruminococcaceae bacterium OttesenSCG-928-I18 (assembly GCA_030266325.1). Taxonomy (GTDB): domain Bacteria; phylum Bacillota; class Clostridia; order Oscillospirales; family Ruminococcaceae; genus JAAYCI01. Next base: position 9,243 of record JAJDHT010000047.1, read on the forward strand.
GAACACCCAAACGCCGACATCATCCGCCTCGGCATCGGCGACGTCACCCGCCCCCTGGCAAAACCCGTGGCCGACGCCCTCTGCGCCGCCGGCGCCGAGATGGCGGACGCCGCCACCTTCATGGGCTACGGGCCGGAGCACGGCTACCCCTTCCTGCGCGAGGCCATCGCAAACTATTACAAGACAAAACACGGCGTCACCCTCTCTCCCGACGAAATCTTCGTCTCCGACGGCGCCAAGAGCGACTGCGGCAACATCCTCGAGCTCTTCACGGCCGACAACACCGCCCTCATCCCCGACCCCGTCTACCCGGCCTACGTGGACGCCAACGTCATGGACGGCCGCCGCATCGAGTACGTCTCCGGCACCCGGGAAAACGGCTTTCTCCCCGCGCCGCCCGAGGGCCAAAAGGCCGACATCATCTACCTGTGCAGCCCCAACAACCCCACGGGCGCGGCCTACACCAAAAAACAGCTCGCCGCCTGGATCCGCTACGCTTACTCCAGCGGCGCCGTCATCCTCTTCGACGCCGCCTACGAGTGCTTCGTCTCCGACAAGGACGTGCCCCACTCGGTCTACGAGGTCGAGGGCGCCAAGGAGTGCGTCGTCGAGATCTGTTCCCTCTCCAAAACCGCGGGGTTCACCGGCCTTCGCTGCGGCTACACCGTGGTGCCCAAGGGCCTGCGCCCCGCCGGCGAAGACCTGCGCGGCATGTGGAGCCGCCGCCAGCAGGCCAAGTTCAACGAGGTCCCCTACGTCGTGCAAAGGGCCGCCGAGGCCGTTTTCACCCCCGAGGGCCTCAAGGCCAGCTTCGAAAATGTAGACTACTACAAAAAAAATGCCGCCGTCATCGCCAAAGCCCTCGACAAGGCCGGCGTCTGGTACAGCGGCGGGGTCAACAGCCCCTACCTCTGGCTCGCCTGCCCCGGAAATCTCACCTCCTGGGACTTCTTCGACAAGCTGCTCGCCGAGGCCGGCGTCGTGGGCACCCCGGGCTCGGGCTTCGGCAAAAACGGCGAGGGTTACTTCCGCCTCACGGGCTTCGGCGACGCCGCCCGCACCGAGGAGGCCGCCCAGCGGCTGACGGCTTTTCTTAAAAAGCTGTAAGGGCAAGACCTTGGAACCTTTCTTGGAAAGAAAGGTTCCAAACCTCCAAAAAACTTTTGATAAAAGGCAAAGACCACCAAACCCCGAAGGGGCCCCCGCGATACAAAAGCAACACCTGCCGTTCCGCAGCCATTCGCGGGTCTGGCGGGTGTTTTCGCAAAATGGCCGTGCAAAACGCCCCTTTTTTGTCTTGTGTTCACCCGAAATAGAAATCCGTCTTTGTAAAATTTGGCCAGCGCAAATCAGCACTTTTTATCAATTCCTACAAAATAACTGGGAAGAATGATTTTTTTCTCAATTCCTATATTAACCATGGGAATTAAGGAGTATAATCAAGGTGGGAGATGATCTTTTACACCTTCCTCCTGCGCAACCACAAAAGGGGCTCTTTTTCACTCTCCCCTTTCGGGCAAAAGCACCTCCTGTCGGCGGCTCGGTTGCGCACCAAACGGCGGGAGAATCCCCACTGTATGCGGGTTTCTCTCCACACCTATCCCCATCCCCCACTTTATAGAAAGGATGATCGTCATGCTCAAAAACATGAAAGTAGGAAAGCGCATTGCGGTCGGTTTCGGCGCGGTAATTGCCCTCTTGGCGGCGGTCATGCTGGTCAGCAACTTCCTCTCGCTGAAGCTGGCAAATGACCTCGACCGCGTCGGCACCCTGGTCAGTATGCGAGGCGATGCGAACAATTTGATCAAAAACAACCAGGAGGCGGCAGCCCAGGCTGCCATTGTCTTCGACGCCCTCGACTCCCAGGAAGCCTACGAACTCTGTATGGCCGATCTTGAGGATGGGGCGGCCATCCTGGATCAGATGAAGGGCTATTCCGCCCAGCTCAGCGGTTACCAGGAGAGTGAGATCGCTCAGGCGGAAAGCCTGCTGAACCAATGGCAGCAAAGCGTCACCCAGGTGCACGGGATGAACCAGGAGATGGCCACCGTGCGCGAGGAGCTCATCACCAGTTCCCGCACCCTGGCCGAAACCAGCACCGAGCTCGTCGCCTCGGTCAGCGCGCTCACCGTTCAGCTCAGTGATGACGGGGACATGGAGGCCGCCACACGGCGCATCACCAACGTCATCCTGCCCTCCTCCCTGCTGTCGGAGTCCATCGACGCCATGCGGCTGGACAGCGCCAACCTCATCCTCACCTTCGACACCAGCGTCGTGGAGTCGCTTTTTGCGCAGATCGACCAAATCCATGCCGACTCCGAAGTGATTTACAACGCCGTCACCACCGATGAGGCGCGTGCGGCCCTCACCCAGATCCAACAGGATCTCACGGCCTATTCGGCCTCCCTGCAGACCTATGTCGACACGATCCACGCCTCAGACGTGGTGATCGACGCGGCCAAAGCCACCATGGAGCAGGCTACCGCACAGACCACCCAGATGAACGACACCATCGCGGCCGAAGTCCTCTCCACCCTCAACGCCCTCAACCAGCAGGCCACCTTCACGGTCATCGCCATGTTCGCGGCCATGGCCATCGGTGTTGTCATCGCCATCTTCATCGGCCTCTTCCTCGGGCGCAGCGTCACAAAACCCTTAAAGCGCATGGAGGAGTTCCTGCAGCTGGTGGGCGAGACGGGCGAGATGGATTTCACAGAGGAGATGCGGGCCGGCATCGACCAATACTGCGAGCAAAAAGACGAGGTCGGCAGCTCGATGAAGGCCTTCCGCACCATGATCCTCCGCCTGATAGAGATCAACGAAAAACTCCACATGATCGCAAACGGAGACCTGCGCGTCGAAATCGACCTGCTCAGCGAGCGTGACAGCATGGGGCAAAGCCTTCAGCTCATGTCGAACAACCTCAATGAGATGTTTGAGGAGATCCACCACGTTTCGGGCCAGGTGGCCGTGGGCTCCTCCGAGATCGCCCAAAGCGCCCAGGCGCTCGCACAGGGCGCCACAGAGCAAGCCTCCACCGTACAGCAGATCAGCGCCACCATGGTCAGCATCAGCGAGCAAGGTGGCGAGAGCCTCAAGACCGCCCGGGAGGTGGCTCATTCGGCCGACCTCATCCGCGATAAAGCCATTGCGGGCAACCAGAAAATGCAGGATATGACCTCCGCCGTCAGCGAGATCGGCGAAGCCAGCGAATCCATCGGCCAGGTCATCAAGGTCATCGACGACATCGCCTTCCAAACCAACATCCTCGCCCTCAACGCCGCCGTCGAGGCGGCCCGCGCAGGCGAGCACGGCAAGGGCTTCGCCGTCGTGGCTGACGAAGTGCGCCAGCTGGCCGGCAAGAGCGCCGACGCCGCAAAGAAAACGGCCGATCTCATCTCGGCCAACATCGAAAAGACGGAACTTGGCATGCGCATCTCCAACGAGACGGCCGAGGCCCTCCAGGAGATCGTGGAAAACATCCGCGATGCCAGCGAGGCCATGAACCTTGTCGCCACCCAGGCCGAGAGCACCACCGAGGCCACCGCCCAGGTCAACGAGGCCATCGAGCAGGTGGCGCAGGTGGTACAGACAAACAGCGCCACCAGCGAAGAGAGCGCGGCCTCCAGCCAGCAAATGAGCAGCCAGGCCCAAATCCTGCGCCGCCTCATCGCCCAGTTCAAGCTCAAAAACATCCAGGAAGACGAGCCCACCCAAACCGCCGAAATCCACGAGCTGCCCCCGATGGATCCCTCCCCCGGAAACACGGCCGAGGGGTTCTAGGAACGAGGGCCTTCCCTTCAACTCTCCCCCCCCCTCATCTCCCAGGCACCCATCCGAACGGCAAACGGCGCGGCAATCTGCCGCGCCGTTTGCTGTAAAAAACCCATCTCTCTTTTTTTCTATCGCTCCCGTTATGCGCTCGCGGGCGCTTCCACCGTAGGCGTGCCGGGTTTCTTCGCGTCCGGCGGCGGGGTCCTGTCCGGCAGGGCCGGCTGCCCCGCCTCCTGCGTCGGTTCCTCCTTTTTTTCGGGGTCCAATATCTGCATAAACTCTTCGCCCGTAATCGTCTCTTTTTCCAGCAGATACGCCGAGAGTTCGTGCAGTTTTTCCATGTTTTCTTTCAGGATACCCGTCGCCTTTTCGTGCGCGCCCCGAATCAGGCTCAGCACCTCTTTGTCAATCGCCGCGGCCGTCTCGGGCCCACAGGCCAGCTGCCCGTCTCCGCCCAGGTACTGGTTTGTCACGGTCTCCAGCGCCATCATGTCAAACTCTTCGCTCATGCCATACCGCGTCACCATGCTGCGCGCCAGTTTGGTCGCCTTCTCTATGTCGTTCGAGGCGCCCGTCGTATAGGTCTGGAACACCAGCTCCTCCGCGCTTCTTCCCCCCGTCAGGGTGGCAATGCGGTTGAAGGCCTCCTCCTTGCTCAGCAGGTTTTGCTCTTCCTCTTCCACCTGCATCGTATACCCCAGGGCCCCCGAGGTCCGGGGAATGATCGTGATCTTGGTCACCGGGGCGCTGTGGGTCTGCTTGGCCGCCACCAGCGCATGGCCAATCTCGTGGTAGGCAATAATTCTCTTCTCTTTGGGGTTAATCACCTTGTTTTTGCGCTGCTGTCCCGCAATCACGGTCTCCACGCTCTCCATCAAGTCGCTCTGCATCACGATGCGCCGGTTGTGCTTCACGGCCAGCAGGGCGCTCTCGTTCACAATGTTCGCCAGGTCCGCGCCCGAGGCGCCCGAGGTCGCGCGCGCAATCACATTCCAGTCGATGTCGTCGTCCATCATCACCTTCTTGGCGTGCACGCGCAAGATCGCCTCGCGTCCCGCCAAATCGGGCAGCTCCACGGGAATGCGGCGGTCAAACCTGCCGGGGCGCAAGAGGGCGGCGTCCAGGCTTTCGGGCCGGTTGGTCGCCGCCAAAATCACAACCCCGGAAGAGCCGTCAAACCCGTCCATCTCGCTCAGCAGTTGGTTCAGCGTCTGTTCGCGTTCATCGTTTCCGTTCAGCCCCGCGCCGTCGCGCTTTTTGCCAATCGTGTCCAGCTCGTCTATAAACACAATACAGGGGGCTTTCTCCTTGGCCTGTTTAAACAGGTCGCGCACACGGGCGGCGCCGCGGCCCACAAACATCTCCACAAACTCGCTGCCCGCAATCGAGAAAAAGGGCACCCCGGCCTCGCCGGCCACCGCTTTGGCCAGCAGGGTTTTGCCCGTGCCCGGGGGGCCCACCAGCAGCGCGCCCTTGGGCATCTTCGCGCCCACAGATTTATACTTGTCCGGGTTGTGCAGGAAATCCACAATTTCGGTCAGGGCATCTTTCGCCTCGTCCTGGCCGGCCACGTCCTCAAAGGTGATGCCCGTCTGGGCCTGCACATACACTTTTGCGTTGCTCTTTCCAAAGCTCATGGTGTCGCCGCCCATGCGTTTGGACAGCATCCGGAACAGCAGGAAGGAAAAGCCAAACAGCAAAGCAAAGGGCAGAACCATCTGTAAGAGGCTTCCCAAAAAGCCCTGCTGGGTGGGCACCACCTGGGCAAACTCGATCGGTTTCCCATCCGGCCCCTCGCTTTTTTCCAGCCGTTCCACCAGTCCCGGGTCGTCAATCATGCCTGTGTAATAGCCGGTCTCGGTGGAAGCCCCCTCCTTGCCCGGCACCTCGAAGTTAATGCGGCTCGTCTCGTTGTCGATTTCCACCTTACTCACTTCGCCGTTTTCCACGTAATTCAAAAACTCGCTGTAGCTCACTTCCTTGGTCTGTTGCTGCTGCATCCTCGGCAAAATCACCGATTGCAGCAGCAGCATACCCAGCAGCGCAATGCCACAGTAAATCAGGAACATCTTTGTCTGGTTCTGTGGTTGCCTTGGTTTTTGCTCGTTGTTCATGAGGCATTCTCCTCTTCAAAAATGACGGCCACCTTTTCCAGGCCGTTCAAAATCCTCTCTGCATCGTCCTCAGAGATGTTGTCGGCCAGCGTGCGCAGGCTGGCTTCGCTGCTAAACCGCAGTTCCTCCACCATGGCATTACCCTGGGCCGTCAGGCTCACGCGCACTTGGCGCTCGTCGCTCTTGTCCCGCCTGCGCTCCACCAGCCCCAGGGCCCCCAGCCGCTTACACTGCACCGAGTTGTTGGCCACCGCCATACAGGTATTCTGCGAGAGCGCCCGCACCGTCTGCGGCCCCTCAAAATACAGTGTGATCAAAATCCTCAGCTGTATGGGCGTCAGCCCGCTCTTTTCGCAAAAGGGGTGAATCACCCTCTCGGTCTGTTCCTTCACCCGGCGTATGCCGGCCAGCATCTTCCACTGGAAATCAAACGGGTCCAAAGCGCATCCTCCCCCATCCGCAAATCATCTATTAGTTATGAATCATAACAATTATACTACATAAAAACTATGTGCAGGTCAAGTAAAAAGCATGAAGAAACTGTGAATCCGTCGATTTTTGT
>JAJDHT010000048.1 GCA_030266325.1 Ruminococcaceae bacterium OttesenSCG-928-I18
ACGCTCTGATTGGACGCCCCATATTAAACAATTAGCGTCTATACCATTAATATGAGATGATATTGAGGTGGAGCAGAGAGGCATACGTGTGGCAACATTGGTTCCAACGGAGGTTACGAACTGGTATTGTCTATAATACATGAGTGGTACGCTTCTTCCGAAAAGCGAATCTGTAGGGTCTCCCAATTGGCAGTTTGCGATGTGACGTGTTATTATATAGTGAAATACGCAGTGGTACATTTTTGGTATTTTGCGCAGGCGAATAAGAGGAATTATGGAAAAACACAAGTATATTCGGTTGGCGGATACCATCCGAGAATCGATTGAGGCAGAGGAATATCCGGTTGGGAAACCCCTGCCCGGGGAGCGCGAACTTGCAGAAAAGTACCAGTGCAGCCGTCAAACCGTGCGCAAGGCAATTGGCATTCTCTGTGAGGAAAAGGTGCTGAAACAAGTGCACGGCAGCGGGAACTTTGTACTGAAGAAGGCGCGACGCCCCGGCAGCGGACTGGTTGCCGTCATTGCCACCCACATTGCCCTGCCCAACTTTACGAAAACACTTCTCAGCATGGAGAACACACTGATAGATGGCGGGTATTACCCCGTGATTGCCACCACCGACAATTATTTGGACGCCGAACGCAAGGTCGTGGAGGATTTGCTGGGGAAAAATGTGGACGGCATCATCGTGGAAGGGGTGCAATCCAGCTATCCCAACCCCAATATTGACCTGTATAGAGAAATGGACGCACAGGGCATTCCATTCGTGTTCATCAATACGCGCTATAAGGAACTGGAAAAAGCGGTGTTTGTGGGAATGGACAATATGCAAGGCGGCGCGCTGATGGGGCAATACCTGCTTTCAAAAGGACACACGAACTTTGCGGGCATCTTCAAATCGGACGACCAAACAAGCATCGAGCGTTACAGCGGGTTTGCCCGCTATGTGAGTGAACGTGGTTCCCCGCCCCGCGACAGCAACCTGCTGTGGTATACCACGATGAGCATTTCAAAACTGATCGATGATTTTGCCGTGTCGTGCGTAGAGAATTGCAGTGCCGTTGCGTGTTTCAACGACGAAATAGCATTTATGCTTTATGAGACGCTGGACCGTAAGGGCGTGAAAATCCCGGATGGCTTTGAATTTGTAGCGTTTGACAAGACGGAATTTTCACAGCGTATCCCGCACAAAATCACCACGCTTGCGTATCCCCAGGAGGCGATTGGGAAACTTACCGCCAGAAAAATAATACATTTGATAGAGGGAAAAAGCGAAACGTCCGCCCGGTTGCGCTGGCAGCTTTATGACGCGAAGGGCAACATTTTTGAACCGATGGAGTAAAACCCTATAGCGTTTTATACCGTTGTTTTTCTCATCAAAAAGCGATGCTTTTTGATGGGTATTAATAAATTTTGCGTAAATTAAGGAGGGGTCCAAATGGGTTTTCTGATAGGTCTCGCGGTATTCGCTTTCATCATCTTTATGGCGGTTTATAGCTTTAAGCACCGCAAGGAATATTACGCCAACCGTGAAAAACGCAGGAAAGAATCGCAGGAAAAGCAATTGGCGGCGGCCATTAAGCGCCGTGAAAGGCATCTGCACGAAATGAGAACCAATCCCATGTACGCTATTGAATATGAGCGACAAGGCCGAGAGGGACGAAGCACTCTCGAAATAATGCAAATCGCGAAAGACGACGTACTTATCGAAAAGGCAGTGCGTGAGGGAAAAATCCCTCCGATACAATGAGATGATAGTGAAGGGATAGAATCATGGATGAAAATCAAAGTATGCAAACGACACAAGAAGATAACCGTGCCTTAAAAGAGCGCGGAACCCCGGACATCCGGGTTATGATGGCAATGCCTGCAGACGACATCATGGTGGCGATAAACGGTTATCTGCGCAATTACTTTAAGATGGCGGAACTGGAGGAAGTGGTTGAGGGCGCCATTGATTCGATAAATCAGTCTGAAAATGAACTGTTGGAGCAGCTTCAAAATGGGTTTGACACATATTCAGATAGCATTTGCAATGGGAACTATAATAAATACATGCAAAAAGGCAGTTCCACCAACATTGTCACGATACTCAAAAAAATCCGTTTCAGGATCGTCTTTCCCATCCTATTTCTGGTGTTTTTAGTCGTGCTTTACATTGAATCGCGTTCCCCTTACTCGGCAATGGGTGTCTTTGACATTTTACTTAACGCGTTTACCGGGGGGTTGATGATTGCCTTACTCATATGTATCCCACTATCGTTGATTGTTAAAATATTCGGCGGTCCCTATGGGAAGTTGATGGAATTCTCTGAAAAAATGCAGCTCAAAGCGGCCCGCAACAAGGACAAAAAGTTTTGCCGGCAAAACGACATAACCATAGATTCACTGAAAAGCGCATATAAGTACAACGAACAGTATGTCGAGATCACATCGCATACGGAACAAGCACGTAATGAAGTATACAATGGCACAAATGACGAACTTGCATTCTTGCGCGAAGAGGTTGCCTATTGGCAGGGGTGGTTCCCCAGCGACTATCGGGACCCCGATTATCTGTGGTTTATTTTCAAGGAATTTGACAACGGCGGCGCGGATACGTGGAAAGAGGCGCTTGCAAAATTGCAGCACGAGATGCATCATCAAGAATCAATGGCGGCGCTGGGGCAGATGAAACAAGAGTTGTCTACCTTCCGAGCGCAGAATATCCAAAGCATGAATGCGCTATATGACTCCATTGGCGCACTGCATGGCGAATTCGACAGACGTATGGAGGGTATGGCCACGGCAATGAACAACTATCACAATTCACAAATGGATATGATTGTCATGACGGGGCGGTGGTAGAGGACATGAAAAAGAGAGCATTTTCCATGAGAAAATTTTGCGTGGCATTTGTCTGTATCTTCACATTGTTCCTAAGTGCTTGCGGCGGGGGCGCGTCAAGCAGCGTGCCCGCACCGGCATCGTACGAATCACGAGAAATGGCGCCGCCGCAAGTTTCCTCGGCTCCCGTTGAATCTGAACCCGAACCCGAACCCGAAGTGGACACCACAGAAGAGACAAATGCCCTGCTGCAAAGTGGTCTGTGGGGTTACGACGATCCGGGGGATATATTCGGTTTTCTTTCGTTTCATGGTGAGAATGAGTTCACCTTTTATGCTGCGCCGTGGGTACCCACAGAACCCTATACTTTATGGGGCGAATATACTGTTGAGGGGAATATTGTTACAACAATTAGTGAGGCATTTGACAGTGATACGGACGGGCATATACCAAGTCGTACATTTGTGTTTGAACTGTCGGATGGTGCGCTTGTTCAACAATCTGGTGGAAATGGAGTGCTCGATTCCCAACACACATACACCTATCAACCATACCCCGCAGACGTGGATTATTACGGATTTGTCCCCTCTGATTGGAAATCTGGCGCTGTTGAAATGGGTCTACGTATACGGGCAGAACCGAATACCGATGCCGAGATATTGCGCGAGGTTGTTGATAATGTGGACATGGCAGGGGTTTATGTGCTTGGCGTCTCACAAACCGACCCCGCGTGGTACTATGTCTGCTATGGTGGTACCACCGGCTTTGCGCACGGCGATTACATTGCGGTGCACTAACCCACTGTAAACACAATCCGGGAGGGACAACCATGGACCAGCGCGACGCAAAACAAATGGTGACACTGGCGAAAGAGGGCAAGCAGATTTCCAAGATTTGGCGTGAGGACTTCCCGCAGTACGGCTACATCGACATTTACATTGAGGTCTACGGGCAGGGCGAAAAAAGTTCTCTCGGTGTAAAGCGCATGATTTCCAGCAGGTTGAAAAAACTGATCCACGCTGCCCCGGAAGAACAGGAATTACTGATTGACGAGATTGACGAACTCGTTGGCCATCTCTATGAGCGGTACAAGTCCAACCAAAAGAAACTGGATATGGTCAGAACGGTCATTGACCGCGACGAATAGCCGGGATGCTGTCGTCCGCGCCACCCTTCGGGCTGAAGCACCTTTTTTAGGGGGTAAGTAAGTAGATAAAGGTCATGAGGGCCCTGCCCTCATGCTCCCGCAAGGGGACGCGTCCCCTTGACCCCCTCTCGAAACGGCATATACATGCCGTTTTATCCTAATGTTTGTCAAAAGTGTCTCACCTTTTGTCTACAGTCTCACACCTCTTTTAGGGGTGTTTTCTTTTGATGAGGATTAGAAATGTAGAAATGGCGCTCGCATGTTTACTGTAGGCGAGCCTCTAAATATACCAAGGGGAAAGCGGCCTTTAACAGGCGCCAATTCGAAACAGAAAAGCCCTGCCGGCCGACAAACGCGACATACTCCTCGGGTGTCCATTTCGAATAGGTCTCAAACCCGATGAGTTTCAGGATGCCGGCATTGACATTCCCTGTGGATTCACGCAGATGCCCATGGGAAAAGGTGGGGGCAATCAGCAAGCCGGCGGGCTTTAATACCCTTCGGATGTTTTCCAGTACAAGCGCCGGGTCCGGCATGATATGCAGGGCGTTGGAGATGATTACGGCGTCGAAGGATTGGCCGGCGAAAGAAAGGGCGGTTGCGTCCCCAACCGAAAAATGCACATTGGGGGGAACCGTCTTTTTCTTCGCCTTTTTGATCATGCCGGGGGCGAAGTCGATGGCCTCTACCGAATGCACGGAAGCGGCGATGTGCAGCGCAACCAAACCGGTGCCGGTGGCAATTTCCAGCACCCGCATCTCTTTCGAAAGAGCATTCGAAATGAGCGAATACATTTCCGCGTAGGCGGGGCGGTTAAACCGGTCGATTTCAAAATCATACAGGTTTGCGTAGCGGCTCCAAAAAGCGCGGTTGTCTTTTTTTTGATTCAAGTAGAACCCCCTTGCTTTTGCAGAAAACCGATGCCGTGCACCATGATGTCCTCGGCGGTGGCGGCGATCTCTTCGGCACTGCTGACCATTCCCTCCTCGAGCCACTTTTCCAAAAGGCCGATGCAGCCTGAACTGACGAAGGCATAGTAATAATCCAGCTGTTTGGGTGTGGCGTCCTTGAAAAGGCGGGCATAGGCTTCCCCGTAGTTCTCCCGGCCCGTCTGAATTAAACGAGCGGCAAACTCCTTGTCTCCAAAGGGGCCCAGAGTGACCGTGCAGATGTCGGCGTTGTCTTTGAGAATCTGGAAGATACCCGTGGTGATCTCCAGCGGGGTCGGCCCCGCGTCCGCCTGCAACAAGGGCTGCAGGGCTTCTTTGAGGTCCTGTGTCATCTCCACCTCCAGCTGGTCCAGTAGATCGTAGATATCGCTGTAGTGGCGATAAAATGTGCCTCGGTTGATCTTTGCAGCGTCGCACAGTTCCTTGATCGAGATGCTCTGGATGGGTTTGTGGCGCAGCAGGTCGGTAAACGCTTTTCGTATGAGCATCTTCGTCACTTTGGTGCGGTGGTCGTTCGCTTTCGGCATTTTCTCCCCTCCCTGCATACAGTGAACACACATTGTGTTCGATTCGTTGCATAACACACAGTTTGTGCCACTTCTGAGCATTGAACAATACAAACAAAGATATTATAATACATGGTAGAACGTAATGCAACACTGTGTTCATCAATAATGGAAGTGAACTTATGCAGGGCACCTACATCGTTACGGGCGCTTCGGGCCATCTGGGAGGCACCATTGTCCGGGAACTGGCGGGCAGGGGCGCCAAAGTGCGCGGCCTGATACAGCCGGGGGAACAGCCGGAGACATATGACAATACCGTATATTTCACAGGGGATGTCCGGGACATTGACTCTTTGCGGCCCCTGTTTGAGGGCGCCGGCACGGAGCAGACGTATGTGATACATACGGCGGGGCTCGTGGATATTGCGGACAAAACGACACCGCTTTTGTATGAGGTGAACGTGAACGGCACGAAGAACATCATAGAACTGTGCCGGCAATATCACGTCACCCGGCTTTTATACACCAGCAGTGTGCACGCGATACCGGAGAAAGACAAGGTGTCTGTGTTGCAGGAGGTGAATGTATTTTCCCCTGACGCAGTACACGGAGGATATGCAAAAACAAAGGCCGAAGCCACCCAGGCGGTGCTGGATGCGGCCAAGCAGGGACTGGATGCGGTGGTAGTGCAGCCATCGGGGATTCTTGGCCCCTATGACCAAAAGGGGAACCACCTGGTGCAACTCGTGGCCGACTACCTGTGTGGAAGGCTTCCTGCGGGCGTGCGCGGCGGCTATGATTTTGTGGACGTGCGCGATGTGGCCATGGGGTGCCTGAGCACGCTGGAGTGTGGACGCAGCGGAGAGTGTTATATCCTCTCGAACCGGCACTATGAAGTAAAGGAACTGCTGTATATGCTGCGGCAGATTACCGGCGGACGTTGGCTGCCTGTTTTGCCTATGTGGATGGCAAAGGCCGCCACACCGTTTATACAGTGGTGGGCCAGGCTGAAAAAAAGGCGGCCCTTGTACACGAGGTATTCACTCTACACATTGCGAAGCAATGATAAGTTTTCCCACGACAAGGCCACCGCGGAGTTTGGCTACCGCCCACGCGACCTGTTTAAGACGCTGTGCGACACGGTTGCATGGATGCAAAAAACGGCTCCTTAATGTGTGGATATTTTTAAAAAGGGCGCCAAAGCTGGCGCCCTTTCCAGTTGTTATTGTTCCTGTTATCAGAACCGACGGTTTTGCCGGGTTTTCAGTGCCTTCCCAGGTCTATTTCGGTCGATACTTCGGATCCAGGACCAGGGTGTATTTAAAATGTACCGTGATCGGCTCGTGGGTGTAGTTGTGGAACACAAAATCGTATGCATTCATTCCGTCACGGCCATAAATCGAACCCTCAAATCTGGTGTCGACAAATTTGTGTCTGAAGGTGATTTCGCCCGGGTGGGATACATTGTTGTTTGGGGGGACATAAGGGCTTTTGTAACACTCGAGAATGACGTTGCCCGGCAGGTTGTCGAGCTCTATGGAATATTCCATATAACGAACGCGCTCGGAGGACTCAATGGGTCCGGTGGAAACCTGGCCGTGGGCAGGCACCACCAGTGTCTTGCTTTCCCACGGTTCTCCCTCGGGTTGCGCGGCCCACACCGGGGTTACACAGAAGCACAACAGCATGGTTGCCAGCGAAAGACAAAGAATGGTATGTTTTCCCCGATTCATAGTTCGGGTTCTGTTCTTGTCACTAAACATCTGAGCCCTCTCCTCTCTTTTGCACCATCGCGGTTTTACGTGCCATAGATTTTCTATATCACGGTCTCGCTTGTCCACATCCTGATTTTGACCTTGGAATCTGAGTGGTTTTCAAAGCGGAAAACATATTTGCCGTAGCTTCTTTGAAAGGTGTTGCAATAATAGTCGTCAGTAAAACTATTGATAAACTCAAAACTCGGGAATACTCTGCCGGACTCTTCCACTTCGTAGCAGGTAGCCGTTATGCCCGCCACCTTGTTCAGCTTAAAGATATAACGCATCGCAAACATTTTCTGTGTGTTGCCAAAAGACGACGACCACGCCGTGCCGTGGGCGGGAACGGTGAATTCGCCCAGGTATAAACCCTCGTCGGTGGGTATGGGCTCGACATCCGAAGCTCTCACCACCGTTGTGCCGAGGCAGAAAAACATCATCAGCAGTGCCATGCAGGCCAGTGCCCGCAGCTCGAACCCTTTTTTATAGAATCTAACTTTGCCATTATCCATGGGAATCTCTCCTCTCTTCGTGCCCGGGGGGCTAAGTGATGGTTTTGACCCACATTTCCACCGTGACCTTTTGGGTCGAGTGGTTGAGGATATTAAACACATACTGGCCATACGGGGCGTATACATACCCTGCGCAATGCCCATTGTCGAACTTTTCGTAAGCCACGAGATTACGGCCGCCTTTTGGGAAGCATTCAAGCTCCATCTCCACTTCGCTGGTCGATATGACGACATACCGCATCAGGCTGTTTTGCCCCGGCAGGCCGAACTCCCGGGTGTTCACCTCCGAGCGGGGATTGATGGTCACTTTCAGGTACTCCTCACGCTCTTTGCCGGCGGCGTCCTGGCCGGGCTCTGCGGCTTGCAGGGTGGTGGTACTCAGGCAGAGCACCACTACCGCCAGCATCACACAGGCCACTCCTCTCGCTTTTGCCCACAGGTTGCCGGGGATACATTTTCTGTCTGTCATTGGGAACGCCTCCTCTCTCCTCTTTTACGAGTCTTAGATATCCTCAATAATCATGGCCATGCGTACATAAATATTCTCGTTTGAGTTATTGTAAAGCCGAAACTCATACATGTCTTTTGGGTCACAATACATTCCGCTGTATTTTTCGCCTTTAAACCGTTCGAAAAAAACACGGGTTGGGGGGCCATTTTCCGGCAGAGCGTTACAGATCAGGTCTATTTCTACCGGGTAGTCGATGGTCATACTATACCGCATGACACTATGTTGGCCCGGCACCCCGAAGGGTTCTGTGCGTCTTTCGCAGTGGGGAGGGATCACCAGGTGCTGATAAAAGATCGTGGTTTTGGGCTCACGTGCTTGCACAGGCATCGAACTCAGGCAGAACAGTGTCATCACCAGCACCACACAAGCTATTACCCGCACACCGGCCCTTGTTTTGCCCGACCTGTTTTTCCTCTCTTGCATCATGGATAACTCCTTTCAAATGTGGCCGGTTGCGTGCTCATGGCAGCCCGCGCCGCTGTCCGTCCACAAAAACCTTTTTTTACCCTGTTGGGTCTACCTTCTATCTCTGTATACACGGAAGCCGGCAAGTGTTACAGAGTTGTTGCGCTATTTTTGCCTATTTGCGTGAGATGTCCCTTACACGAACCCCTTTTTTTCGCAGTTTCTTTTCTGTAACATGCTGGCAGCAACACATACAGTAAAAGGAGGTAATGCAAAAATGGGTATTCTATCGTGGATCATTGTTGGCGGTGTTGCGGGCTGGGTTGCCGGACTGATTATGAAAGGTTCTGGGTCCGGTATATTGATGAACATTATCATTGGAATTGTAGGTGCCTTTTTGGGCGGGATGATCATGAACTTGATTGGAAACGTGGGCATGACCGGTTTCAACCTGTGGAGTTTCTTTGTGGCCATACTGGGCTCGGTACTCTTGCTCGGCATTGTCGGGCTCTTCCGCAGAGGGCGGGCCTGATACCGATCATGTGGGCCATGACAACCCTGACGGTCTACTGGACCTGAGTCTGTCTTCCCCGCAAAAAATCTCCCGCGGCAACAGCCGCGGGAGATTTTTGTGTCTTTGTATTGTGACTTACGACCCACTCAGCCACCCCTTCTTCGATCGCGTCCATGCTGGAGATAGTAGAGGGCTTTTTCGGCGTACATGGCATTGTCCGCCTTTTTTATGAGCTCGTAAAGATCGCCGAGGTGTGTGCTATGGGACAGGCCTACCGAGATGCTGCACCCCATTTTTTGGCACCGTTCTTTATAACTTTCCACACAACGTGCGAGGTTTTTTTCGCTGATGCCGGGGCAGATGACCACGAACTCGTCTCCGCCCACGCGGTACGCGTCGCCCTCAAAACAGGGGGCAATGGCGCCGGTGACCTGCCGTATGACCTTGTCCCCATACTCATGCCCTTTTTGATCGTTTGTACTTTTGAGGTCATTGATATCGATGAAGACAACACCGCAGGGCAATCCGTTTCCGTTGCGCTTTTCGATGTCCTCGAGGTAGCGGTTTCGGTTGTACAGGCCTGTGAACCGATCCCTGTAGCTGAGTTCCGTCAGGGCTTCATAAAGTTTGCGTTCGGTGACCTCTTTGGCGATAAAAAGAGAGAGGTACATGAGCAGCGTGGCATCGGTTTTGGCGCGACGCGGGTTGTCTACGCCATAATAGCCGATGATCTTATCGGTACCCAGGATGGGGGCCAAAATCAGGGTGGAGGCGTCCCAATCCTGCATGACGCTATGCTCCCGCGGCAGATCTTTGGCCAGCAGGTCCACCTCGGAAACGATGACGGGCTCCCCCTGCATGAGCAGGCTGTACCATTGCGAGGTGGACTCTTTGAACGGCACCATCTGGAACTCATCGATTTCGGGGCTCATCCCTTCGGCGCAAACCTCATAGGTGTTGCTGGCTTTTTCCCCGGTTTCGTCCAGCTCGAAAACATAGGCGCGGTCTGCCCCGTGGTACTCGAGAACGGCGTGTAAAATGGTTTGGATGGATTCCCCAAGGCTTTTCGACCCCATGAGGGAGCGCACGCAACCCACAATGGCCTTGTCCACCTCGCTTTCGGAGACGGGATCTCTGCCGGGAAAAAGGGAAAACCTTGCCTGTTTCCCCTGCCAACGTACCTTTTTGTGGAAGGCCTTGCTGCGCGAGGTTTTCACTGAGCAGCCGTCGTCCAGGCCGACACGATAGGTATCCTCCTGCAGGATGCCGTTTTTACAGTTGGAGCAGGGCGAAGCCAGGCCCGCCAACACGTGAAAACAGCTCTTTTCCTGATACTCCGACGACAGGAAATGTTGTTTTGCGGCCCCGTTCATATACAGCATCCGGTGGGTGGCGAGGTCGGACACAACCACGGGCTGCTCGAGCCGGTCGAGCAGTTCGATATATTCATGCCAAAGCTCTCTCTTCATCGCCTGTACATTCCCCTGTTCATACGCCATGTATCGCTATGGTGTGGCGGCGCCGCCGGGCGCAAAGCCCCGCGGCCTTCCCTCCCCTTTGAAGATGCCAAAAAAACCCCGGGATTCCGGGGTCCGAACTGTGTCAATGGCCGTCCCCGTCGAGATAACGGTGTAAGACCTCGTAGAGCTCATCCACATTCAAAGGTTTTGCCACATGTGCATTCATGCCGGCCTTAAGACAAGTCTCCTCATCCTCTTTGAAGGCGTTTGCCGTCATGGCGACGATGGGCACCGTCTGGCCCTGTTTGTGCTTTGCGCTGCGGATGCACCTTGTGGCCTCAAGACCATCCATACAGGGCATCTGCACGTCCATGAGGATGAGGTCATACCGGCCGGGGTCTTTATCAAACGCACTGCAGGCCTGCTGACCGTCCTCTGCGATTTCGATGCCGATTTGGGTCTCTTCGAGTACGCTCTGGATGATTTCCCGGTTGATCTCGATATCCTCGGCAAGTAGAATGCGTTTTTGAGACCAATTGGGAACCTTATCTTTGATAACCGTTTTGGGAGTGACGAAATTCTTTTGCGTGAGGCCCACGATGGTGTTGTATAAAACACTGGGCAACACGGGTTTCGAGAGGAAGTTCGTGACCCCGCGCTGCTTTGCCTCCTGCTCGATCTCGCTCCATTCGGAGACGGAAATCATGACCGTGATGATCTCGTCGCCCACGAGACGCCGGATCTTTTCGGCGGTTTCGCCACCGTCGAGGCCGGGCATGTTCCAGTCTGTGAAGACGATGTCGTAGGGCTTGCCATCGTTGATGCTTTGCTGCACAAGCGCAATGGCCTCGGCACCGCTTTTGGCGGTGTCGCACTCCAGGGAGAAACTGCCGAGGATGTTGGAAAAGTATTCGAGGACATCCTCGCTGTCGTCCACGACGAGCACGCGGAGATCCTCGGGCTTGACCACGACGGTCTCCGCCGGCGGCAGAGGCCCGGCCCAGGCCACCTCTATCTCGAAGATGAAACGGGCACCCTCGCCGGGGTTGCTCTCCACCCAGATCTCGCCGCCCATGAGATCGATGATCTTTTTTGTGATGGCGAGGCCAAGGCCCGTGCCCCCGTACTGGCGGGTGATGCTGCCGTCGACCTGCTCGAAGGACTGGAAGAGTTTTTCCTGTTTTTCGCTGTCGATGCCGATGCCCGTATCGACGACTTCTATGTGCAGCAGCGAGGTGTCGAGCGCTTTGGGCGTTTCACGCACGCGCAGTGTGACACAGCCCTCCTCGGGGGTGAACTTGATGGCATTGCCCAGAAGGTTGATGAGCACCTGGGAGAGGCGCAACTCGTCGCTGACCATCTCCCGTGTGAAAACATGGTCGAAATCGAGGCGAAAATCCTGATGCTTTTCCTCGAGCTTGACCTGGACCACGTTGAGCACCGTCTGCGCCATTTTTTCGAAATCGAAGGGGGCATTCGTGATTTCCAGTTTGTTGGCGTCAATTTTGGACATGTCGAGCACATCGTTGATGAGGTTGAGCAGCTGGCGGGAAGAGGCATCCACCTTGGAAAGGCAGTAACGGATTTTGTCCGGGTCCTCGGTGCGCTTGGCAATGGTGGTCATGCCGATGATGGCGTTCATGGGGGTGCGGATTTCGTGGCTCATGCGGGAGAGAAACTCCCCTTTCGCCTTGGTGCTGGCCATGGCGGCTTCCCTCGCCTCGTTGAGCTTGCCAAAGGTCTCGTTGCGAGAGATGGAGGAGGCAATGACCAGCGCACCCGAGGCCATGATTTCGGCTTCGTCCTCTGTGAACACGTGCTCCCCGCTGCAGTCGTCAAAGCCGATGAAACCCCAGAACTCCCCGTGTAAAAACAGGGGCAGGATCATCAGGGAGACGACATCTTGCATGCCGGGAAAACTCTGCAGGCCCTCCTCAAGGTCGCTGACATTGGCCCGGATATTCATTTTTTCGCTGATAAACTCCCTCCAGCCGGGCATGAAATCGTCATAGGCCAGAAGTTCCCCCTCCTGTGCCTTTTCCGAGGTGTGGATTTTGGCCCATTCGCTGCGCTGGAAACAGCAGAGCTGCCCGTCCACTTCCTGGTTGCGCCAGATATAGGCGCGGTCGGCCTGGACGCTCTCTCCGAGGATTTGCAGCGCCTGGCGCAAAACCGTCTCGTAGTCCTGGTGAAAACCGCCGATGACCATGGCGGCCGCAGAGTTTGTGGCACGCAGCAGACGATTTTGCTCGGCCAGTTCCCCCTCGGTTGCCCCCTTGGCAAGCCTTCGGTTTTCCTTTTCCATGAGACGGGCTTTGTCCTCGGCCCATTTGAGCTTGGAGAGGTCGAGCGAGAGCCCGGCAATGCGCGCCGGGTTGCCCTCTTCGTCATATTCGGCGACGATGGCCGTCTCGTATATGGAGACAATACTTCCGTCCCGCCGGCGCATACGGTATTCAAGCTGATAGTTGTCCTGTTTGCCGCTGAGAAGCGCACCCATGCACTCCTCGACCCTGCCGCGGTCGTCCTCGAACGTGAGCATCGACTTTGTGTCCCTGGAGTGGGGAAGGTCGCCAGGTTCGTAACCGGTGAGCAGGGTGGTGGTGTGGTTGAGACAGATTTCACCCGTGGGCAGGTAGAGGTTAAACAGCCCTACACCGGCCCTTTCGGCCAGCTCTTCCATGGCCTCTACGGAAAGCCCCGCGCTGTGTTTTACCAGTTCATCCAGATTGTAGCGGTTCATTGGCCCTGCCTTTCCCCGAAAATGACCGGTTGTTCTATCACATGATTGTACCTCTACAGGTTATGAAAGTCAATGGCAGACCGTCAGATACCGCGTGCCGCAAGACAAAACCTGCGCGCGGCGTGAACCGGGTGGCAACGCAAAAAGCCCCGGTGTGAACCGGAGCCAAATGCGGATTGGGGGTTTTAAGTCTCAATGTGCCTTGGGGGAAAGGAGTAATCTGACGTTCCGGCCTTTCGCAGAACAAAAATGGTAGACCCGGCGAGCGACCCCTCTATGATTGTGACACTATCCTAGAGGTCCCGTGCAAACTGATACCGGCGACGGGTGTAACCGGCTCCCCCACAGTATGACAGTCCCTACCCGCTCGCCGGGCCAGAAGGACACAGATCTTGAAACAAATCTGATGCCACCGCAAAACAAAAATTACCTGGGAGTATGTCCAAAACATCTGCCCGCATTACGACGCGGACAGCACCCGTGCAGACCATCGCCAGACGTTTTGGCGACTGTGCCGAAAGGCGAAAAAATCGTTTTAAAAATGACCTTTGCCTTTCGCATGAATAGTATTATGCAAACGGGGGAAAAAGTCATCGGACAAAAGTGCATGGTTGGATAATTTATACGCAAACAGGTATGTTTGGATAAGGTGCTTTTTCGATGAGAGGAAACATTTTGACAAAAGTATTATATAGTATCACTATAGGAATAGGAGGATTATCGAAACCTTTACTTCCTTTTTATGAAGCTGGGAGGTGAGCAGATGCCGCAGAGAATAAAAACCAAAGAATTGTTGGCGGACGCACTGAAACAACTGATGGCCGATGCCTCCATCGAACAACTGGGCATACAACAGATCTGTGATGTGTGTGGCGTTCACCGGAAAACATTTTACTATTATTTTCAGAACAAATACGACCTGCTGAACTGGATTTTCTACCACGAGTGTATAGAACCCCTGTTCCGGCAGAAACCCGAGAGTTTTGAAAAGGCCGTGGAGAGCATCGTACGCAAGGTGGACCTGGACAGGGCTTTTTACACAAATGCCTTCCGCATAGCGCCAGAGACCTGCTTTGGAAACACCTTTTCGAACAGTTTTCAGGATTACTTTATCGAGCAGGTCAAGGAGTTGCTGATCTTGTACGGCTTACCCCATCTCCCCCAGCCCCACCTTGTGGAAAAGGAAACCTATGAAACCTATTATACCGACACCCTTGCCGGTTCTCTGATGGGTAATGTGCAGCAGTGGCTGCTGGAACAGCCGCAGTTGAGCGTGGAGCAGTATCTGGAGCTTTTGAAGACCACATCATGCTTTCAAAAGAGAAAGTGTACCTCTGAGGAAGAGCGATCCGCGCAGAAGGGGCTATTTTTCCCCTTTCGGCGGGGTGGAATAGCCTTGCTGGGCAGGCAAGGGCTGTGGTATACTTTTAGCGAAACGTGAGGAGGGATATCGTGAAAAAAGTGTTGTTCGTGAACGCCTGCATTCGCAGCGCAGAGGAATCCAGGACAGACAGATTGTGCCGCGCATTTTTTGAGCAGTACAAGAAGCTACACCCCGATTATGAGGTGAATGAACTGAAACTGGCCGAGCTGGACATGGCCGCTTTTACACCACACGCGCTGAACACCCGCGACCGCCTTGATGAGGCGGGAAAACTGGACGACGCACAATTTGTCCATGCCCATACTTTCGCGGCGGCGGATATTGTGGTGATAGGCGCCCCTTACTGGGACCTCTCTTTCCCGGCCAAACTGAAAGTATATATCGAGCACATCAGTATGGCGGGCATCACCTTTGACTACAGTGACACGGGGTTTTTGGGATTATGCAAAGCCGAAAAACTGCTCTACATCACAACGGCCGGGGACAACATTGGCGCGTATGATTTTGGCTTCACCTATATAAAAGGTGTGGCGAAAAAACTGTTTGGGATTAAAAACGCGGAAAAACTGGCAGCCGAGGGCCTGGATTTGCCCGATGCCGATATTGAGGGTATCATGAAAAAGGCCGAAAGCGACGCCCGCGCCCTG
>JAJDHT010000049.1 GCA_030266325.1 Ruminococcaceae bacterium OttesenSCG-928-I18
TTCAAAGCATCGCTGTGGCGCTCGCCCTTGCGTTTCGCAAAATGGCGTACAAATAACGGGTTGACGCGAAAACTGATCTATACTACTATGGTAGTTACGGATGAAGTGACAGGCTGTTTTCCCGCGACGGAGAGCCCAAATGCGAAAGAAATTAACAAGACTTGTCGTGATGGTGATGTTGTTTGTTTTGGTGGGCACGGGCGTGACCGCCTTGGTTGGCATGCTCAATATGCGCAAAAATGTAGAAAAAAGCATTGAGGAGACAGGGGAAATCACCCTGCGAGAGAGCACGCAGCTGATGCACACACAGTCGGTAAACATGTTGCGGGAAATAGCAAAAGAGAAAGCGGCCAATGTGGAGGGTACCCTGCTGACCCTGGGCAGCATAACCGGGGTGGTAAAGGAGGAAATGAACCTTTTGTATGAGCGCCCGCCCGAAGAGGAAACCGGCGTGCCCGAAGAGACGGCGGAGGCGGGAGAGGTACGCTTAACCCTGGCCCAAGGCATCCCACAGGAAGGACTGGCGGGGGAGATCGCCCAAACGAAAAGAGCCGCCGAGCTGATCGATGAATTGAGCGAACTCTCGCAGGTTCTCTCCGTTTTGCAGTTCAGCAGCGAAAGCGGGTTTACCTATGTGGCCGCAGACGGGCAAAATGACAGCCGGGAGGCGCAGGACGCCAGGGAAACCCGGTGGTACCAAGCCGCAAAAGAGGCAGGGCATATGGTGGCGACAGAGCAGGCTGCCCCCGCGGGGGATATGCTTGTCTTTTCGGCGCCGGTCTATGACGGGCAGGGTGCTTTCCGGGGGGTAGTGGCCGCGGGCGCGCCGATGGAGGCAATCTGGGAGGGCATCCTGGACACGGAAGAGGAGTCGGTGAGCGTGCTCATCATTGACAAAAAGGGAAGAGTGATTCAATGCTCTTCAGGACAGGAAGAGGAGTGGGAAAAGGCGCTGTTCGGAGAAGGCGGGCAGCACGCTGCGCCGGCGGAGGAGCCTGCGGAAGGGCAAAGCGGGCTGGCCCTGATTGAGTTTGAGGGGCAGGAAGTATACCTGGCCTACGAACCTTTGCAGGCCGTCTCCTGGCAAGTGGCGACGGTGGTACCGGCCGAGAGGCTCACCTTCGGGCAGGCCACGCTGCGCCAACTGGTGGCCGAGACGACAGCCAGTTCCGTGAGGCAGATTAACCACCACCTGGTTTTGATCCTTTCGGCGCTGGGGCTTATATTGCTTGTCTGTCTGGTTTTTGCGCTTCTCTATGCCAAAAGGGCGTCGACTCGGCTGGTGGCGCCTCTTTTGCGCCTGGAGGAGAAGGCGAGAGAGATTGGCAAAGGGGATTTTGAAACCAGGCTGGATATCCAAACGGGGGATGAAGTGGAGGATCTGGCGCGGTCGATCAACAAGATGGCGGATAGCTTGCAGAGCTATATGCGGCAGGTGACCGCCTCTGCCGCCGAGAGGGAACGGGTGCTGACCGAGCTGAAAATTGCAAAGGAAATCCAGACGAGTATGCTGCCACGGTTGCAGCCGGTGTTTTCGAATGGGCAGGAGGTTTCCCTCTATGCCGAAATGGAGCCGGCGAGGCAGGTGGGCGGTGATTTTTACGATTTCTTCTTCACAGGCGAGGGGAAACTGGCCGTCGTGATAGCAGACGTGTCCGGCAAAGGGGTTCCCGCCGCGCTCTTTATGGCGAACGCCAAAGCCGTCCTGCACAATGCCCTGCTGCAGGGCCTTGCGCCCGGCGCCGCCGCGGAGGAGACGAACAGGCAGCTGTGCGTCAACAACCAGACGAATATGTTTGTGACAGCGTTTGTGGGGCTGCTGGACACAAAGACAGGCCGGTTTACCTATGTGAATGCCGGGCATAACCCTCCGCTTTGGGCCGGAGAACAAAAGGAGTACCGCTGGTTGCCTCTGCCCAAGGGGCTGATTTTGGGGGCCATGGAGGAGAGCGAGTACCCCCAAAAGACGCTTGCCTTTTCGCCGGGGGACCGCCTGTTTCTCTATACGGATGGGGTGACCGAGGCGGAGGACAGAGAGGCACGGCTTTTTGGCGAGGAGGCGTTGCAGAGGACGCTGAATGAAACCGCCGCCCGGAAAGAGACACTGGAAGAGACATGCAAAACCGTGATGGGAAAACTGAACGAACATGGCAAGGGAACCGAACAGTCGGACGACATCACCATGCTGGCCCTGCAGTGGAGGGGAAAAAGGGAGGAGACGGAGCCGTGACAGAGAGGCGGAGGCGACGCTTTGCATTCCCCATTTTCTGGTAAAAGAGGTAAAGCCGGGTAAGATGGCGGAGAAAGGGGTGGCTTAAAAGTGCAGGGGAGGAAGAACTTCCTGGAGAAGTTTGCACAAGCGGTGCATGAGAACCCCGAGCGGACGGCCGTGGTCTTTACACAGGAGCGGCTGTCTTATGCACAGCTGGATGCGCGCAGCGATGCCGTGGCATCAGCGTTATGCAAGAGGGGCATTGGCAGAGACGACATCGTACCCATTCTTCTGCAAAGGGGAGTGGGTGCGGTTGTTTCGATGGTCGGCGTTTTAAAAGCCGGTGCCGCGTTTTGTATCGTAAACCCAGAATATCCAAAGGAGAGAATTGCGTTTATCAGGAAGGACACTTCGGCAAAGTGTGTGCTTGATGAGGACCTTCTGCTGAGGGCGGCGGACAGGGAAAGGTTCACCCCTCCAAGGCGCCGTGACGAGGATCTTGCCATTGTTGTCTACACCTCTGGCTCCACAGGTAAACCCAAAGGGGTTTTGAACACCTGGAAAGCGCTTACCCTGGCATTGCAGGAGAATGAAACAAAAATCCTGCCACAGGACGTGTATCTTTCCATCGCCCCTTTTTCCTTTGTGGCCGGTGCGGTAGAGGTGCTCACGCTCCTATGCAGGGGCGTTCCGCTGCATATTGCCACAGAGGATCTCCGCCGGGATGTGGACAGGATGATTGCGTACATCAGGCAAAACAAGATTACCTGTTCGTTTCTCCCCCCACAGATACTGCCCATGTTTTTGGCAAAAGAGGATGGTTTGCTTCGGCTGATCTTCACGGGTTCGGAAAAGCTGCGCCGGGTATACAGTGAAAAATCTACCATTTACAATGTGTATGGGGCCAGCGAGACCTGCTCGGGTGTCTGCCGGTTCAGGGTGGACCGCCCCTATGACAGCACGCCCATAGGGTCACCTGGCAGAGGGAGCCGGGTCTATCTTTTGGACGATGCGCTGAAAGAGGTGCCGCGTGGGGAACTGGGGGAAATCTGCCTGTGTGGGCAGGTGGCCAAAGGGTACCTCAACCTGCCCGAACTGACGGAGCAGCGTTTTGTAAAAAATCCTTTCGCCACAGGGGAAGACGATGCCGTTTTATACCGCACGGGTGACCTGGGCCGAATGCGGGAAGACGGGGTTTTGGAATATGTGCAGCGCAAAGACTGGATGATCAAAGTGCGCGGGTTCCGTGTGGAGCCTGGAGAGATCGAGGCTGCCATCGTGACGCGCAGCGCAGCTACGGCCGCCGCGGCAACAGGTTTTATAAACGCCAGCGGCCAAACGTCGATCTACGCCGCCTACACGGCGGAGGAGTCCCTGCCTGCGGAGGAAGTACGTGAGGCGATCCGCAGATTTTTGCCGGAGTACATGATGCCCGCTTTTATGGAGCAGATCGAGAAAATGCCGCTGAACCAGAATGGAAAACTGGACCGCACCCAGTTGGTCCCGCCTGACGCAGAGCGGTGCAAAGCGGCCTACATACCACCCGCAAATCAGAGGGAAGAGGAGGTTTGCGCCGCCTTTGCCGAAGTATTGGACCTTGACGGGGTGGGGGCATTGGACGATTTTTTGCTGTTGGGAGGGGATTCGATTGCGGCGGTTCGCCTTCAAGAGGCCTTGCCGGGCCTGGCGGTGGACGACATTTTGACGCGGCGCACGCCGCGCGCATTGGCGGCGCTGAAGGGGCGGGGCACGCAGCTCGAAAAAGCCGAGGAGCGCGAGGAGTGGCCGCTTACCTCGGCAGAGAGGCAGATGATGGCCGAGCAGGCACTTCGGAAAGGGTCTATAGCCTATAACGTCGGTTTTGCGCTGCAGCTGGAGGGCTCGCTTGACCTGGCCCGGCTGCAGTGGGCGCTGCAGGGACTTGTGCGGCGGCACCGCATTTTGCGCTCCTACTACCCTATGAAGGACGGGGAGTTCACCCATAAAATCGTCAAAGAACTGCCAGTGGAGCTGAAAAGGGAAGCGTGCGCCTCCGGTGAGGTAGAAAACCGCATCGAAGCGCTCAACCGGCCCTATGATGTGACGCAGACGCCTCTCTTTCGTTTCGTGTTGTTTGAGACGGGCGCCAACCGGGCGGTTTTCTACGCGGGGTTTCACCACAGTTTGATAGACGGTGTGGGCAGTGGTGTCTTCTTAGAGGAATTGTGGCGTCTGTATGAGGGAGACAGATTACCCGCACTGAACCGTGACTTTTTGGACTGGGCAGTATGGCAAAGCCAAAACCCGCCCGGGGAAGGGCAAAAACAATTTTTCCTCGACATGTTTGGCGACGGGTTGCCTGAAAACGAGATGCCCACAAGGCCCAACCGGCCGGATGTGCTCCCCTATGTGGACACTACACTGCATTGCAGCGTGAGCGCGGCGCTGGTGGACGAGGCCGCAAAACGCCATGGCGTGACAAGCTATACCCTGCTTTTCGCCGTGGCGGGCCTTGTGCTGGGAAAATACTGCGCCGCGGAGGATGTGGTTTTGGGCGCCGCCATGAACGGGAGGGTGATGGCGGAGACCGGCAGCATGCTGGGTATGTTTGTGAATTCCCTGCCGATACGCCTTAAGCCAGAGGGCACGAAAACCTTTGGAGAGTACCTGCTGGAAGTGGATACAGTTTTGGCTGGGGTGAAAAAGAACCAGAGCTACCCCTTCGAAAAAATAGTACGAGACCTCGATGTACGGCGGAGTACCTCCCGCTACCCCGTCTTCGATGTTTTGCTCAACTACCTGAATGTGGGACAGATGCCCAAGGTGCAGGGCCTCAAACTCAAACACCTGCCCCTGCGCGGGCAGGCCCTTGCCATGGACCTGCAGCTAGAAATGGCACACAGCGGCGAAGAAGTGCGCTTCGAACTCTCCTATTCACAAAAACTGTATAAGCCGCAGGTGGTGGAAAACCTGCTGGAGCAGCTGAAGGAGAGCCTTGAACGGGTTTGCAGGGACAGTGGGGGTATGCTGCTGATGGACGCGGCGGAGCTTCCGAAAGAGCAGCGCAGGCGGATTTTGGAAGACTTTGCAGGGCGCAGCGAGGAGGTGGACCTGAGTCAAAGTGTGGTGGGACAGTTCCGCAAACAGGCAAAAAGAGACCCCCAGCGGCTCGCCGTGTGCAGCGGGGAGACGATGCTGCGCTATGGGCTGCTTGACGAGAGGACCGACCGGCTGGCCTGTGCGTTGGCGGAAAGAGGCATTGGAAAGAGGGGAAGAGTCGGGGTCATCGTAGGGCGTAGTGAAATGATGCCGCTGTGTACGCTGGGCGTTTTGAAAAGTGGTGCGGGCTATCTGCCTCTTGACCCGAGCTATCCTCCCGAACGCCTTGCATATATGCTGGAGGATGCCGCTGCCGGCCTGCTGATTGCGGACAGGGGTTTGGAAGAAAGGATACCGGGTTTTGGCGGGCAGATTTTGTATACCGATGAGCTGGATCACTTACCAAAGGCGGGCCGACTTCCCGGGGAACCGGAAAAAGACGACCTTTTGGTACTTTTATATACCAGCGGCACCACGGGAAAACCCAAAGGGGTCATGCTCAGCCATGGAAATCTTGTGCACTTTTGTCACTGGTACAACCGCTTCTATCAGGCGGGGGCCGAGGATGCCGTGGCGGCCTATGCCAGCTTTGGTTTTGACGCCTGCCTGATGGACATGTACCCTGCCCTGGTGCGTGGTGCAGCGGTTCATATCATCCCGCAGGAGATGCGTCTCGATCTAGAGAGGATCAACACCTATTTCAACCAAAACAAGGTGCGCATGGTCTTTATGACAACCCAACTGGGTCGACAATTTGCCGAAGGTATGTCAAAAGACAACCATTCTCTCAAGGAGCTCTCTATCGGGGGAGAGGCGCTGGTGCCCCTGGAGCCGCCTGAAAACTTCGTGCTCTATAACCTCTACGGCCCCACGGAGTGTACCATCATCTCTACCGCCTACCGCGTAGAGTCTCTTTGTGACCGTGTTCCCATCGGAATGCCGGTGGACAATATGCGCGGCTACGTTGTGGACAAGTATGACAGGCTCTGCCCGGTGGGTACGGCGGGGGAGCTCTGCCTCGCGGGCCATGGCATAGCCAAAGGTTACCTCAACAGGCCAGACGCCACAGAGGAAAAATTTGTGCCGAACCCCTTTACGGAGGACATCGGTTTTGAGAGGATGTACCGCAGCGGGGACATTGTGCGGTACCTGCCTGACGGCAACATTGATTTCGTGGGGCGGCACGACTTCCAGGTGAAGATACGTGGCTTCCGGGTGGAGTTGACCGAGATTGAGGGGAGGATACGCGCTTTCCCGCCCGTACAGGACGCGGCGGTGGTTCCGGTGGACGCGCCGGGAGGCGGCAAGTGTGCCGTGGCCTATGTGGTGGCAGAGGGGACGTTAGAGGTGGATGCCCTTTCTGCTTTTATTGGGCAGGCGCTTCCACCTTATATGATACCCGCGGTCACGATGCAAATAGAAAAAATCCCCCTGAACGTAAACGGCAAGGTGGACAGGCGCAAGCTACCCCCGCCCAACTTTGGCGGCGGGGAGGCAAGCGGGGCGGATGTGGCGGACAGCGGAATGCGCACCGAACTGGAAAAAGGAATTGCCCAGATCGTGGAAGGGGTGCTTGGACACGGGGATTTTTCTCTCAACACGGACTTGATGCGCGTGGGCTTGAGCTCGCTTTCGGCCATCAAACTGGCCACACAGTTGTCAAAAAGGTACGGGGTTAGTCTCAATGCGGCCGAAATGGTGCAGGAGGTCTCCGTGCTCACGCTGGAAAATGCCCTTGTAGATGCGTTGTTGCAAGGCGGGGCAGAACAGGCGCTAAGACAGGCAGAGGAGGAGATGATCAAGCGGGAGAGGGATACCCGGCAAAGAATCAGTCCCTCCACTTTGGAAGAGACAGAGCTACAAAACGAGGTGGCTAAAATCACAGCGAAGGTGCTGGGCCAGGACTCGATTGGGCATTCAGAAGACCTCATGCACCATGGCCTCAGTTCCCTTTCGGCCATCAAACTGATCACCGAACTGAAGAGGCGCTTTGGCGTGACGCCCGCTGTGACCGACCTTCTGGAAGGTGCCAGCGTGATAGATATATCACAGAGGCTGCGCCAAAAGGAAGAAGAGGTGCCCGAGCTTACACCCGAGTGGGAAGAACTCGAGGGATATCCGCTGACAGGCAGCCAGATGGGTGTTTACCTTGATTGGCTTAAGCGGCCCGAGGCCTTGGTGTACAACATCCCTGCCTGCATCACGTTTCCACAGCAGATAGAAGCCGAGAGCTTGGCAAGGGCAGTGGAGATACTCCTTGACGCTCACCCCGGGATCAGGATGCATCTTGTCGGTGAAGGGGAAGACCTTTTGCAGATACCCGACGATGCCCCGGTGAAAGTGCCGGTTTTGAAGATGGACGATGCCGGGCTGCAAAAATATCTGCGCCGGTTTGTGCAGCCCTTCGACCTTATGAAGGGGCCTCTTTTTCGGGTGGCCGTCGTGGAGACACCGCAGAAACTGGCCCTTTTGCTTGATTTTCACCATATCGTTTTTGATGGTGCGTCGTTTGATCTTTTCTTACGGGAACTCTCCCGGGTCTACGAGGGGCAGGCACCTGAGCCAGAGGAGATGAGTGCGTTCCAGTATGCCCTGCAGGAATATAAACGGGAGCAGGCCGGAGGATATGAGAAAGATCGAGAGTTTTTTGCACAGCAGCTCAAGGATTTTGAGGCAGCCAGCGAAATTGCAGGTGACCTGCCTGGAAAAGAGCCGGGGGCGCTGCAGATGGTGCTGTGCAAGGTGGACCGCCGGCGTGCGGAGCAATTCTGCCGTGAAAACGCGTTGACGCCGGCCGAGCTTTTTCTTGCGGTGACAGGGTATACGGTGTCCAGATGGACATACAACCGCTATGTGGCCTTGTCCACTATCAGCGGAGGGCGTGGTGATTTGCGCCTGGCAAACACCTATGGCATGTTTGTGCACACACTGCCCGTCGCTTTTGCCATGGACCCCGATGAGAGTGTGCTCTGCTATATGAAGAAAGCGAAAGAAAACCTGCGCGGTGCCATCGCGCATGAAACCTATCCCTTTGTGCGTATCGCGGCCGAATTTGGTTTTATGCCCAGCATCATGTATGCCTGTGAGCTGGGTGTGCTGGAGGAGTATACCCTCGGGGGAGTAAAGGCCGAAATGACCCAGCTGGTGAAGAGCGACGCAAAATTTAAGCTCTCTATCCATATTGAAGAACACAGGGATGAATACTATTTCGCGGTGCAGTACGACAGTGCCCTCTATTCACAGGGCCTTGCCCGGCGGATTGCAGACACTCTGGGCGTCGCCTTCGAAAACATGACGCAGGCCCCCCTGGCGCCGGTGGGCGGCGTCTCTCTCGTAAGCGCGGAGCAGCGCCGGGTGCTGGACGGCTTTGCGAAGACGGACGCAAAGGTACCCTGCCGGGTGGTGCACGGCATGTTTGAACAGGCCGTAGACCTCCACCCCGAGGCCCTGGCCCTGATCGCAGAGGAGGGGCAATATACTTACGCCGAACTGGAGGCGCAGGCCAACCGCGTGGCAAACGGGCTTTTGGCCCGTGGGCTGCAACCCGAGGACCGCGTGGCGTTCCTGCTGCCCCGCACAGGGGCCGTGCTCAAGGCCATGCTGGGCATCCTCAAGGCGGGGGGTGCCTATATCCCTCTTGACCCGGGGCACCCGGAGGGCCGCCTGCGGCAGATTCTGCAGGACAGCGGGGCAAAGTGGATACTGACGGCCGGGGAAGATGCCCGCTTCGACCACTCGGTCGATATTGCGGCCCTGACGGCCGGGGGCGAGGATGTGCGGCCCTGTGTCGCCGTGAACCCCGAGCAGCTGGCATACCTCATCTACACCTCGGGCTCTACAGGAAAGCCCAAAGGGGTCATGGTAGAACACCACAACATCGCAAACTACCTGACCGCCCACCCGCAGAACCGGCACATCTGGGCGCTGGTGCAAAACGCCAAAAGGGTGATGTCGATTACGACGGTCACCTTTGACATGTTCCTCAAAGAGAGCATGGCCAGCCTGTGCAATGGGCTCACCCTGGTTTTCGCCGGGCAGGAGACCGCGCACGACCCCGTAAAGCTGGCCTGCTTGTTTGAGCAGACAGGCGCCGACGCGTTTAACGCCACCCCTTCGCGCATGATGGAATATACGGCGCTGCCGGCCTTGCTTTCGGCGCTGCGGCGTTGCAGCGTCGTCATGGCCGGTGCCGAAAAATACCCCGATGCGCTGCTGCGCAGGTTGCGAGGGGAGGATTGGGACAGACCCCTGCTGTTCAATACCTATGGCCCGACGGAGGCGACCGTTTCCTGCAATGCCAAAGAATTGAATGGTGCCGCAAAGGTGACGGTAGGCGCACCGCTATTGAACGTGAGAGAATGTGTGATGGACGAAGATGGAAACGAACTGCCCGTGGGGGTGACGGGGGAGCTTTGGATAGGTGGCGAAGGGGTGGCACGCGGTTACCTGGGCCTTGAAGAAGAGACTCGAAAACAGTTTGTAGAGTATGCAGACGGACGCGTTTACCGCTCGGGAGACCTGGCCCGCTGGACACCGCAGGGCGAAATAGAGATCCTTGGGCGGCGAGACAGCCAAGTCAAGCTGCGCGGGCTGCGTATTGAACTGGCAGAGGTGGAAAGTGCTATGCTCGCAGTGCCCGGGGTGGAAAACGCCGTGGCCGCCGTGCAAAAGGGAAAGGGAGAGGAAAGGCTCTGTGTATATTACGTCGCTGCAAAACCCCTGGAGCCCGCCGCCGTAAAGGGAGAACTGGCCAAGGTCTTGACAGGCCACATGCTGCCCTCGGCCTATATGCAGATGGAGGCTTTGCCCAAAACGGCCAGTGGAAAGGTGGACCGAAAAAAGCTGCCCCTGCCAAAACCACTGGGTAAGCAGGAGTATGTGGCGCCCGCTACGGAGGCAGAAGAAAAATTTTGTACTATTTTTGCAAAGGTGCTGGAGCTGGATCGGGTGGGCGCCACCGACGATTTTTTTGAGATGGGCGGCAGCTCGCTGACTGTCACGAGGGTGGTTATCGAGGCCCAGAGTCAAGGAATTAAGGGTGAAAACGGGGAGAGGATAAGCTATGGAGATGTGTTTGCCAGCCCCAGCCCACGGGCATTGGCGGCGCTGTTGGAAAGTGGAGAGGGCCAGATGCCGCTGCCGAAAAAAGAGGATGAGTACGATTACCATGCGATAGAGGCCATACTCAAAAAGAACACATTGGAAGCCTTCCGAAGCGAGGAGCCCAGAAAACTGGGAGAGGTTTTGCTCACAGGGGCCACTGGCTTTTTAGGCATACATGTGTTACAGGCCATGCTGGACAGTGCAAAGCAGGGGAAAATTTATTGCCTGCTGCGCAGGGGGGAGTTTAAATCGGCCGAGGAGCGGCTGAAACACCAGTTGTTCTACTATTTTGAAGACAACTATGAAGAAGCCTTTGGCGAGAGAGTGATTGTGGTAGAGGGGGACATTACAAAACCCGAGTCCTTTGAAAAGCTGAACCCGCTGCCCGTGGACACCATTCTCAACTGCGCGGCCAATGTGAACCATTTTGCCAAGGACGACAGCATCTATCGTGTCAACACCGAAGGGGCCAAAAACCTTGTTGCATTCGCGCTTAAAAAAGAGGCAAGGCTGGTGCAGATTTCCACTTCCAGTGTGGCCGGGTTCAGTGTGGATGGAGTGCCGGCGCGAGATATGCGCATGGACGAACGCATGCTTTATTTCCGTCAAAACCTGGAAAATCAATACGTCTACAGCAAATTTTTTGCAGAGCGCGAGGTGTTGCAGGCTGTGGCGACGCGGGGACTGGACGCGAAGGTCATGCGCGTGGGCAACCTGATGGGCAGGCGCAAGGATGGGGAATTCCAGATGAACGCGGCATCGAACAGCTTCCTTGGGCGGCTGCGTACCTGCTGCGTCACGGGCTGCTTTCCCTACTCGGCCTACCTGTACACCACCGAGCTTGCCCCTATCGACGACACCGCCCTGGCCGTGTTACAGCTGGCGCGGGCGCCGAAGCAGTGTGTCCTGTTCCACCCCCACAACAACTACACAATCTACCTTGGGGACATCATTGAGGAGATGCGCAGGCAGGGGCTCTCGGTCGAGTTTGTGGAGGACGATGTCTACGCGTCCGCGCTGGCCGAGGCGATGAAGGACAGGGCAAAGGCGAAATATCTGACAAGTATTGTGGCCTACCAGAACGTGGCGGGTGGGAAGGTTTCGGTGCCTGTGCCGGTGGACAATAGATACACCACCGAGGCTTTGCTGCGGCTGGGTTGGCGCTGGACAAATACAGGCAGCGAATATCTCAGCCGGTTTTTGCACAGCGTCATCGGTCTTGGCTATTTTGATGTACCATAAGAAATGGGCAGGACACGGAGGATACGCCACCCCGCCAGAGAATTCGGCGGGGTGGCTTCCGCGAGGGTGTAAAATGGGTGTGCCGACGCAAAATCCTTCAGGGAAACAGGCATAGAGGACAGGGAGGGAAAAGAGATGAAACAGGGCGCACGGAGGCTCTTTGACTGGTTTTTTAGCCCCGAGCTGGATCTTCGTGTCCGGCTTTTTCATATTTTGGCCACGGCAGGTATGATCATCAGCTTTTTGGTTGCCGTGGCGGGGCTGCTCATCGGGGCCAGCACGGCGAATATCCTGTTAAATGTGGCCGCAGGGGTTTTGGCCATCGCGCTGATCGTCCTGTCAGAAAAAACCGGAAAGCATCAGTTTTGTTATCTCATCACGATCATCGCAGTCTTTTTTGTGCTGTTTCCCTTTTTATTTTTTAGTGCGGGCGGGTATCAGGGGGGGATGCCGAGTTATTTTGTGTTCGCCGTCGCCTTTACGGTGTTTATGCTGGATGGGAAAAAGGCGCTGGTTTTATCTGTTCTGGAGCTGCTGCTGTATGCCGGGATCTGCCTGATGGCCTATCACACCCCCGGCCTTGTGCTTCCCTTCGAGGAGGAGAGCGGTATCGTGGTGGACATCATCACGGGGTTTGTGACGGCGAGTGTGGCCGTCGGGGTCACGCTGTACCTGCATCTGAAATTATATAAAGACCAGCAGAAAAAACTGGCCCGACAAAACAGGGCATTGGAAGAGATCAACCGAATGAAAACAGAATTTTTGGGGAATATATCCCATGAACTGAAGACGCCGCTCACCGTGGTGAGCAGCCACATCCAGTATGCCTCCAACACCTTGCCGGATACCGAGGATATGCGGCAAGCACAGCACTATATGCGCCTGATCGGCAGTGAGGCGGACCGGATGGCCTTGATGGTCTCTCAAATCCTCGATGTGGCGCGCATCGAAGAGGGACAGATGCAGATTGAAAAACAACCCTGTTCTCTGATTGAGATCATCCAGGAGACCCTGGACACCTATTACCCGGTGTTTTCCAAAAACAACAACAGTTTGCGCTTTGAGCGGCAAGGGGACGTTGCCCAGGTGCTGTGTGACAGAAACAAGGTGGTGCAGGTGCTTGTCAATCTCATCGGGAATGCCACGCGCCACACGAGGGACGGGGAAATAGTACTGTCTGTAAGAGGGGAAGGGGGGTATGCAATGGTCACCGTGGAGGATACCGGAGAGGGCATTGCCGCCGAACGGATTCCCTATCTTTTCGACCGCTACTACAGCCAGCTGCCCACCGAAAAAAAGGCCCGCACCGGTCGGGATACCGGTACGGGCCTTGGGCTGTATATCTCACAGTATATTGTGCAGGCGCAGGGAGGGGACATTACCGTAGAGAGCGAGCTGGGAAAGGGCACATGTGTACGTTTTACCCTTCCGCTGGATATCTGACACGCAGGAACAGGTATCCCTGGCGCTCCGTGGTGCAAAGTTCAAAAGCGCTTGCATCATCGAGGCGCATTTTGCGGCGCAGACGGGAGATATGTACTTTGACGGTGTTTCCCATGCCCTCAGGCGGCGCGCCCCAAACCGTTTCGAACAACTCGGCCTGGGAGAATTCCTGCCCACGGTGTTCAACCAAAAACACAAGCAGCTGAAACTCCTTGCGTGTCAGGCCGAGCACTTCCCCGCCCAGGGAAGCCGTGCCTGTGGCCAGATCGATAAACAGGGGGGGCAGTTCGATAAACCCGGTGCCAAACCCATGCCGCCGCAGCTGCGCCGCTACGCGAGCGCCCAGCACTTCCAGGCTGTAAGGCTTGACAATGTAGTCGTCGGCGCCGCCCGAGAGCCCCTGGATAACGTTTTCGTCGTCGTGCAGGCAGGTGAGGAAAAGGATAGGCGCGGCGGTTATTTTTCTCACCTCACGGCAAAAATCGTACCCCGAACCATCCGGTAACATCACGTCGAGCAGGATCAGGTCCGGCGGGGTATTCCAAACCAGCAAGCGTGCATCATGTAAAGTTTGCGCACCTTGCACTTCATACCCCAGTTTTTGCAGGTATTGGCAGTTTACGTTCAGGACATCGGTCTCGTCTTCCACCATGAGGATCTTGGTATTTTTCATACGGTTTCCCCCTGTACAGGCTCCCCTTTTGGCGGAGCCTAGGTTTAGTTTACCACAATTCAAAATTTGGGTAAACGATCCAAAGGCGCGGGGTAGGAGACCCCACTCGTGGGAGTGAAGCGCACTGCCCGCAGCTGGGCTACAGGGGTATCGGCGCCACGGATCTAATAGTCCGCCCCAGGTGGAGAATAAATTTTTTGTAACCCTCCCCCTCGCCCGGCAAAGATTGCGCTATGATAAAAATGCATATGATATGCGAAAGTGATTTGCACTGTATGCCTATTCGGGGAGGATAGAAAATGAAAAAAATCGGCACTTTTCTTCTTGGGATCGTTATGCTTCTGGCGCTGCTGTGCGCCTGTGGGGGCGGCGCGTCCTCGCCGGAGGTGCAGGCGGCCCCCGCGGAGGGGCAGGCGACCGCCACCAAAGGAGGGGGCAATCTCTCCGTCAGCTTCGTAAACGACACAGACTACAATTTCCATGAGATTTATATTTCCCCAACCAGCGCAAGCGAGTGGGGGGAAGACCTCCTTGGCAGTACAGATCTGCTGAAGAGCCATGGGTCTTTTGAGGTGAGCATACCCTCTGGTGACCAGGCCACCTATGACGTGAGGGTTGTGGACGAAGACGAGGATGTGTATCAGTTCAATTCTGTCGCAATAAAAAACGGCACTTCGTTCAGGGTGAGTTTCGGGGAAGGAACCCTTCTGGGAACATCCACCCACTCTGACGGCAGCGAAGAAAGGGTAGAGGGCACCTTGTCCGGCACCGAGGGAGAAGGCGCCGAAGCGGCCCCGGATGCAGCGCCCGCGGCCGCACCCGCCGCAGCTCCTGCGGACGCAGCGCCCACCGGGACAGGGAATGACACGAACGGCGCCTATTCCTTTACCGTGTACAACGAGTCCCCCTATGACATCTTTGCTATTTATATCGGCGTGGCGAACGCATCATCCCATTATGACCAGGATATCCTGCCCGAAGTTTTGTCCTCGGGAGCGGGCATGGATGTGAGTGGCCTTGCGTCCCAGGGAGATTGGCTCAACACGGAGTGGACCCTTTTCATCGAAGATGTGGATGGGGATGTCAGCCAGACTTTCGCGGTCTTTAACCCCTGGACGGTCTCT
>JAJDHT010000005.1 GCA_030266325.1 Ruminococcaceae bacterium OttesenSCG-928-I18
AAGGTGGAGGTCCCCCTGCCAATCTCATCGAGGATCACAAGGCTGTCGCGCGTCGCCTCTTGTAAGATTTCGGCCACCTCGGTCATCTCCACCATAAAGGTGGACTTGCCCGCCGCCAGGTCGTCCGAAGCGCCCACCCGGGTGAAAACCGCGTCGCAGACCCCCACGGTACAGCCTTGGGCCGGCACGAAAGAACCGATTTGAGCGAGGATGACGATGAGGGCCGTTTGCCGCATATAGGTGGATTTCCCCGCCATATTGGGCCCTGTGATGATCTGCATACGGTTGTCCGCACCGTCCAGCTTTGCGTCATTGGGCACAAAATGCCCGCCTTTGAGGACTTTTTCTACGACAGGGTGGCGGCCCTGCAAAATTTCCACCCTGTCCTGCCCATTTACCTCGGGCCGCACATAGTGGTTGGCAACCGCCACCTGCGCAAGAGAAGACAAAACGTCGAGGCGGGCCACACAGTCGGCGGTTTGCTGTATCCTGGCCTGCTGCGCGGCCACCTTCTGCAGCAGGTCCCGATAGAGTTCCCGCTCCAGGACGACGAGCTGTTCCCCCGCACGAAGGATACGTGTTTCCAGGGTTTTCAGCTCCTCCGTGATGTAGCGCTCCCCGCCGGTGAGGGTCTGTTTTCGCACAAAATGGTCGGGCACCTGGTCCACAAAGGATTTGCTCACTTCGATATAGTAGCCAAACACCTTGTTGAACCCGATTTTTAAAGTCCGTATCCCGGTCTCTTCTTTCAGCCGGCCCTCTATCTCGGCCAGCAGGCCCGTGCCGCCGGTGTGGGTGCGCCGCAGCTCATCCACTTCTTCGTGAAACCCCTGCCGTATGACGCCTCCGTCCTTCAGGCTGGCCGGCGGGTCATCGACGAGGGTGCCGCAAATGGTTTCGGCCAAATCGGCAAGGGGGTCAAGACGACTACGCAGCGCTTGCAGCTCGGCCGAAGAAAACTTTCCGAGTTTTTCAAGAAGCCCCGGCAGCCGCAGGCAGGTGGAGGCGAGGGCCGTGAGTTCCCGCGGGGTGGCGGAACCAAAAACCACCCGGGTGAGCAGGCGCTCTATATCGAACACGTGACCCAGTTCTTCGCAGATTTCCACACGCTGCACATTGTCTGTGAAGAGTTCCTCAACGGCGTCGAGGCGCGCACAGATGGCCTCTACGTCCATGAGGGGACGCTCCACCCACCGGCGCAGAAGGCGCTTGCCCATAGCCGTGCCGGTTTTGTCCAGCACCCACAGCAAGGTCCCTTTTTTCTCTTTCCCGCGCAAGGTTTCACACAGCTCCAGATTGGCCATGCTGACCGGCGGCAGGCGCATATATCTCTCTTCTTCCTCATGATAGAGCGTTTTGAGGCGTTCCACACCCGTCTTTTGGGTGCGATAGAGATACCCAATGAGCGCGCCGAGGGCCGCAAACCCCGGTGCATCGTAGGGCAGCCCAACGACGCTGTCCAAAGCCTCCCCAAAATGTTCCTTCAGCAGCGGCGCCGTGCGGTTTTGGGCAAAATCTTCGTCGTCCAGTAGATCAAAACTGACATTTGCCGCGAGGTTCTGCTTGATGTACCCCGTGACCGATTTGTGCTCCAGTATGGCTCCGTTTGCAAGAATCTCGCTCGGCATATAGCGGGCAAGCTCCGCGCAGAGAAGCTTGTCGAGTTTTTCCCCTTGCAGGTAGAGCGTGTGCGCTGTGCCCGTGGAGATGTCGGCAAAACAAAGCCCCGCCTGCAGACCATCGATGTACAGGCAGGAGATGTAGTTGTTTTTGCCGTCCTCCAGCATGGAGCTCTCCACCACGGTACCCGGGGTGATCACCCGGACAACGTCCCGCTGCACAAGCCCTTTGGCGAGGGCCGGGTCCTCCACTTGCTCGCAGATGGCTACCTTATACCCTTTTTCGATCAGACGCTTTGTGTAGGCCTCGGCAGAGTGGTGCGGTACCCCGCACATCGGCGCGCGTTCTTCCAGCCCAAAATCTTTCCCCGTCAGCGTAAGCTCTAGTTCCTTCGATGCCAATACCGCATCATCAAAAAACATCTCATAAAAATCGCCAACGCGAAAAAACAAAATTTTGTCTTTATTTTGCTCTTTTAAGTGCTCATATTGCCTCATCATGGGCGATGGCTGCGCCATATTCACACACCCTCCCTTCCTTATTGTCAACTGCGTTCATAAGGCGGGCCCCGCCGCATACAAAACTGTCAGCCAGTTCCGATGGAAGCGGGGCCGCTTTTGGCGCACATAGTTATCGCTTTTCCGTCACCGTGCGGGCGCAGAGGTTCCCAAAGGCATCAGCAGCCTGCGCAGGAGCTGCAGCTGCCGCCGCACCCTTCTTCCTCGACAGGCGGCGGCCCCACTTGCAGGGGGTCCTCCCCATCGATGGCGGCGTTGAGGATGGCGTTGACATATTGGATAAAGCCCTCGATCTCCTCTTTCGCCTGATTATAGGCAACCATGTTTTTATTCGACATAATATCGTTATAAAGGTTATTGATCCGTTCGTTCAGCTCGGCCACTCTTTTGTCGTCGCGCTCCTCTTTATGAAGTTCATTGTTGAGGTCCAGCCGCACGAGGTTGAAATCCCCCAGCTGTTTTTGCAGTTCGCTATCTTCGTCGTTTGCCTTGCGTGCGGCCGCCAGCTTTTTATAGTTTTCCTCTTGCTGAAAAGCCACGGCTGCCTCTTTGAACTTCAGGATTGCATTGTCCATTTTTGTCTCCCATCCGGCAATGATGCCGATTATTTAGCCACGCTCCCGATCAGCACAGCGCCTTTTACTTCCTCGATGTGAAGGGGTAGAAACGAACCCATCAGGCTGGGGTCTGCCTCAAACTCCACAAGCATGTTGTTGTCGAGCCTTCCCACGAGATGGCCTTCCTCCCGGCCCGGCCCTTCCACAAGTGCGGGGTAGGTGTTGCCGATCCAGTTTTGGGACATCTCCCCGACGACCTCTTCTTGCAGGGCAAGCAGTTTGGCGATACGGTCACTCTTCGTTTTATGGGGGGTGTCGTCCGCAAGCTCTGCGGCTTCGGTGCCGGGGCGTTTTGAGTAGATGAACGTGAAAAGCTGTGTGAAACGTACCTCCCGCACCAGGGCCAGGGTGTGCTCGAAATCCTCTTCGCTCTCGCCGGGGAAACCCACCATAATATCCGAAGAAAAGGTCATTTCGGGGCAGACCTCTTTGGCGTACCGTATCAGGGCGAGGTAATCCTCCGCGGTGTACTTGCGGTTCATCCTCGCCAGGATATCGTTCGAGCCCGACTGAACCGGCAGGTGCAGGTGCTTGCACAGATGTTCGTTTTTCGCGATGGTATCGACCATCTTACGCGTGGCATCCTTCGGGTGGCTTGTCATAAAACGGACCTGGTACTCCCCCGGTGTCTCGCACAAAAGAGACAACAGGTCACTGAAATCTATCTCCTCTTCCAGCCCTTTTCCATAGGAGTTGACATTTTGTCCCACCAGGGTAATCTCTTTATACCCCTGCTGCACCAACTCCTCAAATTCGCGCTTGATGTCTTTCGATGCGCGGCTGCGCTCGCTTCCACGCACAAGCGGGACAATACAATAGGAACAGGCATTGTCGCAGCCGTGCATGATTGGCAGGAACGCCTTGAAGGAGGACTCCCTGGTCTGCGGCACATATTCCACGATCTCTTCGCGCACCGGCGGCAGGCGCAGCGCCTTTTTCCGGCTGGTGAGCTTATCCGCCAGGATGTCGGGAAGGATATCCGCCACGTTGGTGCCAAGCACAAGATCGACATAAGGATAGCTTGCGCGCAGCTTCTCCACCGTGCATTTTTCCTCTGCCATACAGCCGCAGATCCCGATGAGCAGGCCAGGCTTTTGCTGTTTGAGCCCCTTGAGCGCGCCCAGGTTCCCGTAGACCCTCTGCTCGGCATGTTCGCGCACCGCGCAGGTATTGAAAAGAATCAGGTCTGCCTTGCCGGGTTCCTCGGTGATCGAAAAGCCGACGTCCAGCAAGACCCCCTTCAGTTTCTCTCCATCGTTGACGCTTTGCTGGCAGCCAAAGCTGCGCACATAGGCCACCGGCTGCCTTTTATAGTGGGACGCCAGCACAGCCGCTGCCTGTTCATTTTTTTGATACTCCAATCGGTTCACTCTTAACCCCTGTTTCCCTTCTTGACAAAAACACCCTTCTATCGTAAGCTTAACGTTTATTATACTATACTGGGCGTCTGCTGACAAGTTTTCTCCCTGTTCCAAACATACGCAAGTTCATTCTTTATTCTTTTTTTTCAGAAGTGGGGCAAGGTATTGACCCGTGAAAGAAGCTTGTACCTTCGCCACTTGTTCGGGCGTACCCTTGGCCACCACCTCCCCTCCATCGCTGCCGCCTTCGGGGCCGAGGTCGATGAGGTAATCCGCCCTTTTGATCACGTCCAGGTTGTGCTCGATGACAATGACCGTATTTCCCGCATCGACGAGCTTGTCAAGCACCTTTAGCAACTTGCGCACATCTTCGATATGCAGCCCCGTTGTGGGTTCATCCAAAATATAGACCGTCTGGCCCGTCTCCCTCTTCGAAAGTTCGAGCGCCAGCTTGACCCGCTGGGCTTCGCCCCCCGAAAGCGTCGTGGCGCTTTGTCCGAGGCGGATATACCCAAGGCCGACGTCGACAAGGGTTTTGATTTTCCTGTGAATCTTGGGCTGATTTTCAAAAAAGACCACGGCTTCATCGACCGTCATACCCAGCACATCGCTGATGCTCTTTCCCCGGTAGTGCACCTCCAGCGTCTCCCGGTTATACCGCGCACCCTTGCACACTTCGCAGGGGACATAGATGTCGGGCAAAAAGTGCATCTCGATTTTTAAGATGCCGTCCCCCTCGCAGGCCTCGCACCGCCCGCCTTTCACATTGAAAGAAAACCGCCCCGGACCATATCCACGTATCTTGGCCTCCTGCGTCTGGGCAAAAAGCGAACGGATATCGGTGAAAACGCCCGTGTAGGTGGCGGGGTTCGAGCGCGGCGTACGGCCTATCGGGCTCTGGTCAATGCCGATCACCTTGTCGATCCATTCCTCCCCTCTCAGCTCTTTGTGTTTTCCGGGGTGTCTTTTGGCGCCATTGAGATCCGCCGCGAGGCGCTTATAAAGAATCTCGTTTACGAGCGAGGATTTCCCCGAACCCGAGATCCCGGTCACACAGGTCATCACGCCGAGGGGGAACTTGACGCTGATGTCACGCAGGTTGTTTTGGGTTGCGCCCACAACCTCGAGAACATGCCCCGTGCCCTTGCGGCGCTTTTTGGGCACGGGGATCTGCTTTTTCCCGCTGAGATACTGGCCCGTGATGCTCCCCGGCGCCTCTTCAATGTCCTTGATGCCGCCCTGGGCCACGAGCTGCCCGCCATGAACCCCCGCGCCCGGGCCGATGTCCACAATGTGGTCGGCCGCGCGGATGGTGTCTTCGTCGTGCTCCACGACAATAAGGGTGTTGCCGAGGTCCCGCAGGCGCTTTAAGGTATTGATGAGTTTCTCATTGTCCCTTTGGTGCAGCCCGATGCTCGGCTCGTCGAGCACGTAGAGCACGCCCGTGAGGGCACTGCCGATCTGGGTGGCAAGACGGATGCGCTGGCTCTCGCCGCCCGAGAGGCTGGCGGCGCCGCGGGCCAGGGTGAGGTAGCCAAGGCCGACACTCTGCAAAAAACCCAGCCTCTCCCGAATCTCTTTTAAGACGCCGTCTCCAATCATATGCTCGCGCTCGGTAAGCTCAATCTTCTCGAAAAAGTGCAGCGCTTCCGCGACGCCTTTTTCGGTGAGGGCACTGATGTTGATGCCCCCCACCGTGACGGCCAGGCTGGCAGGTTTCAGGCGCTGTCCCCCGCAATCGGGACACTCCACGCCGCTCATGGCCTGTGCTATCTCCTCGCGCATCCACTCGCTGTTGCTCTCGCGGAAGCGGCGCTCCAGGTTCGGGATAACCCCCTCGAAGTCGGTGTTATAGCTGCCCGTGCCAAATTCGTTCTCCCGGTGCATCTGGAGCTTTTCCCCTTTGGTGCCGTAAAGAATGGCCTCCACTGCCTCTTTGCTCATCTCTTTGATCGGGGTATCCAGATCGAAGCCGTATTTTTTCCCAAGCCCCAGATAATACATCTCGCTCATTGAGCCCTCGGCATAATACCAGCCGCTGGCCTTGATGGCCTTTTCCCTGATGGAGAGATTTTTGTTGGGGATCACAAGGTCGGGGTCGACGCGCATGAAGGTGCCGAGGCCCGTACAGGTCTCGCAGGCGCCGAAAGGGTTGTTGAAGGAAAACATGCGCGGGGAGAGTTCCTCGATGGACGTGCCGTGCTGGGGGCAGGCGTAGCTCTGGCTGAACTGCATCTCTTCGCCGTCCACTACGCTGACGGTGACAAGCCCGCCCGTCAGCCCGATGGCCGTTTCGATGGAATCGGCCAGGCGGCTCCGCACCTCCCCGTTTTTCACGAGCCGGTCGACGACGATTTCGACGGTGTGCTTTTTGTTTTTTTCAAGCGGGATATCCTCTTCGAGATCGTAGATCTCCCCATCCACGCGCACCCGGGCGTAGCCCCCCTTGCGGGCGGCGTCAAACTCCTTTTGCTGGGTGCCCTTGCGTCCGCGCACCACCGGGGCGAGGACCATGAAACGGGTGCCCTCGGGCAGTTTCAGCACCTCGTCCACCATCTGGTCCACGGTTTGCTGGCTGATGACACGCCCGCAGACCGGGCAGTGCGGCGTGCCGATGCGCGCGTACAAAAGACGCAGGTAGTCGTAGATTTCTGTCACGGTTCCCACGGTAGAGCGAGGGTTTTTGCTCGTGGTGCGCTGGTCGATGGAGATGGCCGGAGAGAGCCCCTGGATGTCGTCTACATCGGGCTTTTCCATCTGGCCGAGAAACATGCGCGCGTAGCTTGAGAGGCTTTCCACATAGCGCCGCTGCCCATCCGCATAGATGGTGTCAAACGCGAGAGAGGACTTGCCCGAGCCGGACAAACCCGTCATGACGATGAGTTTATCGCGTGGCAGCGTCAGGTCGATGTTCTTCAGGTTGTGCTCTCTGGCCCCTTTTATAATGATTTTATCGTTTGCCATGACTCTCCTTTTTGCTGTTTACTTTTTTGATTTTTCCCAGTAAGGCGTGTCACCGGCTTTCTTTCGCCGTTTTTTTCGTTCCGTCTCCACCTCGTTGACGATGGGGTCCCCCCTGCGGATTTTTTCTATCCTGTCCCTCAGGAAGGCGGCGTGCTCAAACTCCAGCA
Source organism: Ruminococcaceae bacterium OttesenSCG-928-I18 (assembly GCA_030266325.1). GTDB lineage: Bacteria > Bacillota > Clostridia > Oscillospirales > Ruminococcaceae > JAAYCI01. The sequence continues at coordinate 7,248 of JAJDHT010000005.1, forward strand.
GTTTTGCCGCCTCCTTCATCTCCCGCGTCAACCGGTTGATCAGTTGCTCTCGCTCGCCTTTGCTCAGGCGCTGGCCCTTTTTGCCGTCCTCCACTTCCTTCGATATCTCGATGAGGCCCGCAATCTCTTTGACGATGGTTTTGGGGGTGATGCCGTGCTGCTCGTTATAGGCCTGCTGAATTTCCCGGCGGCGCTGCGTCTCGGTGATGGCATATTCCATGCTTGGCGTGACGCTGTCGGCATACATGACGACAAGCCCCTCGGCATTCCTCGCGGCGCGGCCAATGGTCTGCACGAGGCTTGTGCCACTGCGGAGGAAACCCTCCTTGTCGGCATCCAGTATAGCCACCAAAGACACTTCGGGCAGGTCGAGCCCCTCACGAAGCAGGTTGATGCCGACGATGACGTCCAGTTCTCCGCTGCGCAGGTCCCGGATCAGTTCCATGCGTTCGAAAGTGTCGATCTCATGATGCATGTATTTCACCTTGACCCCCTGCTCCTCCAAAAAGTCCGAGAGGTCTTCGGCCATCTTTTTTGTCAGGGTCGTCACAAGTACACGTTCGTTTTTCTCGGTGCGCATGTTGATTTCACCGAGCAGATCCTCGATTTGCCCCTCCACGGGTTTGACGACGACCACGGGGTCCACAAGGCCCGTGGGGCGGATGATCTGTTCGACGATCTGCTGAGAGCGGCCGCGTTCATACTCTCCCGGTGTGGCGGACACGAAAACCGTCTGATTGATCTTCTGCCAAAACTCCTCGTCACGCAAGGGGCGGTTGTCGAACGCGGAGGGCAGCCGAAAACCAAAGTCCACAAGATTTTTTTTGCGGGCATAATCCCCACCGTACATCGCGCGCAGCTGGGGCAGCATGACGTGGCTCTCGTCCACAAAGAGAAGGAAGTCCTGCGGAAAGTAATCGATGAGTGTGGTGGGGATCGACCCCGGTGCCCGGCCGCTGAGCACCCGCGAATAGTTTTCGATGCCCTTACAGGTGCCCACCTCGGCGAGCATCTCCATATCGTAGTTGGTGCGCTGGGCGATGCGCTGGGCCTCGATGAGTTTGCCCTCCTCGGTGAAGGTTTTCACCTGCATTTCCATCTCTTCGCGCAGAGCATCCAGCCCCTGCTGCATCTTTTCCGGCGTGACAATATAGTGGCTGGCCGGAAAGATGGCCACATGGTTTAAAACCCGGGTGCGCTCGCCTGTCAGAGGGGTAATCTGGCTGATGCGGTCGATCACATCGCCGAAAAACTCGATGCGGAAGGCCGCCCCCTCATGGTAGGCGGGGTGCACCTCCACCACGTCCCCTTTCACGCGAAATTTATTCCGTATGAAGTTGACGTCATTGCGCTCATATTGTAAATCCACAAGGCGTTTCAGCAAGGCGTCGCGGCTCATGCTCATGCCGGGGCGGAGGCTGATGACCATGCTCCGGTAATCGATGGGGTCGCCGAGAGAGTAGATGCATGAGACCGAAGCGACAATGATGACGTCCCGACGCTCGGACAGGGCCGCCGTGGCACTGTGGCGCAGGCGGTCAATCTCGTCATTGATGTCACTGTCTTTTTCGATATAGGTGTCGCTGGAGGGGATATAGGCCTCGGGCTGGTAATAGTCATAGTAGCTGACGAAATACTCTACGGCATTGTCCGGGAAGTACTCCCGAAATTCGGTGCAGAGCTGCGCCGCAAGGGTTTTGTTGTGCGCCAAAACAAGTGTGGGGCGGTTCACTTTTTCGATCACATTGGCCATGGTAAAGGTTTTGCCGCTTCCCGTAACACCGAGAAGGGTCTGCTCGGTAAATCCTTTTTCAATGCCTTCCGCCAGTTTTTCGATGGCGTCGGGTTGGTCGCCCGTAGGCCGATAATTTGATTGTATCTTGAATTGATCCATAGAATGGTTCTCCATTTTAAGGTGTAGCGTCATTTTACCCGCCCAAGGGACGGCCGACTATTTATTATATCACAAAAATATATATTTTTCATGAAATCAGAACCACTTGGCGTGTTCCCATCGCGTCGTTTATCTGGTAAATTTCATGTGGCCCCCGTCTTCGGCGGGGGGCCACAAAAACTTCTGTATTTTTCATTGAAAACGTACTTGGGACACTCCCGAACCACTCTTATCACTGGAGAACGGAAATACCGGGGCTGCTTTTTCCGTCTCCGACTACATTCAACATAAAAAACGCTTCCCCTGCAAAAAGGAAGCGTTTATATCGAGATGGTGAGGAACCGTTCTGCCCGGGCAGGCAGCGGCGGCCGTGCAGGCAAGGCAGAAGGCATTTTAATAGGAATCTCTGCCCAGCGATTCAAAAAAACCGCTGTCGGCCATGGAGACGAAATCTCCGTCCGCCACAATGATATGATCAAGCAGGCTGACGCTGACATAACGCAGCGCCTGAAACACCTGTTTCGTCACCAGTTTATCGTTCGCCGAAGGCAGCGCCAGCCCACCCGGATGATTGTGTGCCAAAATGGCGCCCGTGGCGTTGGAGCGCACCGCTTCCGCCACAATTTTCCGCGTGGAAATGGAGACCGCATTGACAATGCCCTGCTTTGAAATACAGGTGCTGCGCAGGAGCTTGCGCTTGTCGTCCAGGCAGGCAAGGTACACTTCCTCGTTGCCTTTGCCGAAAAACTTGGGGAGAAAAAAAGTCCCCGCCTTCTCTGTCGTGTTCAGTATATCCCCGGCCTCGCCGCGGCTTTCGAGGTAATAGGCACCCAATTCGGGAATGAGTTTCAGCAGTGTCGCCGTGTTCTCACCCACTCCGTCCACCGTCGTCAGTTCTTCCATCGGCGCATCTAACACTGCCGAAAAATTTCCGAATTTTCGTATCAGCGCATGGGCAATCTCGTTTGTATCGCAGCGGGGACGGGCATAGAACAAAAGCAGTTCCAAGGCCGTGTGCTCCTCAAAACCCTGGATCCCCTCTTTCAGAAACCGGGCGCGCAGGCGGTCCCTGTGCCCATCATGGACCCCCATCGGCTTCACCTGCCCTCTCTTGTGGTATTCCGTGAATCATATTATACTATAGGAACGCAGATTATTCCATATCCCGGGGGGAGGCTGTCGTGAGAGAATTTCTGGCAGGCGCAAACGAAGAGGGCATGCGGCTCTCTCGCTTTGTGTTGCGTGTCACCCACCGCCTGCCCAATGACCTGCTGTACAAAAGTTTTCGAACCAAGAGAATTAAGGTGAATGGCAAGCGAGCCACCGCCGAAACCCGTCTTTTGCCGGGAGACCGGGTGCAGCTTTACCTGAACGATGAATTTTTCCCGCCCGAAGCACCCTTGCCCGAAGAGGGCGTGCAAAAGGTCCCCTTTCGGGTGGTGTATGAAGATGAAAACCTGGCTGCGCTGTATAAACCCGCGGGGGTATTGACGCACCGGGACAGCGAAGGCCGGCCGGGATTGACCGAGGGGTATCAGGCGCTGCTGCGCCAGCGTGACCCCCATTTCACCGAAGACGAAAACCGGTTTGTGCCTTCGGCGGCCGGCCGCCTCGACCGAAACACCGAAGGACTGGTTTTACTGGCGAAAACCCACCCCGCCCTGCGTGAGCTAACCCGGTGGTTTCGGGAAGGGCTCATCGAAAAAAAATATCTCTGCATCGCCGTTGGCAGCCCTGAAGAGGGTCATTTCAAGGCCTATCACCGCCGGGACAAGCAGGCAAAACGGGTGGAGATTTTCAGCGGCGAGGCGCCTGGCGCCAAACCCATTGAAACCACGGTTCTTGTTTTGGATAAAAAGGAACATCTGGCCCTGTGTGAGATCGGCCTCGTGACAGGCCGGACACACCAGATACGCGCACATCTGGCATACCTTGGCACGCCTCTGCTGGGGGATGTAAAATACGGCGGGGTAAACCCTTCGGAAGCGGCTGTTTCGTACCCCGGTGCGGGGCAGGCGCTGTGTGCCTGGAAACTCTCTCTCCCGGCAACACTGCCAAAAGAAAACCCCCTTTGCTATCTTGCGGGGCAGAGCTTCAAGGTGGAAAACCCTGCTCTATTACAGTGGTGGAACCGCTACCGGGCCGCCGGAAAAACCCTATAATTTTTTTCTCAAAATGGTGTTCGCGGGAAAGCTTTCCCCCGCCGGGGCCGCAAGCAAAAACTCCATTTTCGTGTGGGGGGTCGCGCTTATTTCGCGGCCCTCTCTGTCTTTGATGAATTCGGGTGTGAAACACACGGCCCTGCCCTCGGGCAAAAGCGCTTCGAGGGGCTCTCCCAGCGTGAATTTCCCCCGCTGCACGCAGTGCAGCAGGCCCTCTTCCTGGCGCGAAACCACCCCCACGAGCTGCCAACTGCGCAGATAGCCCCCCTGTTTTGGGCTTTGGGTGGCCCCCTGCCTGCCGAGGAAAAACCCGCTGGAATAGGGCCTGTGGGAAGTTTTCTCCAGTTCTTCGGCTGTAAAGCGCGGCATTTCGTAGTTTTGCGCCCCCGCCGTGGCGATCGCATCCAAGGCCGCGCGGTAGGCCGCCGTGACCGAAGCGGTATAATAGAAGGATTTACTGCGCCCCTCCACTTTCACGCTGCTGACACCGGCCTGCAAGACCCTGTCCAGGAAAGGGGCCGCACACAAGTCATCCGCACTAAGGATATAGCTGCCGTACTCCTCTTCCCCCAGCTCGAACTGCTGGCCGGGGCGCTGCTCTTCCAGCAGGCTGTATTTCCAGCGGCAGCTCTGCGCACAGAGGCCCCGGTTGGCGTCCCGTCCCGTGAGATAGTTCGAAATGAGGCAGCGGCCGGAGACACTCATGCACATGGCGCCGTGAACAAACGCCTCCAGCTCCAGCTGTGGGGGTGTGTTTTTTCTGATATGGGAAATCTCCTCAAGAGAGAGTTCCCGTGCCAAAATCACTCGTTTCGCCCCCAGGTGATACGCCATGGTGGCCGCCGCCTGGTTTGCAATACCCGCCTGTGTGGAAAAATGAATCTCGGCGGCGGGCGCGAAACGCTTTACGAGGTCCAGCACGCCAAGGTCGGCGATGATGAAGGCATCTACACCCGCCCGAAACGCCATGGTGATAAAAGACGGCATCTCCTCGATCTCTTTGCATGTGGGCAGGGTGTTCAGTGTACAAAACAGCTTTTTGCCGCGGCTATGGCATAGTTCCGCCGCGGCAAAAAGCTGTTCTTCATCGAAATTTTCGCTGGAAGAGCGCATGCCAAACTTTTTGGCACCGAGGTAGACGGCGTCGGCGCCAAAGTCCAGCGCAAAACGCAGGGCTTCAAAATCGCCGGCCGGGCTCAGGAGTTCGGCTTTCAGAATCTATTCCTCCGCTGCATCTTCCTCTGTATTTTCCTCGAGCGTGCCCGCCTCTTCCTCGGCTTCATACTGGGCATTCATCCGCTCCATCGTGGCTATGTTGCCCTCATGTTCCGCAAAGGTACGCGCATAATAGTAGTTTCCGTAGAAATCGGTGAGGAAGTAGTAGTCGACACCTACCATTTCTTCGTTGGGGTAAAGCGCCGCGTTGATGGCCGTCATACCCGGGCAGGAGATCGGCCCGGCGGGCAGTCCCTCCCTCGTTCGCTCGTCCTCATCCCCGCTGTAGTATCCATAGAAGAGGTTGTCCGGCACGTCCTCATAGTTGCCGCCATAGTCGCGCGCAATCCAGTCCCGAATATAGTAGAACGTAACGTCGCTGCCCATGGTGCGCCGGTCAAGGTCTGTGTTGTCCAGGTCTTCTTTCAGGCGGTTCCAGAAGACGGCCGCCACATCCGGCTGGTGTTCCGGGTCCCCCGCCTCCTCCTCGATCAGCGAGGCCAAGGTGATCGTCTCAATCAGGCTGAGGCCCCGTTCCTCCATCCTGGCATAGAGCTCATCCGTCATCTCGGCGTCAAACTGCTCATACAACCGGCGCACGATGTTCTCGGCAGACTCGTCCACATAGAACTCATAGGTGTTTGGCGCAAGGTACCCCTCGGCCGGCATATAGGTGTCCGGATCCTGCCCTTCGCTGAGGATACGGGCGATCACATCGATGTCCGAATAACTCTCAAGGTCGTTGGCGGCGTCGATGAACTCCTGCGCCGTACACATACCCGCCTCTTCCACAACCATGGCAAACTGCACTACCGTACTGCCCTCGGGGAAGGTGACCATCATGGTGTCCCGCGGGGGCGGCGGCTGCGAGAGCACTTCAATGATCTCGTCGTAACTCATGCCCGGGTCAAGGTAGAACCGGCCCGTTTGGAACACATTGGTGGCCCCGTTAAAACGGGTGTAGAAACGGAAAATGCTCGCGCTGGAAATGAGCCCCTCTTCTTCCAACTGGCTGCCAATCACGCGGCCCGTGCTGCTGGGGGCGACATCAAACACCACGGTTTCGGTGGCCGTGGCCTTGTTTCCGTCGATTTCCGACTTGATGGAAAACACAAAAAAGAGCACCACGACGACGACAACCGCCAACACGGCGAGAAAGGCAATCAGACAACCCATGCCGGCCCGCTTTCGGGCCAGATCGTCGTCGTATTCCTCATAGTCTTCATACTCATCATCATACTGCTCGTAATCGTCGTCTGCCGCGCGGCGAATCTGATCTGTCCGGCTAAAATCCTTGTCGGGACCGGCTCTGTGCCTGCGTCGTGCCATACCCCTAAACCTCCGATAAAACGCGCCTTTCCTGCGGCAATCCACAGGATACCAGCGCCGTAATCTGACTGGGCCAGCCCCAAACACGTTGAGGCGAAAACCCCCACTGCCGGGAACAAAACCGGCGTTCCCTTTCCATTGACAAAAAGGACGCTTTCTTATCTTACTAAAGAAACCTCATTTTGGCAAGCCCTCGCCCCACCTTCTGCGAAGGACACATGAAATATACACGATAAACGACGCGGCGGGTACGCTCGCCCCTATGTATACTATTCCGGATACACTTTACTCACGGTCTCTTCGGCCTGTTCGCTGCCCAAAACCGCCGTAAGCAGCGCTTTCGCAAACTGCAATGCCACACCTGCGCTGCGGCCCGTGATGATGTTTCCATCCACCTCAATGGCGGCGCCGGTCGCCTCGCCCTCCAAAAAACCCGGGAAGGCCGTGAACCGCTTGCCCTCCAACAGCCCCAACCCGTGCAGCACGGTAGGTGCCGCACAAATGGCGCCAATCACCCTGCCTTTGGCCGCGGCCTCACGAAGCGCATCTTTCACCATCTCGCTTTGGGCGAGGTTGGTTGTGCCGGGCATGCCGCCCGGAAGCACCACCAAATCGGGTTCTTCGGGCAAGGAGAAATCCCCGGCCTCCACATCCGCCAGAACCGAAATGCCATGGGCACCCGTCACTGTTTTTCCCGTCACCCCGACCGTCAACACAGTGAGTCCTGCACGCCGCAGCATATCCACCTGGGTCAGCCCTTCTATTTCTTCAAACCCTTCGGCGAGAAAAACAACCGCTTTTTTGCCCATATTCCATTCTCCTTTCCCGGTGTACCTTTCTAACTCGATCGAAACAGCTCTGGGTTTTCATAGTCTTTTTCAAAGAGCTCATCAAGCCCAAAACGCAGATACAACGAGGTTTTTTCACAGCCCGGCACCAGCCATTTGTACTGGGCCAGTTTTTGCGCTGCGCCCTCAGCCGCAAACAGGGTGCTCTGTAGCGGCAGGATGAGCACGCCGTGTTCTTTGCCCAGCTCTTGGCCCAGCGCCGAAAGAAACCCGCTCGCGGAAGCGTCACTTTTTGCGGCTATTTCGGGCACAAGCAAGCGCCCCTGCTTTTCGAGGTACACCGCATAGGCCTCCTCGCTTACCGCCAGCCGGCCGCCCGCTTCGCGTACGCCTTCGAGTACCATCTCCATGCGTGGTTTCGAGAAAGAGATGGTTTCACCCCGGAAAAAAGTTTCCCGTAAACGCACAAAACTTTCCGGCTCCAGGCAGAGAAGGCGAAGGCGGGGTTCCCGCCCCACCCGCTCAAGTTCTTTCTGCACGATGCGCATTTTCATCGTCGCGTAGCCATGCTTTTCATAATAGGAGAAAAGAGACGCAGAGGCGGGAATCAAACAGGAAAAAGCTGCGCCCTGTTCCCGGCAGGCCCCTTCGGCATAGGACATGAGCGCCGCCATGATGCCCTGCCCCCTGAAAGCGGGCTCTGTGGCCAACGCGTAAAAATAGCTTCCCCTGAGACTCCCCTGGGCACAGGGAACCGCGGAGAGGATGGCCAGAGTCCGCCCCTCCCGCTGGGCCAAATACTGGTTTCCCTCGCCCACAAACACGTCGAGGAACCGTTCCACTACGGGTGGCTCGTCTTTAAAAACCTTCTGCCACAGGGCGACTACAGAGGGGCGGTCTTCCACAGTGGCACGGCGGTATAAAACCATACTACCCCTGCCAATCTATGGGTGTTGCGTCGTATTTATCTACCCTGAAATGAGGATGGTACGAAAGTTTCGCCTCCCGCAAGCCCTCTTCATCCAGATCGTTTTCCCGGTTGATATACCGGTAGCCCTCGCCCAAAAAACGGGCCATCTCTCTGTTGATCATGGCATAGGCGCCGCTGACATCATAGAGTGCTTTTTCCACATGGGTGACAAACATATCGCTGCCCAGCTTGCTGCCGAACGAAAAGGCCACCACCTCCCCATCCACGCGGATATATCCACCTTTCACGTTCATTTCGCTGTAGTGGCGGCAGGCCTGTTCTATTGCGCGGCGCTCCGTCATAATCCCTTCATCGTCCCGGTTGTCGTACAGGTTGGCCCAGCGGTCGTTAAACTCACAGACACAGTGAATCGAATCATCGCCTATTTCCCGAAACTGCCAATCGGGATAGGTGCGCTCGAATTTCGAGCAATGGTTTCTCTTTTTTTGATATTTGCGGCCGGGCAGGTTGGCAAGGTCACTTTGCAGGTAGACATAGTCACTTTGCCCGGGGGGGTTGTCATACCGAAAATAACCGGGAAACAGCTCTTCCATGTCCGGCAGGCGCTCTTTCGGTATCGTGGAAATCACCGGTATCTTCCCCAGGGTTTTCGCATCCTGCAAAACCGCCTCCAGCACCGCTTTCAGGTCCCCTGTACCGCAGGGAAATTGATAGTGGACGTATTCGTCGCCATAGTCATAGCGCACCACGATATAGTCCTCGAAGCGGGCTATCTCGGTGTGATAGACTTTTTTCCAGATATAGAGGTTCACAAAGGCGAATTCGCAACTTCGATAGCCATTTGACTCAAGCAGAGGTACCGCCCATTTCGCATCTTCAATTTTCACTTCGTTAAAAATCATGTTTCTAAAGACTCCTTTACAAGCGCATAGAGTTCGGCGTGTATTTCCCCGGCGGGACGCATTTTCTTCTCCTGTGTGCAGAGAACCTGGATCCACCCGTAGTTTTGCACACACCATAGAGCCACGTCCCTGCACCTTTGCAGATAGGCAAGGTCCCTTTCGTGAATGTCCCTTTTGTCCTCATTTTGGTATCGTACCGCCAACAATTCCTGGCTCACGTCCGGGTCTACGTCGAGAAAGAATACCGAATGTGGCGCAGGAATGCCCAGTTTTTTGTATTCGAACTCCTCCAACCAGTCATGATATTCGTTCCACTGCGCATAGGGGAGTTTCGCACACTGATGAATCAGGTTGGATGTGGTGTACCTGTCCGCCAGCACGAACCCGCCTTGTGAATAGTAGGCGCCCCAGTCCTGCTTACAACCCGCATAACGGTCCACCGCGTAAAAACTCGAGGCGGCATAGGCATTTACATCGTCCGGTTTTTGCCCAAACTCCCCGGCCAGATACATTTTTACAAGGGCACTGGAAGGGCTCTCGTAGTTTGGGAAGGAGAGGCCCCGGACCGGGATGTTTTCATCGGACAAATGGTTTATGAGCAGCTCTTTTTGCGTGGCTTTGCCGCTGCCGTCCAGGCCGTCTATGACGAAGAGTTTTCCGTCCATACCTCACTCCTCCCCACCACACGCCTGCGCACGAAGGGCCGCATACGCCGCCCGCATCTCCGCCGCCCGCCCGCAGCTCATCTTGCCCTCGCCGCAAGGGCCGGCCGCACAGGAGGGGCCCGCCTTCGCAAAGAGAGCAGGGGCGGCGGCAAAGGCCAGCTTCAGCATCTCGTCTGCCAGGGCATGTATTTCCCACTGGGCGCGGTTGCAACAGCGCAGTATAAAAAAATGGTTGAGGCTGCGTGCGTTCATCGTAAAAATCATTTTGGTGCTGCACCCATTGGGCAGCAGGAACCTCGCGTCCTCGATGGCCTTTTTCTCCGCTTTGGACGTCGCCTCTTTTTGTGCGAGACCCTCTTTGAGATAGGCTTCTTCATGTTCTTTTTTTAATATTTCCGTCAGCTGTTCGTAACGCGCCGCCTCGTCATTCATGGCCTGTTCGAACAACGCCTTCGCCTCGGGGATTTTTTCGATTTCCGGCGGGAGGACATAGGCAAATGCATCCATCTTCACATAGCGCTGGCTCTGCACGCTGAACGAGGCGATGCGGTGGCGTGTGATCTGGGCCAGCAGGGAACGGCTGACACCCTCTGCGGCAAAGGTGAAGCTGGCGTGTTCCGTGGGGCTTTCGTGCCCAAGCTCGGCAAGCATCCTCACAAAATCCCGGCTTTTCTCCGCGTCGAGGCCCTCCAGCAGCTCGTCAATACCCGTATTTGCGTAGCAGAGCTTGGCCGCGGCCGCCACCACCTTTTCCGGCTGCGGTGTATGGGCAATCAGTTTCACCTTCATCTCATCCATCCACTCCCATCTTTTCCAGCGGCGCATAATTTGCCATGGTCTTTTTCCGCCCCACCTTTTCAAACTCGATCTCGATGAGATGATCTCCGCCCACAGGCGTCACCTTTTCAACGACCCCCTCACCAAACACCTTGTGTTTCACCCTGTCTCCAGGCAAAAAACTGCCGCCCTCCACCTTTTTTACAGGCCCTTTCGCAGAGGACAGGGAGGAGGCAAATCTCGCCTCCATACCCGCCGAGCGGCTGTTTCCCCGTTTCGCCGGTGCGGCGTTATAGTTCCGGTCAAGATACCCGTTTTGCCTCTGACCCCCGCCTTCGCTTCCGAAGGGGGAAAACCGGTGCATCCTGGCCGCCTGCAAGCTCGGCGAAGATTCCTTTTCCATCAATTCTTCGTCAATTTCCTCTAAAAAACGGCTGGGCTGGTTGCGCCGGGTTTGCCCATAAAGCAACCTTGTGGCGGCGCTGGAAAGATAGAGCTGTTTTTTGGCCCGCGTGAGCCCTACGTAGCAAAGGCGGCGTTCTTCCTCCACATCTTCGGGGGCAAAGCGGCTCATTTCACTGGGGAAGATGCTCTCTTCCAGGCCCACGATAAAGACATAGGGGAACTCAAGCCCCTTGGCGCTGTGCAGGGTCATCAGTGTCACGCGGTCGGCGCTCTCGTCGTAGCTGTCGATGTCGGAAATGAGGGCGATTTCCTCAAGGTATCCCTCCAGGCTGGCCTCTTCCCCATTCATATCCACATAGGTTTTCACGTTCGAGACAAACTGGCCGATGTTTTCCAGCCTGGTGGCGCCCTCCTCCCCCAGCGCAAGAAGCATATCGGTGTACCCTGTAATCTCGGGCACCTGCGCGGCAAATTCTTCCAGCGGCAGTTCTTCCTCTGCCTCTACAAGCCGCAGGTAGAGGGCATAAAACCCTTTGAGGGCCTTTGCCGCGCGCGACAGGGCCGGGTAGTTTTCGGCCCCTTTGATCACCTCGAGCATGGGCACCTCCAGCCCGGCCGCAATCTCGGCAATTTTGTCCACGGTGGTGTTTCCAATTTTGCGGGCCGGTTCGTTGATCACCCTGCGGAGGCGCAGATCGTCCTGTGGGGAAGAGACGATGCTCATATAGGCGTGCAGGTCCCTGATTTCCTTGCGGTCGTTGAAGCGCAGGCCGCCCACGATTTTGTGGGGAATGCCCGCCCGTGTAAAATAGTTTTCAACGGGGCTGGACTGCGCGTTCATACGGTACAACACCACATGGTCGCTCAGGCGTGCGCCCTGCTCCAGGTTCTCTTCGATGACCTGCGCGATGTGCGCCGCTTCGTCCAGCTCGCTGTCCGCGTAATAATACCGGACTTTCTCCCCACGGCCCGCATCCGTCCAGAGGGTTTTTCCCTTTCGGCCCTCGTTGTTACGGATCACACAGTTGGCCGCGTCGAGTATGTTGCCTGTAGAGCGGTAGTTTTGTTCGAGGCGGATCACCTCCGCCCCGGGAAAATGCAACTCAAAACTGAGGATATTTTCAATCGTGGCGCCTCGAAAACGGTAGATGCTCTGGTCGTCATCCCCCACGACACAGACATTTTGCCCCGGGCCGCACAACAGGCTGACAAGCTGAAACTGGGCGACGCTGGTATCCTGGTATTCATCTACAAGGATGTACTGAAACCGGTTTTGGTAGTAACTGCGCACCTCGTTTTGTTCCCGCAAAAGACGCACCGTATAGTAGATCAAGTCGTCGAAATCCATCGCGCCCGATTCACGGCAGCGCTTCGCATAGGCCGCATACACCTGCGCCACAAGCTGGCTGCGCGCGTCCAGCGCCGTCTCTGCCGCCTCTGAAGGGGGGATCATACGGTCTTTCAGCCGCCCGATGGCCGAGGCCGCCGCACGTACCGGCAGAAATTTATCGTCGATATTCATGTTTTTGTATAACTCTTTGAGCACGCGCTGCTGGTCGTCCGTATCATAGATGGTAAAACTTTTTGGAAAACCCATCTTTTCCGCATCTCTGCGCAGGATACGCACACAGGCCGAATGAAAGGTGGAGGCGTTGACATCTCCCCCCACCTGCTGGCCCAAAAGCGAAGCAAGGCGGCTTTTCAGTTCGCCCGCCGCCTTATTTGTGAATGTGATGGCCATTATATTCCACGGACGCACCGGCTCCACCGGCAACCGTGCCGCAAGCTGCGGGGACGGCGCCGTTTGTTCACGCAGGCATTTTTCCAGCTCGTGCACATCTTCAGCCGCAAGGCCCGCCCCCACCTGCTTTGCATGGTAGGCGTGCCCAAACAGTATTAAATTCGCGATGCGGTTCACAAGCACGGTGGTCTTCCCGCTGCCCGCCCCCGCCAGTATCAATAAGGGGCCCTCGGTCTTAAAAACGGCCCTGCGCTGCACCTCGTTGAGTGCGCCGAAACGCAGTTCCAAATATCTGCGGCGCAGGTCTATAAACTGTTCTTCTATTGATTGCATGTTTTCACCTGTTTGATGGTATCAAATGAGACCTATATAGTATAACATAGAAAACCCGCCAAAAAAAGGCGGATGGTGTTGCGGGGAGTGTACCCATGTTTTATCGGGCATATGTATAATAAAAGCGCCCTGGGGCGCTTTTATTATAGCGTTTCACCGTTTGTATGCGGTCAACTGAATATATTGATGAGGATGCCGGCGGCAACCGCACTGCCAATGACGCCCGCCACATTGGGCCCCATCGCGTGCATCAGCAGGAAATTGCTCGGATTCTCTTGGGCGCCCACCTTTTGGGAGACGCGGGCCGCCATGGGTACGGCTGAAACACCCGCCGAACCGATGAGGGGGTTGATCTGCCCTTTGCTGAGCAGGTACATGAGCTTGCCCAGGAGCAAGCCGCCAACGGTGCCGAAGATAAAGGCAATCAGCCCAAGAATCACAATTTTTATCGTATCCCAGGTGAGGAAGGTATCGGCGTTTGTGGTGCAGCCGACAGAGACCCCGAGGAAAATGGTGATGATGTTCATCAGTTCATTACCCGCGGTTTTGCTGATGCGCTCCACCACACCCGATTCACGCATCAGGTTGCCCAGCATCAGCATGCCGATGAGCGGCGTGGCCGAAGGCAGAATGAGGCAGACGATGATGGTGGTGACAATGGGAAAGATGATACGCTCCGTCCTGGAGACCGGCCGCAGCTGCTTCATGACAACACCGCGCTCTTTCTTGGTGGTCAAAAGCCGCATGAACGGGGGTTGTATGATGGGCACGAGCGCCATATAACTGTAGGCCGCCACAGCGACCGACCCCAAAAGGTGGGGGGCGAGTTTCGAGGTGACATAGATGGCCGTGGGGCCGTCGGCGCCGCCGATGATCCCGATGGAGCCCGCCTCGGCCCCGGTGAAACCGAGGGCAGTGGCGCCGATAAAGGCCACAAAGATGCCAAACTGCGCCGCGGCGCCCAGAAGTAAACTTTTGGGGTTGGCAATCAAGGGACCAAAATCCGTCATGGTGCCGATGCCAAGAAAGATGAGGGGCGGGTAGATGCCAAGCTTGACGCCCAGGTACAGCATATCCGCGAGGCCGCCATGGTGCAGTATCTCGCTGAACATCGGATAGAGCGACGGGTCTTGCGTACCCGTTATATCAATGAAATATTCCATATGGATAATTTCGCCAAAGGGCAGGTTGGCCAGCAGCATGCCAAAGGCGATGGGCAACAGCAGCAAAGGTTCAAACTCCCGTACAATCGCCAGATACAACAGCAGGCAGGCCACAGCAATCATCACAAGATAGAGCGGATTTTCCACGATACCCACAAAACCGGAATTGCGCCAGATGGATACGACTGTATCCAGAAACTCACTCATACACTCTATCCTCCCTTAAAATGGCTCGGTGTCGCTGATCACACCGGCAAGGCCCCATCGGCCGCGGCTGTCGTCCACACGGCTCACAGAACGAAGGGTATATTTCCCCCCCCTCCAGCTGAGAGACCGCCGCCGCGATGGCGGCTACCACCTCGGGCGGCACACCTTCCTCTGCCACAGCAGCGGCCGGCTGGCTCTGGGCGACCTCTTTTTCTGCGGGGGGCAGTGCCGCCTCTTTTTGCGAGCTTTCACTTTGGGGTTTTTCCCGCTTTTTGGCGTCAATACTTGCGAAAATTTTGCCCTCGATCAGCAAAATGAAGTAGAGCAAAATCAAAATACCAAAAACCAGAGAAAGCCCTGTCACCACCACTACAGGTGCCGACGTTTCGCCGGCAACCGCATTCTGCGCCAAGGCTGCAGCCGATACACTCTGCCACAAAGCAGACAATGACATACCTTCGCCTCCTCTTTCTGCTTGTTTCGTAAGAGAGAGCTTTACCTGAGATCTCTTTCACTGTCATGAAAATCTCTCAACCGGTGTGTTCCCGGCCATGGCCGACATGGACGAGCGGAAAAGCACAACCCGAGGGCACTTCCCCCCATCTGCAGTGAGAAGTTTTCGCCACCCAAATGGTAAACTCAATGTTTGTTATTATACATCGAAACGTTTTCTCATGCAAGCAAACCACGCGGTGGGGAGTGTATCCATCGCGTGGTTATTTATGTGCCCTCCCCCCGCCGGAGGCGGGGGGAGGGCACGAAACCTTTCTGTGTTTTTCAAAAAACACTTAGGGCACTCCCACACAGTGGGCAGGCTACCAAAATGGAGCCCCTTCCTTCCCCACTCGTGGGGTCTGCTCCCTCGCCCCTTGGGACGGACTTGTCGATCCGTGGTGCCGATCCCCGAAGCCCAGCTGCGGGCAGGGCGCTTTCTGCCGAAGGATTCTCCAAAAAACGATTTCATTTCTCCCATTTTGTGGTAAAATTGAGATGGATATCGAGGCGGCCGTTTTCTGAAAACAAAACAATGAGATGAGGGATTCCCATGCTGGAAAAAGCCGACATGAGCACAAAAACATCCAAGGAGACCTTCC
The DNA here is from genome assembly GCA_030266325.1 of Ruminococcaceae bacterium OttesenSCG-928-I18. GTDB lineage: Bacteria > Bacillota > Clostridia > Oscillospirales > Ruminococcaceae > JAAYCI01. The sequence goes on from JAJDHT010000005.1 coordinate 22,854, forward strand.
AGGCAGAAGTTGCCCCACTGAAAGAAAAACTCTCCGCATTACAGCATCGGGTGAAAGACGAAAAGCTTCCCGTTTTGATTCTGTTTGAAGGGTGGGGCACGGCCGGAAAAGGCAGCCTCCTGTCGGACGTGATTTTAACGCTGGACCCACGGAACTTCAAATCCAAAAGCACCCTGGCGCCCACGGCCGAAGAAAAACGGAAACCCTTTCTCTGGCGGCACTGGAACAGCCTGCCCGAGCGTGGCATCATCGGCCTTTACGACAAAAGCTGGTACCCCGAGGCGATCACGGACCAAGTGGAAAACGGCGCCTCCAAAAAGGCCACACGGCAGCGCTTTGGCGCCATCAACACCTTCGAGCGGCAGCTGGCCGACGACGGCACCCTGATCGTGAAGTTTTTCTTGCATATCACCCAAAAAGAGCAAAAAAAACGGCTGGACCTGCTCGCTTCCAAGAAAAGCACCGCCTGGCGGGTAAACCGAAATGACTATAAGAGAAACAAAGAATATGGGAAATACTATGACGCCTATGAGAAAATGCTGCAGGCTACCGATACGCTGCACGCCCCGTGGCACGTCATTGCCGGCAAAGACAGGCGCACCGCCCTGGCCGAGGTATACACCATCCTCGTTTCGTCGATCGAAGAGGCCCTGAAAAAACAGACCGAAAAGAAAACGCACCCACAGGCACAGCCGGCCCCTCTGAGCAGCGGAGATTTTACGCTTGTGCAGATGCCGGTTCTGGCAGAGGTACACCTTGCGGACAAAACGATAGGGCAGGAGGAGTATAAACGCAGACTGAAAAAGCTGAAAAAGCGTCTAAAAAAACTTCACAATGAAATTTATCTGCGTAAAATACCACTGGTCATCGGCTACGAGGGCTGGGACGCCGCCGGCAAAGGCGGCAACATCCGCCGTCTCACCTCGGCCCTCGACCCGCGAGGGTACGAGGTGGTGCCCATTGCGTCCCCCACCCCGCCCGAAAAGGCCCGGCAGCACCTGTGGCGCTTTTGGACCCACCTGCCCAAAGACGGCCATATCACCATTTTTGACCGCACCTGGTACGGCCGCGTAATGGTGGAGCGCATTGAGGGTTTTGCCACCGAAGAGGAGTGGAGAAGGGCCTACCAGGAACTGAACGAGTTTGAGGCGGACCTGCGCGACTGGGGCGCCATCGTTTTAAAATTCTGGCTGCACATCAGCAACGAAGAGCAGCTGCGCCGTTTCGAAGCGCGGCAAAACACCCCGGAAAAGCAGTGGAAAATCACAGAGGAAGATTGGCGCAACCGGGAAAAGTGGGATGCCTATGAGGTGGCGGTCAACGACATGCTGCGCCTAACCAGTACCGACTTCGCCCCCTGGACAATCATCGAGAGCGAAGACAAACGCTATGGCCGGATCAAAGTCCTTGAAACGGTCATCGAAGCGATTGAGCAGCGTTTATAAAGGCACGGGGCGCTTGATCCGGTAAAAACCACATGGTACGCCAAAACAGGGCCTCCTTGGAGGCCCTGTTTTCATCTAAGTAACACGGTGATGCTGTTTATACCACTGCCATCAGGGCAAGTGCCCCACAATCATCTGCCCCTGCTTCCTTGAGGGTTTTCGCACATTCATTCAGCGTGCTTCCGGTTGTGATGATATCGTCAATGAGGAGAAATCTCTTGCCTTTAGCGGCCTCCGTTTTTGATACCTCATAGGCACCCTTTACATTTAAAAGACGTTCTTCACGTCCCAAATCCATCTGTTTTTCGGTTTCCCGCACCTTCAAAAGCAGGGATTCCTCGCACAAAAGCCCCACCTCTTTGGCCACTTTTCTGCCCAGCAAAGCACTTTGGTTGTAACCCCTCTCGCGCAGGGTCGCCCTGGAAACCGGCACGGGAAGGATGCAGTCGTACCGGCCGGCCAAACCGCAAACCGCATATTTATCCGCCATGGCCTGCCCCATGTCTTCGGCCAGGTGGGGTTCGTCCTCAAACTTCAACCTGTGATAGGCCGTGCTCACCGGCTCTTCATAACAAAAACAGGCCCATGCGCTCTGCAATGCCCCGGTACATCCGGGCTTGCCTCCCAGGTCCAGCGCCTCATCCGGCAACCTGAGCTTGCGCACCTGCTCTTCACAGGCACAGCCCTGTGCAAAACCAAGCACTTTGTCGCACCAGGGGCATCGCTTTGGAAAAAGCAGATTTAATACTTTTTCTGTGTTTGCATGTCTTTTCAAAGCCAATCCTCCCGCTGTAAGAAACCGGCAAAACCCGAAAACCGGGTGTTTCGTTTCGCATTTTGCACCATCTCAAAAAGCGTTTCGTCCTCCCCCACCAATACACACAGGCGCTTGGCCCGTGTGACGGCCGTGTACAGGAGGTTTCGGTATCGCAGCGGTTTTGGCACCTCCGATACAGAGAGCACCACCGCCTCAAATTCACTGCCCTGGCTTTTGTGGATGGTGACCGCATACGCCAATTCCAGCTCTCGCAAGTTGTCCGCCGTGTAGTAGATGTGGCGGTCCTCTGAAAAAACGGTCATCGTACCCGCGGCGGGATCTACCTCTTCAATGATGCCAATGTCCCCGTTGAAGGCCCCCGCCCCCGGTTCCCCGTCCACATGGGTCCAGGGGATATCGTAGTTGTTTTTCACCTGCATCACCTTGTCCCCCACGCGGAAAACCGAGGCCCCCCGCTTCAGCTCGGGCTTTGCCTGCGCCGGGGGGTTCAGCAAATTCTGCAGCTCCGCGCAGAGTACCTCGGTGCCAAGCGGCCCCTTCCTGCCGGGGCAGAGCACCTGTATGTCCTCGACGGGCGAATACCCATAGCTGCCGGGCAGGCGGTTTGCAACAAGGTCACAGACAAGTTTTTGCGCCTGCTTGCCATAGGCCCGCAGAAAGAAAAAATCATCTTTTTTTCCGCCATTCTGAGGCATCTGCCCCTCCACAATGCGGTGTGCATTGCGCACGATCAAGCTGGCCGCCGCCTGGCGGAAAATCTCGTTGAGACAGACTGTGGGCACCACATTGGACTGTAGGATACCCCGCAGCACATTGCCCGCCCCTACGCTGGGCAGTTGGTCGGCGTCGCCCACAAGGATCAGGCGGCAACGGGGTTTCAGCGCCAGCAAGAGGCTCTCGAACAGCAAGGCGTCCACCATGCTCACCTCGTCGATGATCATCACATCACAGCGCAGCTGGTTTTCCTCGTTGTATTTAAACCGGGGAAACTCCATACCCGCACTGAAATCCACCTCCAGCAGGCGGTGGATTGTAGACGCCTTACGCCCTGTCAGTTCGCTCATGCGTTTTGCGGCACGCCCCGTGGGCGCCGCCAGTAAAACCCTCTCGGCCTGCTTTTCAAACAACGCCAAAACAGCATTTACCGTGGTTGTTTTGCCTGTGCCCGGCCCGCCTGTAATAAGCAAAATGCCCTTTTCCATGGCCAGCTTGATCGCCTCTTTTTGCTTTTCCGCATACTGGATTCCCGCCGTCTCTTCCAAGCCGGAAATCGTTTTATCGAGGCCCCTGGGCGCAGGGTAGGTCTGGCTGAGCAGTTCCTTGAGGTGGGAGGCCGCACGCAGCTCGGCGCGGAACATTTCGGCCAGGAATATTGCCTCCCCGGCGCCCTCCTCTGCCGCCTGAAGCTGGCCCTCTTCACAGAGCAAGTCCAGTTCCCTCTCCACATCCTCCGGCGGCAACGAGAAGAAATCCACCACGGTTGCAAGTAAGCTCTCCCGGGGCAGGCAGGTGTGGCCGTTGTTCAGGTTGTGGCGCAGGGTATACAAAATGGCCGCTCTGACCCGCTCTTTGCTCTCGCGGTCGATCGAGAGCCTCTCCGCCATGGCATCCGCCCGGGAAAAGCTGATAAACAGCGGGTACCCGCACAGCCTGTAGGGGTTTTCTTCAATGAGACGCAGGGCCGCAGTTTCATAGTGGCGATAGACCGCCACCGCCTCCGAAGCAGTCAAGCCCAGGCCCGAAAGTGCCGCCATCGCCTCCCGAACGCCGTATAACTCAAGAAAACGGCGCCCGGCTTCCCGGGCCTTACCCTCCGAGAAGCCGCGCACCGATGCCAATTTTTCTGGGTCGTTCGCAAGAATTTCCAGTGCGCCCGCGCCAAATTTCTCCACGATGCGCCGCGCCGTGGCCGGGCCGATGCCCGGTAGCACGCCGCTGGACAGGTACTGGAGAACCGCCCCCTCCTCTTCGGGAAGGCGGAAAGCGCAGCTCACTGCCTCAAACTGGGGCCCGTAGGCCGGATGCTGGACAAACCGGCCTTGCAGGGTGAGCTCTTCCCCGGGCACGCTGCCCGCAAGAGAGCCCACAGCACAAACCAGGTCTCCGCTGCCATCCACAAGCTGTAGTACCGCGAAACCGCTGTCTTCGCTTTCAAAACTGACACTTTCTACGCGCCCAACGAGTACCTCGGTCTCCTGCTGCATTTCTTTTCCTTTTGCCTTCGGCTCTTATTGCACTTCTGAAATGGCCTTTTTCAGCGCTTCGGTCTGGTCGGTCTTTTCCCATGTGACGTTCAAATCTTCACGGCCCAGGTGGCCATAGGCCGCCAGTTTTCGATAGATGGGCCTGCGCAGGTCCAGTGCCTTGATGATTCCGGCCGGGGTCAGGTCGAATACCTTTTCCACGGCCTGCTCGATGACCGTATCCGGCACGGTGCCCGTGCCAAAGGTATCCACGCGGATGCTCACGGGCTGGGCCACGCCGATGGCATAGGCCAGCTGCACCTCACAGCGTTTCGCAAGGCCCGCCGCCACGATGTTTTTCGCCACCCAGCGCGACGCATACGCGGCACTGCGGTCCACCTTGGTGGGGTCTTTGCCCGAGAAGGCACCCCCGCCGTGGGGGGCATACCCGCCATAGGTATCCACGATGATTTTTCTTCCCGTCAGGCCTGAATCCCCCTGGGGGCCTCCCACGACGAAACGGCCCGTGGGGTTGATATAGAATTTTGTGTCATCGTCCAGCATCTCGGCCGGCACCACGGGTTTAATCACCTTTTCGACGATATCGTCCCTGAGCGTTTCATTGCTCACATCGGGGGAATGCTGTGTGGAGATGACCACGGCGTCCACGCGCACGGGCTTGTCATCCTCGTATTCCACGGTGACCTGGCTTTTGCCGTCCGGGCGGAGATACTCAAGGGTACCGTCCTTACGCACATCGGTCAGCTTTTTGGCCAGTTTATGCGCCAGGCTGATGGGCAGCGGCATCAGCTCTTCGGTTTCATCACAGGCGTAGCCGAACATCATACCCTGGTCTCCCGCGCCGCCTGTGTCCACACCCATGGCGATGTCGGCGCTCTGCTCTTTAATCGAGGTGATTACCGCACAGGTTTCATAGTCGAACCCATATTTTGCGCGGGTGTACCCGATGTCCTCCACCACTTTGCGGACAATAGAGGGGATATCCACATAGCTGTCGGTGGTCATCTCTCCCATCACGTACACCACACCGGTGTTGGCTGTGGTTTCGCAGGCCACACGCCCGTTCGGGTCTTTTTCCATCACTGCGTCGAGCACCGCGTCCGAAATCTGGTCGCAGATTTTATCGGGATGTCCTTCGGTTACCGATTCTGAGGTGAACAGTCTTTTCATTTTGTCTTTTCTTTCCTTTCCTTTGTCAATTCCAACAAAAAAGCGCCCGGAAACCCGCGCGCTTTAAAAAAGCTTATCTTTCGGGGGATTCCCGCAGGATTTGGCACCTTGTCTTTCGACAGGTTGCCGGGCTTCACAGGGCCTGGTCCCTCAGCCGCTCTTGATAAGACGCTATTCAATTGTACCAATTATTGTAACAACCCAAACGCCTCTTGTCAAGACCTCTTGCACGGGGAGGCCAAGTAAAAAAACAGAAGGTTTTCGTACCCTGCCCCCGTCTTCGACGGGGCAGGGTACATCATTTATACCTAAATAGACAATGCGAGGGGCGCACTCCCTTGCCCGTTCGGGTCAGTCCCCTTTTGCGAGGCCGGGATAGTCCAGCGTGGCGAAATAATCTGCGGCAGTTTCCGCACGGCGGATTTGCTCAACCTCGCCGTCACTATGCAAAAGCAGCTCTGCACTGCGCAGTTTCCCATTATAATTGTAGCCCATTGCGTGGCCGTGGGCGCCTGTATCGTGGATGACAAGATAGTCCCCGATTTCTACCTCGGGTAGCATGCGGTCCACCGCAAATTTATCGTTGTTTTCACACAGGGAGCCCGTCACGTCGTATTTGTGCTCGGCAGGTTGACCCTCCTTGCCGGCCACCGTGATGTGATGATAGGCGCCGTACATGGCCGGCCGCATGAGGTTGGCGGCACAGGCGTCCAGCCCCAGGTAATCCTTATAGGTGTTTTTTATGTGCAAAACCTTTGCCACAAGCTGGCCGTTCGGGCCGAGCATATAGCGCCCAAGCTCTGTGAAAATGGCCACGTCTCCCATACCGGCCGGTACGAGTACCTCTTCAAAAGCGAGCTTGACCCCCTGGCCGATGGAAGAAATATCGTTGGGTTCCTCGTCTGGTTTATAAGGGATGCCAATTCCACCACTCAGGTTGATGAAACCGATGTGGACACCCGTTTCCTTCTGCAGCCACACCGCCGTTTCAAACAAGGTGCGCGCCAACACGGGATAGTATTCTCCCCCCAGGGTGTTGCTGGCCAAAAAGGCGTGAATGCCGAATTCTTTCGCCCCTTTTTCTTTCAGCTTTATGAACCCTTCGCGCATCTGCTTTTTTGTGAAACCATACTTTGCGTCTTTGGGGCTGTCCATAATCTTGTTGTGGATGGTAAACTCACCGCCGGGGTTATACCGGCAGCTGATCTTTTCCGGGATTCCGGCGTGTTTTTCCAAAAACTCGATATGGCTGATATCGTCGAGATTGATGATGGCGCCCAGCTGCTTTGCATACACATACTCCTCCGCGGGGGTGGCGTTGGAGGAAAACATGATCTCCTCCCCCCGAAAACCCACGGCATCGCTTAACGCAAGTTCCGTCTTGCTCGAACAGTCCACCCCGCAGCCTTCTTCCCTCAGTATTTTCAGAATTCTGGGGTTGGGCGTTGCCTTCACGGCAAAATACTCCTTAAACCCCTTGTTCCAGCTGAACGCCTGCTGCAAAGCCCTGGCGGTTTGGCGGATCCCTTGCTCATGATAGAGGTGGAACGGGGTGGGATGGCTGCGTACAATCTCCTCAATTTCTTCCCTGCTTACGAAAGGTTCCTTTTTCATACTGAATACCCCTTTTTTTGTTAATACTATACCATAATAGTATACTTTCCTCGCCGTGTCAATTCTTGCAAGAGCCCTCCAATTGGTGTATGATAGGCTTGTCGTATAGCAATATATGGTATATTTTGGGTTTTGCACGGGGGGTGCGCCTGCTCTGTTTGGTTATGTTCTTCCCCTGAAAGGCGAGATGAAGGTCTGCGAATATGAATCCTACCGTGCACAGTATTGCGGGCTCTGCAAACAACTGGGGCAGGAATATGGGGTGTTCAGCCGCTTTTTGCTGAACTATGATCTTGTTTTACTGGCGCTTCTGGCGGATGCCCTCTCCGGGCAGGAGGGGCTGCTGAATGCGGAAGGATGCTTTGCAAACCCTGTCTACAAACGGCCGATGCGTCATGATACAAAGGGACTTTCCCTGGCCTCAGACGGCCTTGTGCTGCTGAGCTACCACAAATTGCGCGACAATTTACAGGATGAGGGATTTTTGAAAAAATGCCTTTACACCCTCGCCTATCCGTTTTTGCATTTCCCCTTTCAGCGGGCGGTTGCCAGGCAGCCAGAGGTGGCGAAGGTACTGGAAAAACAGATGCAAAGGCAGCGGGAGCTGGAAATGCGGCAGTGCGAACTCATTGACGAGGCCTGCGACCCCACTGCCCAAATGTGTGCGGCGCTTTTCGCCACGGCCGCCCAAACCGATGAGCAGCGGCGGATCCTCGAACGCCTCGGCCTGTTCGCCGGGCAGATTGTCTACCTGCTCGACGCGGCGGAAGACTATGAAGAAGATGCAAAACAAAATAGATACAATGTATTTTTAGCGTCCGGCCTGTCGAAACCGGCCGCCGTTGAAGCCGCCCAAAAACGATGCCGCATGGCGGCGGGCGAAATCGCCCTGTGTTATAATTTACTCGAGCTTCGGCAATACAAACCCATCTTGGACAACATTTTCTTTCTGGGGCTTCCCGCGGGTATTGCGGCAGCCGGAAAAAAACGCACTGAAAGGAAGGCCGGCCATGGACAGATCGACAGCGTATAATGTGCTCGGCTTGCCACAGGGCGCGGGCGAAGAAGAAGTGAAGACCGCCTACAAAAGCATGGCGCAAAAATATGATGTGGAAAACTATGAGGCGGGGCCTTTGCGCGACGATGCCGCACAGAAGATGAACGAAATCAACGAAGCTTTCGATGTGTTGATGAGTTTTCTGCGCACCGGGCAGGAAAACACCTCCCTGAATGCAAACACCGGCAGCTATTCTTCTGTGGGGCGCTACCCTGCGATCCGGCAGCTCATCAACACCGGGCGGGTGGACGAGGCTCTGGCCGAATTGTCCGCCCTGCAGGACGTCTCCGACGATGCCGAGTGGAACTTCTTGATGGGCAGCGTCTATTATTACAAGGGCTGGCTCGACCAGGCCCTGCATTATTTTCAAAACGCCGTGCGTTTGGCGCCGGGAAACCGGGAGTACGAAGCGGCCCTTCGCAACCTGCAGAATTCCTCTCAGGGGGACATGAACGGAAACCCCTATATGAACAACGACCCCAGTGCCGCCGCGATGAACTGTGCCTGTAACAGTTGTGCGCTGATGTGCTGCATGGACGCCTGCTGCGGTATGGGACGGGGGTGCTAAGCTTTGGCTGGCGGTTCGGGAAAAAGCAATCAGTCAAAACGTGTGGCTTTGGGCGGTATTCTCAGTGCACTCGCCCTTCTTTTTTTGCTGGGCGCCGGTTTTTTGCCTATAGCCACTTTTTCGGGGCCCATCTTTGCAAGCCTCTGCCTTATTCCCCTCGTTGCCGAGTTGGGGGTGAAAACCTCACTCTTGGCCTACGCCGGTGTCTGTCTGCTCTCTCTTTTTTTGGTTCCAGACAAAGAGGTCGTTCTTTTTTTCCTCTTCCTCACAGGGTACTATCCCTCCCTGCGGCCTCAAATACAACGAATTCCCTATAAACCCCTACGGGTCATCTGCAAGCTGGGCTTGTTTAATGTGGCGGTCTTTGTCACCTATGCCATCTTGCTTTTCGTGCTCACAAGCCCTGTGCTGCAAGCGGAACTGGCCGAACGGGCGCCTTGGTTCTTCGCGGGTTTGTTGCTGATTGGCAACCTGACCTTCCTGTTATACGACGTATTGGTAGAGAAAATTCAGATCATCTACCTTTACCGCATACGTAAAAATATATTCCGTTGAAAGAAAAGGAGTGATTTTCTTATATGTAGACTCGCCGGGTTCGATGTGTCCGGTGCATTTAGAAGCGCCAGGCCCGGAGGTAGAGGGGACGGACCGACCCTTGAGAGGGAGCCGTACTTTGCCCATTCGGGTGACGAGGAGGCAGGTGATCGAAACATTCGGCGGATGCCTGCCCGGCCGACCCACGGTTTGTGAGTACAACATAAAACCCGGTGGCAACACCGGAACAAAGGGTTGTACAGTGGGTAACACATCGGTTTAGGCCCAGCCCATGGGTCCTGTTTTTGTGTTGTAATTTGAAACTTGGAGGACTAAACCTATGTGTGGAATCGTCGGCTATATCGGCCAAAGAGAGAGCCGGGAGGTATTACTGGAAGGGCTGAAGCGCCTGGAATACCGCGGATATGACTCGGCCGGAGTGGCTTTTTTTGAAGAGGGTGCAATCACCGTTTACAAATCGCAGGGCAGACTGGAAAAATTGGCGGAAAAGCTAAACGAAGCCAACCCGTCCCCCTGCCATATGGGCATTGGCCATACCCGGTGGGCCACCCACGGCGCGCCCAGCGATATCAACAGCCATCCCCATTCGGCCGCAAGGGTTTCCCTTGTGCACAATGGCATCATTGAAAATTACGGTAAACTAAAAGAGTTTTTAATTCATGAGGGATATACCTTCCTCAGCCAGACGGACAGCGAAGTGCTTGTGAATCTTCTCGATTACCACTATCAGGGCAAAAAGAACCCCATCGAGGCGATCACCGCCACTTTACAGCAGGTACACGGGAGCTACGCTTTGGCCATCCTGTTTGGCGACCAGCCCGGCAAAGTTTTTGCCGTCCGTCATGAGAGCCCCTTGATTGTTGCCTACGGTAAGGGGGAAAACTTCCTGGCCAGCGATATCCCCGCCATTTTGGCGTATACCAGGCAGTACAGCGTACTTGAAAACGGGGACATCGCCGTGCTCACCAAAGAGGCTGTCACGGTGTACGACGAGTTTGGCATTGAGACAAAACGCGACATCCTGACCGCCGATTTCTCTGTGGAGGCCGCCGAAAAGGGCGGGTACCCCCACTTTATGCTCAAGGAGATACACGAACAACCCGCCGCCATCAACGCCTCCATCCGTCCGCGCATTGAAGATGGCCTTCCAAACCTTGGGCTGCAGGGGCTCACCGACCAATATCTCAAAGACCTGAAACGCATTTACATCGTCGCCTGCGGCACCGCGATGCATGCGGGTATGGTGGGGAAATCGGCGATTGAAAAGATGACACGCACCCCGGTAGAGGTGGATATCGCCAGTGAATTCCGTTACCGGAACCCCATTTTTAGTGAGGGAGAGCTTGTCATAATTATCAGCCAAAGCGGCGAAACGATAGACACCCTGGCCGCCCTGCGCATGGCCAAGGAGCGCGGCGCCAAAACCCTGGCCATAGTAAACGCCGTGGGCAGCAGTATCGCCCGTGCGGCCGATTGGGTCATGTACAGCTACGCAGGCCCGGAAATAGCGGTGGCAAGTACAAAAGCTTACACCGTTCAACTCTGTTGTCTGTATCTGTTCGCCATGCAGCTGGCCAGGGTGAAGGGCACCTTGGACGACACCATCATCCGTCATCTTCTGGGCGAGCTGCTGCGAGTGCCCGAGATCATCCAGCCCATGCTGGACGACAACGAACAGGTACAGTTTTTTGCCAGCGAACTGATGAACACCGGCGACCTCTTTTTCCTGGGCCGCAACATCGATTATTCCCTCTCCCTCGAGGGCAGCCTGAAGCTTAAAGAGATCAGCTATGTGCACAGCGAAGCCTATGCGGCCGGGGAGCTGAAGCACGGTACGATCAGCCTGGTTGTGGACGGCACGCCGATCATTGCCATCGCCACACAGGACGAGGTGTTCGAAAAGACCATCTCCAACATACAGGAAGTAAAAAGCAGGGGCGCCAAAGTGGTGCTGTTTTGCAAAGAGGATGCGCAGGTGCCCGAGGGTACGGCCGATTATATCTACCGCCTGCCCTGTTTTGAAGGCGTGCTGATGCCCCTGCTGCTCGTCGTCCCGTTGCAACTTTTTGCCTACTATATGAGCGTTTTGCGCGGCTGCGATGTCGATAAACCCCGCAACCTTGCCAAATCCGTCACCGTTGAATGAGTACTGCGAATCGGTCAAATCGATAAGGGAGGCTGCTTGGATGTCCTTATCCACCCAGATCAAGCTTTTTCAAACCCTACAGGACTTTTTGACCGAGGAGGGTAAAATTGCCCTGCCCAGCTGTTCGGAGGCCAAACCCGAGTACCCTGCCGATGCGCCTTCGGGACGCGCTTTACCCCGCGCCACACCCGAGCAGATGGGTGTGGACAGCCATCTGCTCGAGTGTTTTTGCCGCGAGTTGTCCGAGGCGCCCGACGCAAACGCTCATTCTTTGTTGATCTTGCGAAATGACCACGTGATCTGCGAGGGAGATTTCAGCCCTTATCACAAAGACATTTGGCATGTATGTCATAGTTTAAGCAAATCATTCATTGGTACCGCTGCCGGTATTGCTGTCAGCGAAGGACTATTTCACATTGACGACCCCGTTGTCGATTACTTTCCCGGCTCGGTTGGGTTGCTCAGCCGCCACCGGCTGAAAAAGCTGACGATCCGTCACCTGCTCAACATGACCAGTGGCATTTCGTTCAATGAACTCAGTGAGTTGGTGGAGTCCGACTGGCTGCGCGGCATTTTCTCCTCTTCCCTGTCCCACGAGCCAGGTACCCATTTCGAATACAATTCGATGAACAGTTACCTTTTGTCCGCCCTCGTGAGCAAAACCAGTGGCGAACCCATTTTGGAATATCTGCGCCCGCGCCTGTTCGAGCCGCTGGAGTTCGGCCCTATCGCTTGGGAAAAATGTCCATCAGGTGTCGAAAAGGGGGGCTGGGGGATCTATGCAAAGGCAGAGGATCTCGCAAAGCTCGGCCAGCTTTACCTCAACCTGGGCCATTGGACCGTAGGGGGGCAGGATTGCAGTATTCTGCCTGAACGCTGGGTACGGGAGGCCACGTGCCCGCAAGCGGGAGATGACCGGGAGGATTACGGCTATCAGATGTGGGTGGACCGCGAAACCGGATATCCCGTGATGAATGGGATGTTTGGGCAATATATCGCCCTTATTCCGCCTCTCAAAATGGTCGTTGTCATGACGGCGGGCTGCCCAAAGCTTTTTAAGGACACCCCCGCCTATCATCTTTTACGCAAGTATTTTTACTCTTTGCCTTCCCTGCCGGACCAACTGCCCCAGAACCCCGGTTCTTTGGCCAGTTTACGGCGCACCCTGCACGCGCTTCATTTCAGGCGACCCGTTCCCAAGGCCCCACGGCTGCAACAGCGCAAACCGACGATTTCCCGGGGCGCCCGCTGGAACAGCCGGCTTCCCGTCGACGACCAAAGACGATTCGAATTGTCTCATTTTTTAAACACCACATGGTATTTTCCCTCCAACCGGGCAGGCCTGCTTCCTGTCATCGTGCAGGTGATGGATAACCAGCTGACCTGCGGTGTCCGCGCCCTTCGCATGGAGGAAGCTGCGGGCGGGTTCACCCTTTTTTGGGAGGAAGGCGACACCACCCTTAGCCTGCCCGTCGGCTGCGGCGCGGCAAGGGAAGGCAGCATCACTGTGGCAGAAGAGACATTTTTAACATCCTGCCATGCGGAAATCAAGAACAATGAAGATGATGAAGCCATTTTATGTATCAAAGTTTGTCTTCTGGAACACAGCTCTTTCCGTGTTTTGAAACTCAAACGTGTAGGGGAAAACCTGCACCTGCGCTTGGAGGAACACCCTCAAATCAGCGCCGCGCTTGAGATGGCCATGCGCCGCAAGGGGGATGGCCTTGCCGAATTGGGTTCCGGCGGGGCCTCTTTCGGAGGATTTGTCCGAAGCAACGAGCTTCTACACTATCGCATCACACAGTTTTTCTCTCCCGAAATCACCGGAAAGCCTACATAACAGCCTCTTTGTCTTATCCAAATAGACATACTATATGCAAAAAACGGCCGGAACCAAACGATTTCTATCGTTTTTCCGCTCGTTTTTATGTGGAATATGTGGAAAGTGTCTCCCACAGGTAGCCTGAAGGGGAGTTGCCACGGCACGAAACGACAGTCGCCACTGCGAGGGCCATTGGAACGTTCCCGATGTTGGGTGACAAGAAATTTTACTTTTTTGAGATTTTGGGCCCGGCAGGTGTATCTTCCACCACATACCCCTGGTTGTCCAATTGATCTCTCAGTTCATCGGCCAAAGCCCAGTTTTTCTCCTGCCGCGCTTTTGTACGCTGCTGTGCAAGCTCCGTGATTTCCACTGGGATTTCCTCGCTTTTCCGGTTGTACAGCAGACCCAGCACTTCACAGAGAGCATCAAAGATTTCTGCCGTCTTTTGAAGCGCCTGCCGGTCGGTCTCTGCCGCGAGCGTGTTGATGTCCCGCACAAGATCAAAGACCGCCGCAAGGGCATCGGCGGTATTGAGGTCGTCGTCCATTTTTTCCCGAAAACGCGCCTCATGCTCTTCTGCCTTCGTAAGTAAGTCGCTGTTTCCCGTTTCGCCCGCATTCTCAAGCGCGAAGTCCAGGTTTTCCCTGCAGGTGTACAGGCGTTCCAAACTGGCCTGACATTGTTTCAGAATATCCATGGTGAAATTGAGAGGGCTGCGGTAATGGGCGCTGAGCATAAAGTAGCGGATGGGCTCGTACCCCATCTCTTCGGCTATTTGGCGTACGGTAAAGAAATTGCCAAGCGATTTGCTCATTTTACGGTCATCGATATTCAAAAAGCCGTTATGCATCCAATAACGGGCAAAGGTCTGTCCATTGGCACATTCACTTTGGGCGATCTCATTCTCATGATGGGGAAAAATGAGGTCTTGCCCGCCCGCGTGGATGTCAAATGTGGCACCCAAATGTTTTTTTGCCATAGCGCTGCACTCAATATGCCAGCCCGGCCTACCTTTTCCCCAGGGGGAATCCCACGCAGGTTCATCTGGTTTGGCCGCTTTCCAAACCGCAAAATCCGCCGCATCCTCTTTGAGTCCCCCGTCTAAACCGGCCGACAGCTCCCTGTTGTTTTCCAGTTCTTCTAAGACCAGATGGGACAGTTTTCCATATTCGGGAAATTTTTTTGCTCGGAAGTAGACATCGCCGTTTTCGGATTGATAGCCAAACCCTTTGTCCACAATATCACGTATCAAGGCAATGATCTCATCAATATGTTCTGTTGCTCGCGGCATCACCGTAGGGCGTAACACATTCAGCCCATCGGCATCCCGCAGATATTCTTTTTCGAATGTCCTGGCTACCTCCTGAACGCTTACCCCTTGGTCTTTCGCTTTATTAATCAGTTTATCGTCAATATCCGTGACATTGCTGACAAACAACACATCCATCCCCGTATAGGTGAGATATCTTCTCATCGTATCGAATACACATAAGGGACGGGCGTTACCAACATGGATAAAGTTATATACAGTTGGGCCGCATACATAGATGCGTACCTGACCGGGGTGCATCGACTCCAGTTCTTCCTTCTCTCTGCTCATCGTGTTATATATTCGCATTACTACAACCTCATTTTTGTTATTTCAGCTGCTCAATTAAAGAATATCATTTATTTTGCGGTATTAATGTACTCCCGGTTACCCCAGATATATTGGATTCCAGAGAGGAGAGTGATCCCAGCCACCACCCAGCAAAGCACCTGGGTAGAATAGATGATAAAAACACCCGTTTTCAGATTGCCCGAGAACAAGTCCAACAAACCGGCCGCGGCATAATAATAGATGATCGTCAGCATTTGAATCACTGTTTTCACCTTGCCCCAGATATTGGCCGCGATCACCTTGCCTGTTTTCGAGCCGGCTGCTACCATACGTACGCCAGAAACCGCAAACTCACGCGCAAGAATAATCACGAGTACAACGGGGTGGCAAACACCGTCTACCATCATATAAATGAACGCCACCGTCGTCAGTAACTTGTCGGCCAAAGGATCGGCAAACTTGCCAAAATCGGTTACCAAGTTATACTTTCTGGCAATGGATCCATCGAGAAAATCTGTAAAACTGGCGAATGCGAAAACAATGCCGGCCCAAAGAAAATGGTATGGTATCTCCTTTATAGAAGCAAAGACTATAAAGACTGGAATAAGAAATATTCTCAACATAGTTAACTTATTTGGAAGATTCAATGCATATTCTCCTTAAATAATTGGTGTGAAGTATTATTGCATTACACTAAGTTATTGACATATTCTCCAAAAAGGTCGCACCCGTCTGATTCCTTTATTTCAACCTCATAGAAGGCACCCGTTTTTAAGGGGGCTTCTTTATCCACATAGACAACCGGGTCAATTTCCGGCGCGTCCATATAGGAGCGGCAACGCCATGCACCCACCTGCTCGTCAACCCCGTCACAGAGCACGGTGTGCTTTTTTCCAATTTGCGAATTCTGCACTTCTTCCAGAATTCTGTCCTGCAGGTTCATCAAGATTTCCGCTCGTTTTTGCCGTTCCTCTTCCGGCACCTGCCCCGAAAGTGCGGCCGCCTTGGTCCCTTCTTCCCGGGAAAACGCGAAGCAACCCAACCGCTCGAAACGCGTCTCTTTGACAAATTCACACAATTCCTCAAACTGTTGTTCACTTTCCCCCGGGTAGCCAGCAATGAGACTCGTGCGTAAAACAATATTCGGCATCGCCTGTCTCAGCTTCGAAATGACATTTTGTATCAGGGCTTTGTCTCCTTTTCTTCGCATGGAGCGGAGGATGCTGTCATTGCAATGCTGGATGGGGAGGTCTAAATAGGGAAGCACCTTTTTATTTCGTACCATCGCATCTATCAGCTCGTCTGTGATGCGTTCGGGGTAGGCATACATAATGCGGATCCAGCTCAATTTATCCACTTCGTTCAGCCTGTCTAACAACCGGGCTATTTCGCTTTCGCCTTTGTCCATCCCATAGGCAGTCACATCCTGTGCCACAAGAATCACTTCGCGCACGCCCTGCTCTGCCAACCATTCGGCTTCCTTTACACAGTCGTGCAAATCCCTGCTGCGCATGGGGCCGCGAATATGCGGAATGGCACAGTAAGAGCAGTGGTTTGAGCACCCCTCGGCAATTTTTAAGTACGCATAGTGGGCGGGGGTGCCAATCACACGTTTAGCCGAAAACGGCAACTCTTTTTTGGGGCCAAAACACTGCAGTGCGCCGTTTTCAGGCCAATGGCTTCTCTCCAGGTGCATTAAAATCTGGGGCAGGTCTACATTGTGACCAATGCCGACCACCGCGTCCACTTCGGGAATCTCCTTGGCCACCTCTTCCCGGTAGCGCTCGGCCAAACAGCCCGTCACAATTACTTTCACTTCCGGTCGTTCTTTTTTTAGCTTGCACGCATCCAAAATATATTCTATGGCCTCTTCTTTCGCCGCATCCAGGAAACCACAGGTGTTGACAATGATGGCGTCTGCTTCCTGCTGATACGCCACCGTCGCATGCCCCTTTTTAATGAGGGCATGGCAAAACACATCCGCGTCCACCTGATTTTTGGGGCACCCCAATGATATGATGGCTATTTTCATTCTTCTCCTTGCGAGGTCTCTGCGGCGTCCACCGCATATTGTATGTCTGCATGCGAAAAACCACGCCGAGCTAGCGCAGCCATCACCGTCTGCCTTTTTCCTTTTTGCATCTGTTCCCAGTACCTGCCCCGCACAAGCCGCAGGGCAAGCTCTGCTTCGTCCCCTTCAACAGAAGCGGCCGCCTCTTTCGCCACCTCTCTGTCTATGCCCTGTGCAATCAGCTTCCACTCAATCTCCTGCCTGCTTTTTCCCTTTTCCGCCAATGCATCTGCCCTCTGCTGGGCAAAAGCCTCGTCATCCAAAAGGCCAAGTTGTAACAGGGCGGCCACGGCGGCGTCCGCCGTATCTGCATCAAAGTGCAGGCAGAGCTTTTCCCGCAGTTCCCGTGTTCCATGGGCACGGCGGGCCAGCAGGCGCATCGCCTTATCTTTGGCCTTGCGTGTGTCGCTGTCTTCTTTCAGGCAAGAGAGCTCCTCTTCACTGAATGAGGAGCCCTCCAAAATACCATGTTTATGCAGCGTCTCCCCATCCACCGAAAACAAGAAGCCCTCCTCTGTAAACAGGGAGAACCGGCCCTGTTTTGTCTTCTGAATCGCAGTGATCTTCCGCATCACTCGGCGCTGATATCCAGTCCCCGTTCAGAGGACGCTGCAGCGGCCGGTTTTTCGGCGGCGGGCGGCACGCTGTCAAGGTTTCCCCCGGCTGCTCTTTTTTTCTTTTTACCCGCCATGGCCAGTTTATCAAAGTTCTCTCGCACCTGTTTTTCCACTTCCGCCGCATACTCGGGGTTGTCGTTCAGGTAGGCTTTGGCGTTGTCTCTCCCCTGCCCCAGCCGGGTTTCCCCTGCGTTGAACCAAGCGCCGCTTTTTTGGATGATACCCAGCTCAACGGCAAGGTCAAGCAGCTCCCCGGCCCGGGAGATCCCCTCCCCAAACATGATATCGAATTCGGCATCTTTAAAAGGCGGCGCCACCTTATTTTTTACCACTTTTGCACGCGTCCGGTTGCCAATGAACTGACCGGCTGTGTTTTTCAGCCCTTCGCTTCGGCGCACATCTATGCGCACCGAAGAATAATATTTCAGCGCCCTGCCTCCGGCGGTCACCTCGGGGTTCCCGTAAGCGATGCCCACTTTTTCGCGCAGCTGGTTGATAAAAATACACACCGTGCCGGTCTTTCCGATCACGCCCGTCAATTTCCGCAGAGCCTGGCTCATCAGGCGGGCCTGCAAACCCACGTGGGAATCCCCCATCTCGCCCTGGATTTCGGCGCGGGGCACCATGGCCGCCACAGAGTCAATGACAATGGCGTCGATGGCACCGCTGCGCACCAGCGCCTCGGTGATTTCCAGCGCCTGTTCGCCCGTATCCGGCTGGCTGACCAAGAGATTGTCCACATCTACGCCCAACGCCCGCGCATAGTCGGGATCCAGCGCATGTTCCACGTCAATAAACGCCACATCGCCGCCATTTTTCTGCGCCTCCGCCAGCACATGCAGCGCCAGCGTCGTCTTTCCGCTTGACTCCGGCCCGTAAATCTCCACCACCCTGCCGCGGGGAAGACCGCCCACCCCAAGCGCCGCGTCCAGCGAAATAGACCCGGTGGAAATAGAGTCGATCTGCATGGCCACATTCTGCCCCATTTTCATTACAGCACCTTTGCCAAAATTCTTTTCAATGCTGGCAATAGCGGTTTCCAGTGCGATTTTTTTATCTTCAGGCGCCGTTTTCCCGGGGGTTGCCGGGGTCTTCTTATCCGTCATTCCTCTTCTCCTTTGGGAAATGCAATCTATATATTCTTTCCTATTCTACAATAACCGTCCTGCCGGGCGCAAGAGTTATTCCTTTTCCATGAGGCTAAAAATGTCCTCCTGTTCCCCGGGCCCCTGCCGGGCCTGTTCCCCGGGCATATTTTCCTGTGTTGCAGCGGTCTGCTGCGCAGCCGTGGTGGACTGCCTCAGCTCTTCGAGTATCTCGTCCAGTTCGGACGCTTCGCTTTTGCCCAGCAAAGGTGCGGGCGCCTGCGCTTCGGGCGACGCCTGGCCCCATTCGAACGATGGGTCCATATAGTCAGGCGCCGCGGGCTCATTCGGCAACGGTTGCGCTTGCACTTGCATTTCCCCATAGTCGTTTCGCCGCAAAATATCCCCCTCTGCCGGTTCCTCTTTTGGGGGGTGTTTCGGGGCCGCCGGCCTTGGGCCCATCTCCATCGCAAGCAGCAGGAAAAGCGGCAGGAAGTTGATGAGATATCTCGCCCGCGTCTCCCATAAAAGCAAAAACAATACCAGCCCAAACACGGCGATCCTCACAAAGGTCAGTGCCTCGTTTCGGCGTCTAAAACTGCGAACCGCCGCCAAAGCCATCCAGAACAGCAGCGCCGCCTCCAGGCCAAACGTGAGGTAGGCAAAAACCCCAAAATACTCTCCCGAATGTACCAGAACCTCGTGCAGTAACCCCGGGTTCGAAGCACTTTGGTCCAGTTTACCGGCCGCGGTGTACGTACCGTCTCCGAAGGTATAGCTCAGTTTGGTTCCAAGGTGCTGCAACAGCCCAAGCGGCCCTTTTTCCGCAATGCGGCTGCCAATTTCCCCCGCTACAAAATCGCTTCTGGCGGCTCGCCCTTCCTGCGCCAGCACAAGCTGGTAGTCGTCGTCATTATAGCCGCCGTTGCCCGAAAGGCCCATCATGACCCAGTGGGAGGCGGGCAGGCCGTCTTTTGCGTAATTGTAGGCAGGCAGCAGCGGGGAATACCTCACGGCGAAACTGCCCCCAAGGTAGACGACGAGCAACAGGGCAAGGCCCGCGAGCAACAACCGCAGCCGTCCCTTGCCACAGAGGAAAATCAGCAGGTCCAGTGCGACGGCAATCCAGACAATCAACACCGTCACCTTGAAAAGAGCCCCTGCCGCAGCCAGGAGGGAGATCAATAAAAAGCGTATATACACGCCTTTTGTTCTTCCCTGGCGCCACTCTGTGCGTGTTTTCAGCCAGAGCAGCACGATGCCGATGGGAATGGGAAGCGTCAGCGTATCGGAATATAAAATCGGCGCATAGAGTATAAAAGGCGCTGTGACAAAACATGCCAACAGCAAAAACAGCCCCTGGCGCACCCCAAACAGCCGCCGACAGACGAAATACAACAGAGCAACGGCCGCAGTGATGGCCGCTATATTCAACACCATGGTGGGGATCAGAAAATCCCAGATACCCAGCAGGTGCAGCAGCGAGAAAAAGCCACATAAGATTGTATATAATGCCGCGTTGTTCGGAAAATACAGAAAATAATCGTCGGGCAGGGTACCCGACAGGGCGTAGTCAGAGGCATAGTTGAAAACGACACCATAGTCCCAGCTGTTGTCCGTATCCACGCGCACCTGCCAGCCCACCACAACCTGCACGGCCACAAAAAGCACCAGAAGGACAGGGACCAAAATCCGCTCGGCACGTTTTCCCGGGTCTGGGAAAAGGGTGAACAGCCAGTACACAAACAGGGTGATCAGAACCCCGCCGGCCGCCGCACACAGCAGCCAATACCAGCGGAAGGAATAAAAGCTGTTCGTATTGAAAAAGAGGGTGAGGGCCAAAATACCGAAAAACAACGCCGCAAACGCAATGTTAAAAATCCGGTACAGAACCGGTGTATTGACCTGAGCACGCAGTAAATTTCGGCCCGAAACTTTTTCCAAACCCTCACTCCCTTCGAAAAGACGCACACACTTTCTTCTTATCTTTGTCCGTTCCTACACAGTATACCACGCTTACAGTAAAACGGCGAAGGCAATGCCCCCGCCGTTTTGGCCCGGCGGTATCTCACCGCCACGGGGCAAACGAACCACCGTCTACAGGGAGACTTCCTCTCCCCTTTCCAACATATCTTCCACCTCGGGAATGCCCGTGCCCGCAGGGATCAGCTTGCCGATGATGACGTTCTCCTTGAGGCCAAGCAAGGGGTCTACTTTTCCTTTGATGGCCGCGTCGGTCAGCACCCTCGTCGTCTCCTGGAAGGAGGCGGCCGAAAGGAAAGAGTCCGTGGCCAAAGAGGCCTTCGTGATACCGAGCAGCTTCGGCTCATAGGTGGCGGGTTTCAGGTCCTCTTCCCCGGCCTTCTGGCGCAGCTCAATTTCGCGGTTGAGCACATCCACATCACTGCGCTCCACAAGCATGCCGCTCATCAGGCCTGTCGAGCCTGGCTCGTCCACCACCACCTTGCGCATCATTTGCCGCACAATGACCTCGATATGCTTGTCGTTGATATCCACGCCCTGCTGGCGATATACGCTTTGCACTTCCTGAATCAGGTAGTTTTCCACGGCCGTGACGCCCTTGATGGCCAGAATATCGTGCGGGTACGCGTGGCCTTCGGTCAACATATCGCCCAATTCCAGCTCTTCCCCCTCCTGCACTTTGATGCGCTGGCCGAAGGGGATCAGGTAACTCTTCTCTGCGGGCGCGCCGTTTTCGTCTTCCCCGCTGACGACGACATGGCGGTTTTTCTTCGTGTCGTCGATGTGCACCTTGCCGGGAATTTCGGTCATGATGGCAAGGGCTTTGGGTTTACGGGCTTCGAAAAGTTCTTCGACGTGCGGCAGGCCCTGGGTGATATCCTCGGCCGAAATGATGCCGCCTGTGTGGAAAGTACGCATGGTCAGCTGCGTGCCCGGTTCACCAATCGACTGCGCGGCAATGATGCCCACGGCCTCGCCAATGCCCACGGGCATGCCGTTTGCAAGGTTTGAGCCGTAGCACTTGGCACAGCAGCCCTGCTCGGCCTTACAGGCCAGGACACTGCGGATTTTCACCTTGGTGATGCCCGCATCCACAATCAGCTTTGCGTCGTCTTCGTCCATCATCGTATCGCTGGTCACGAGTACCTTGCCTGTCTCTGGATGAAGGACATCCTCCACAGGATACCGGCCGATCAAGCGCTCGGCCAGTGGCTCGATGACCGCGTTGCCATCCCCGAGGATGTCCGTCACATCGATGCCCTCGTCGCTGCCGCAATCGTCTTCACGAATGATGACATCCTGGGATACGTCCACGAGGCGGCGGGTCAGATAGCCGGACTCCGCCGTACGCAGGGCGGTGTCGGCCAGACCCTTACGCGCGCCGCGCGAGGCGATGAAATATTCGAGGATATCGAGGCCCTCGCGGTAATTCGAACGGATCGGAATCTCGATCACGTCGCCCGAGGTGTTGGCGATCAGGCCACGCATGCCGGCCAGCTGGCGAATCTGCTGCATCGAACCGCGCGCGCCCGAGTTCGCCATCATAAAGATGGGGTTGCGGCTGTCGAGGTTTTCCTCCAGCGCGTCCGAGACAAGGTCGGTCGTCTCCTCCCAGACCATGCGGATCTTGTCGAGACGCTCCTTGTTTGAGATCAGGCCGCGGTTGTACTGTTTCGTGATTTTGCCGATGTCCTCGTCGGCCTTGGCGATCAGCTCCTTCTTTTTGGGCGGAATCACCGCGTCCGAAACCGCCACGGTCAGGCCCGAAAGCGTTGAATATTTGAAACCCTGGGCCTTTACCTTGTCCAGCATCTCGGCCGTCACGGCCGTGCCGTGCTTGTGGATACAACGGTCGATGATCGTGCCGAGTTTCTTTTTATTGACGAGGAAATCAATTTCGAAATCGAAAGCCGTCTCGGGGTTTTCCCGGTCCACATAACCCAGGTCCTGAGGGATGGGCTCGTTGAACAGGATGCGCCCCGCTGTCGTTTCGATGATTCTATACTGCATCTGCCCATCCACTTCGCGGCGGCGGCGCACCTTGATGGGCGCATGCAGGGTAATGCTCTCGCTGTGAAGGGCCATGATGGCCTCTTCCTCGCTGCAGAACACCTTGCCTTCGCCCTCGTCGCCCTCACTCACCATGGTCAGATAGTAGCTGCCCAGCACCATGTCCTGGGTGGGTACGGTCACAGGTTTGCCGTCGCTGGGTTTCAAAAGGTTCTGGCTGGCCAGCATGAGTTTTCTCGCCTCGCGCTGTGCCTCTTCCGAAAGCGGCACGTGCACGGCCATCTGGTCGCCGTCAAAGTCGGCGTTGTAGGCGGTACAGACCAGCGGGTGCAGCTTGAGCGCGCGGCCTTCCACAAGCACCGGCTCAAAGGCCTGGATGCCGAGGCGGTGCAGCGTCGGCGCGCGGTTCAAAAGCACCGCGTGGCCCTTGATGACCGTCTCGAGCGAGTCCCAGACCTCGGTGCGGGTGCGCTCCACCATCTTGCGGGCGGATTTGATGTTGTTGGCAATGCCGTTTTCCACCAGGTCCTTCATCACGAAGGGCTTGAACAGTTCGAGCGCCATCTCCTTGGGCAACCCGCACTGGTACATCTTGAGCTCGGGCCCCACCACGATGACCGAGCGGCCCGAATAGTCGACGCGCTTGCCCAGCAGGTTCTGGCGGAAGCGGCCCTGCTTGCCCTTCAGCATGTCCGAAAGGCTCTTCAGCGGGCGGTTGTTCGGCCCCGTCACCGGACGGCCGCGGCGGCCGTTGTCAATCAGGGCGTCCACGGCTTCCTGCAGCATCCTTTTCTCGTTGCGCACGATGATGTCGGGCGCGCCGAGGTCAAGCAGCCTTTTCAGCCGGTTGTTGCGGTTGATCACGCGGCGGTAGAGGTCGTTTAGGTCGCTCGTCGCAAAGCGTCCGCCGTCCAGCTGTACCATCGGGCGGATGTCCGGCGGGATCACCGGGATCGTGTTGAGGATCATCCACTCGGGCCGGTTGCCGCTGTTGCGGAAGGCCTCCACCACCTCGAGGCGTTTGAGGATGCGCAGCCTTTTCTGTCCCCCGGCCTCTTCCAGTTCTTCCGTCAGGTTTTCCGCCAGGGCGTCGAGGTTGATTTTCCCAAGCAGTTCCTGGATGGCCTCGGCCCCCATGCCCGCCTGGAACTCGTCCTCATACCGCTCCCGCATATCCCGGTATTCTTTTTCGCTAAGAAGCTGTTTTTCTTCCAGCGGCGTGAAGCCGGGGTCGGTGATGATGTAGGCGGCAAAGTAGAGCACCTTTTCCAAAAGACGCGGCGAAATGTCCAGCAGCAGGCCGATGCGGCTGGGGATGCCCTTGAAATACCAGATATGGCTCACGGGGGCGGCCAGTTCGATATGGCCCATGCGCTCGCGGCGCACCTTTGCGCGGGTCACTTCCACGCCGCAGCGCTCGCAGATTTTCCCCTTATACCGTATTCTTTTATATTTTCCGCAGTGGCATTCCCAGTCCTTGGTGGGCCCGAAAATCTTTTCGCAAAACAGGCCGTCCCGCTCGGGTTTCAGCGTGCGGTAGTTGATGGTCTCAGGCTTTTTGACCTCGCCGTAACTCCAGGCACGTATCTGGTCGGGCGAGGCAAGTCCGATGCGGATTGAATCGAATTCGTAATAATCCATAGAAAGCCCTTTCTTCACACCTATTCTTCTCTATCCGTTCCTGCAGGCACACGCCCGCCATTCGTTTTGTCCTCTAGTCGTCGATGATGTCCTCGAAGCGGTCTTCCTCGGAAAAGATGTCCTCGGGGTCAAGCGGCGCTACGCTCTCTTCATCTTCAAACTCCGCTTCCTCTTCTTCCTGCACATCCTCAATCGCATACTCGCTTTCCAGTTCTCCCTCGATGACGACGTCGTCCCCCATGGAGAGTTCAGCGCGCCCATAGCCGCCCTCTTCCTCTTCATAGTTCTGTTTCAGGTCGATCTCGTTGCCTGCGTCGTCTTCCACAACCACATCGAGGCCGAGGCTTTGCAGCTCTTTGATCAGCACGCGGAAACTCTCGGGAATCCCGGCCCGCGGCACCTGCTGCCCCTTCACAATGGCTTCGTAGGTCTTCACGCGTCCCACAACATCGTCCGATTTCACCGTGAGAATCTCCTGCAGGGTGTAGGCGGCGCCATAGGCCTCCAGGGCCCAGACTTCCATCTCGCCGAAACGCTGCCCGCCAAACTGGGCCTTACCGCCCAGCGGCTGCTGCGTCACGAGGCTGTAGGGACCGGTGCTGCGCGCGTGGATTTTGTCGTCCACAAGGTGGTGCAGCTTGAGATAGTACATATACCCCACCGTGACGCGGTTGTCGAACTGTTCGCCCGTGCGCCCGTCATACACCACGCTCTTGCCGTCGCGGTTATAACCCGCCTCTTCCAGGCAGTCCATGATGTCATACTCATTCGCGCCGTCAAACACCGGGCTCATCACCTTCCAGCCCAGGGCCTTGGCGGCATAGCCGAGGTGCACTTCCAGCACCTGGCCGATGTTCATGCGGCTGGGCACGCCCAGCGGGTTCAGCACGATGTCAAGCGGCGTACCGTCCTCGAGGAAGGGCATGTCCTCCTGCGGCAGGATGCGGCTGACAACACCCTTGTTGCCGTGGCGGCCCGCCATCTTGTCTCCCACCGATATTTTACGTTTTTGCGCAATATAACAGCGCACCACCTCCCGCACACCGGGCTGCAGCTCGTCGCTGTTTTCGGGCGTAAACACCTTCACATCCACAATGATGCCATACTCGCCATGGGGCACGCGCAGGGAGGTGTCGCGCACTTCGCGCGCCTTTTCGCCGAAGATGGCACGCAGCAGGCGCTCCTCGGGGGTCAGCTCGGTCTCCCCTTTGGGCGTCACCTTACCCACCAGGATGTCCCCGGCCGTCACCTCGGCGCCGATGCGGATGATGCCGCGTTCGTCGAGGTCTTTGAGCGCGTCTTCGCCCACATTCGGGATGTCGCGGGTGATCTCCTCGGGCCCGAGTTTCGTCTCCCGGGCCTCCTGCTCATATTCCTCGATGTGAATCGAAGTGTACACGTCGTCGCGCACGATCTTCTCATTGATCAATACGGCGTCTTCGTAGTTATAACCCTCCCAGGTCATGAAGCCAATCAGAGCGTTTTTGCCAAGGGAAATTTCGCCCTCTTTCGTGGCCGGGCCATCGGCAATCACCTGGCCCTGCAAAACCTTGTCGCCCTTTTCCACAATGGGCCGCTGGTTGACACAGGTGCCCTGGTTCGAGCGCATAAACTTAATCAGATCGTAGGTGTCGATTTCACCCTCGGGGGTGCGCACCACAATCTGGTCGGCCGTCACTTTTTCCGCCACGCCGTCGCGCTTTGCCAGCACGCATACGCCAGAGTCGGTCGCCGCCTTATACTCCATACCCGTGGCCACGATGGGCTGCTCGGTCACCAGCAGCGGCACGGCCTGTCGCTGCATGTTCGAGCCCATCAGCGCCCGGTTAGCGTCGTCGTTTTCGAGGAAGGGGATCATCGCCGTGGCCACCGAGACCACCATCTTGGGCGAGACGTCCATGTAGTCGGCTTTCTCGCGCTCAATCTCGATGATCAAATCCTGATAGCGGGCATGGACACGCTCACGGGCAAAACGGCCCTGCTCGTCCAGGGGCTCGTTGGCCTGCGCCACCACGTATTCATCCTCTACGTCCGCCGTCATGTACACCACTTCGTCGGTGATGACGCCCGTCGCCTTGTCCACTTTGCGGTAGGGCGCCTCCACGAAACCGTACTCGTTGATGCGCGCAAAGGTGGCAAGATAAGAAATCAGACCGATGTTCGGCCCTTCCGGCGTCTCGATCGGGCACATCCTGCCGTAGTGGCTGTAGTGCACGTCGCGCACTTCAAAACCCGCCCGGTCGCGGCTGAGCCCGCCCGGCCCGAGGGCCGACAGGCGCCGCTTGTGCGTCAGCTCCGCCAGCGGGTTGTTCTGGTCCATAAACTGGGAAAGCGGCGAAGAACCGAAAAACTCCTTGATCGCGCTTGTCACCGGCCGGATGTTGATCAGCGCCTGGGGAGTCACCACGTCCATGTCCTGCGCCTGCAGGGTCATGCGCTCGCGGATGACGCGCTCCATGCGGGAAAACCCGATGCGGAACTGGTTTTGCAGCAGTTCCCCCACGCTGCGGATGCGGCGGTTGCCCAGGTGGTCGATATCGTCGGTGGTACCGATGCCGTAGGCCAGGCCGTTGAGGTAGTTGATCGAGGCGAAGATATCCTCTTTGGTGATCGTGCGGGAAATCAGGCTGATATGGTCTCTCGCACCCTCGCCCTCCTCATACTCGCGCTCACGGTCGCTGCGGTTGAGCTCGCGGCGCAGCCTCTCTATACGCTCGGTTTTGTCCTCGGTCTCGTTCATAATCTGCTGTAACAGCGCGAAGTTGACCTTTTCGTTGATGCCAAGCTCCTCTTTCACGTCAAAACCCAAGAAGAAACTGGCGTCTACCACACCGTTCGAGATCACCTTGACCTCTTTTTCCTCAATGCTGAGGTAAACAGCGTTCACACCATTCTTTTCGATCTCCTCGGCCACTTCGCGGCTGATCTTCTCCCCCGCCGCACAGAGCAGTTCGCCCGTCAGCGGCGCAATCACATCGCGCGCGGCAATAAAGCCGGTGATGCGTCTGCCAATCGCCAGCTTTTTGTTCATCTTATAGCGCCCAAACCGGGACAGGTCATACCGGTGCGGGTCAAAAAAGAGGTTTTCGATATGGGTTTTGGCGCTGTCCACCGTGGGGGGCTCGCCCGGCCGCAGCTTGCGGTAGGTCTCCAAAAGCCCCTCTTCCACGTTCTTGGTCGGGTCCTTGGCAATCGTCGCCTCAATGCGGTCGTCCTCACCAAAGAAATCCCGAATCTGGCTGTCTTCCCCAAGGCCCAGCGCCCGGATAAACACCGTCACCGGCAGCTTGCGTGTCTTGTCGATACGCACGCTGAACACGTCGTCGCTGCTCGTTTCATACTCAAGCCATGCGCCGCGGTTGGGGTTCAGCGTGGTGGAAAACAGCTGCTTGCCCGTTTTGTCGTACGCTTCGCCAAAATAGACACCCGGGCTGCGCACAAGCTGGGAGACGATCACCCGCTCGGCGCCGTTGATGATGAAGGTACCACTCTCGGTCATCAGGGGGAAATCCCCCATGAAGATCTCCTGCTCCTTCACTTCGCCCGTCTCTTTATTCAGCAGGCGTGTGGTCACACGCAGCGGGGCCGCGTAGGTCACATCTCTGTCTTTACACTCTTTGATTGTATATTTGGGCTGTGAGTCCAGCCTGTAGCCTATGAAATCCAGTACAAGGTTTCCCGAATAGTCCTCTACGGACCCCACATCGCGGAAAATTTCTTTCAAACCTTCGTCTAAAAACCACTGGTATGAGTCTTTTTGCACCTCGATGAGGTTGGGCATCTCCAACACTTCATCAATACGGGAAAAGCTCATGCGTTCTGTCGTTCCAAGCTTTACAGGCTTGACATTCACCATGCGCGCAACCACTCCCAAAATTTTTTCACCACTACACACCCGTGCCTCATCCGCCCGTCGGGGCAGATGGAGATCCTTCACCAGTGAAAAACGGATTCGACAGGGAAAAGCCCTCATTTTTGCAGCATCTTGCACAAAATGAGGCCGGTTATTTTCTCCGTTTTTGCTGGTTTAGGGCACATTAGGCCATAATAGTACAGTAAATCATTATACTCCTAAAGACTTTGGGTGTCAACAGCAAATTTGAGGGGTTTTTCAGGTCTGGTTCACCCGGATGCGTGTATTGTTTATGGTCTGCTGTTCCTCTCGGCTTTGCCCGCCAGGTTTGGTGCAAACCAGTTCAGAAGGTAGATCAGTGGCACCGCCAAGCCCAAAACCAGTCCCGTCACCAGTATCGTCTCTGCGCCTCGCCAGTCTGTCAGCATCTCCCGCAGGCCCGCTGCCGCCAGCCCGTCGTATACCGCCGCCATCAGCAGCGAGGAGGCACAGAGGATCACAAGGGTGTTGCGACCGATAAAGGCACATACCGGGTTGTTCACTACGGTCGATAACAACAGGACCGCCAGGGACAAAAGCCCCGCCGTCAGGTAAAACAGCAGCGGGTTCCCATAGTCGGCCGTAGCCATAGAAACCAGATGAAAGGGGCCTTCCTCCAGCGCCGCCCGGTTCAAAAACACCGACACCACCCCCAGCCCCAGGCTCAGGCAGAGAACCAGCCAAAACAAAAGCTTCTGGTTGCGAAGATACTTTTCATACAAAAACCGGAAACCCCAGCCCAAAAACATAAACGAGGTGCCCATGAAAGCCACATTCAGGCTAAACGGCCAGCCGATTTCCGCTATACGCCCCGCGCTGAACCAAGCGCCCGCGCAGAAAAGAAACAGCCCCGCTGCCAAATAGAGGGGAAGTTTTGCTTTCGCCGGCAACATACCGATTAGATTCTGGCACAGCTGGAACAGCAATACGGATAGAAACAGGCAGGGCAAAAACCAAAGCTGAGAGCTGTGTGGGTAGAGCGCATTACGTGAACCATAGGCGATGTCGGCAAGGATACTCCAAGGCCCGCCCTCCACGTAGAAGCAAATCAGCGCAAACAGCACATAGGGCACAAGCAGCCCGGTCGTTTTCCTGTAAAGCAATTTGCCCCACCCGGCCAGGGGCAGGCTCTCTTTTCGTGCAAGAAACCCGGAGATGACAAAAAAAAGCGGCATGTGGAAGGCATAGACAACCTGCATGGCGGCGCCCACCGGCATGCCGGC
>JAJDHT010000050.1 GCA_030266325.1 Ruminococcaceae bacterium OttesenSCG-928-I18
CCTGACGGTATCCCAGATGGCCCGAAGCTCTTTGCTGTCATCGCCCACGATATCCAGCCCCGCGTGCCACTGGCGCACGCCGTGCAGGATTCGCCATCCATTCAGGCTCGTCACTCTATTTCGTCCTTTAAAAGGTGTCATGGTTTGCCTCCCCTAAGCCATTTTTACGTATTCCAGAATGACGTATGCTTCCAAGCTTGTTGAGTCAACTGTTCTAAGCATAGTAAGTTCGGCTCCGTTTACACCTACCGTCGTTCGATAGTCGGGGATAGCGATGCCCACTGTAGTTGAACCCTTGTTTTTATAAATTCCAAAAACACTGATTGGCATGATAGAACCACTGATTCCGTGAGGGGTAGTAACCCAAGCGTTTGCTGCGCCCAATGTAGGTACGTGAACAACCTTTCGGTAAATCTTTCGCCCATCAATCCACGTTTTGCCGGTATCTGTTTCGTCTGCGGAGATTGTTTTAAGACCTTGTGTCTGTTGATCAACTAAAGGTTTTATTCCTCCGGCAAGTGCAGCGGGCCCCGTCGTTTGTCCTTGTTCGGGGGGGTCGTAGGTGGATACCGACATGAATTTGCCTTCAACATTATTACTTATGTCAAGAATGTCCTGCCTTGCCAAGGTGTCAGTTGCTTCCGGTAACGGAAACCCGTGTTCGGTATGATTTGTTGCTGCCATTAGGCTGCCTCCTCTTCAATCATGTTTTCAATGTCTTCCCATGTTTTTTGCAATATATCGAGTTCTCCCCATGTCCAAGCAAGAGTTTCTTCGATATATGTCCAACTCAGCCCACGGGCAACCTGTCCAACCGTTACCCAGCCGGTGCCTATATAGGCTTGTAGCTTTCCGTCGTAGTATCTAAGGCTATGGACTCCAACCTCAGAATTAATTCCATTTGCAAGGTGATGATTGATCTGGTTCTGTAGGTTCGCCGCCTGATTATCGTCGAGTTGGTTTTGAAGATTCTCAAACCAATCGCTAAATTCCGCTTCACTGGCCGTTGTAAAGGTGTTGTACCAGGTGTTGAACCGGGTTGTGTTTGTGGTTGTGAATGACGAAAACCAACTATCAAATTCGGTTTTCTTTGCGTTAAACCATTCAGTAAACTCTTGTTCTCTTTCGGCCTTGAATGCTTCCATCCATGCCATAAATTCGGAAGCCGACGCCTCCGCATCATTTTTGAGGGTACTAAACCACTCCCACCATGAATCGTAAAGTTGCTGAGTGGGAATACCTGTACCTGTTGCGGAAGGGCGCGTAAGTTTTCACTTACAATCGTCCTCATTCCAGTCTCGACATTTGTGATCTTTTTGGCTCGAATAATCGTTCTTTGTCCGATACGGTCGATTGAGGTGTACCCTCTCACAATGATCTGGTGCTCTCGTGTCTCGTATTTTACGTACCGAATCACCATTGAAGTGTCACGGTCTTTTCTGGTCAAGTACCAATCTTGCTGTAAAAGGTCGATATTGTGTTGGCTATCGACGCATACCAACATAAACGACGCTCTATCATTGTAGCTTTCTTCCCAATCCAGAGATATGTAGTTTGTTATTTGTCCTCTTCGTGCAAGAATAGTGTCAAACACCTCAAGCACGATAGCTCTTGTCTCGCTGGGCGACATAGTATTAGCCATATGTGTAAGCTCCCGAGAACGCAGCCATAGGGACTAATAGGCAGTCTAGGTTATCTCTATTTACTGTGGCGTCATACCGTACCAGGTTATCCCCTACGTCAAGTTCGAACAGGGTCGAATAGTAATCCAAATCGTTAAAGATGTCGATTTCTGATCCGCCTATTGTGCTAGTGACACGAGGCTGATCTTCTGTCATGTAGACGCTGACCTTTTCCCCAGCCACCATGTTGCGATTGATTTTAATTACTTCCCCTGTATCAACTTTTGTTAGAGAAGGATTTGATACCTGTGTTTTCGCGTAAAATATCAGATCAAATGGCGCCGATACGTTGCCTTGGTTTTCGGCATTAACAAAAAACGATTGAATTCTCCTGCCGAACATATGTGTCTTTGGGTCTTCGAGGTCGGTCTCCCCGTAGTTGATGGGAAATGAAAACATGGGTTCCAAGCCGCCAACATTGATAATGATTTTGTCCATCTTGCTCCAATATGGGTAAGCGGCGTACACGGTTACCTGGAACTTGGCATTCGATTCGTGCCTAGACACATCAGGTGTAACCTTAGGCTTGACACGCAACTCCAGTTCGTTGTTGTAGACCAATGTGACGGGAACCTCAGGGACAAAAGTGTCAATGAGTTGTTTTCGGCTTAGTGCCGAATCCCCCACAAGAGTCCCTTTGATCACTAAGTCCTTACCGTTGACGGATTCGTCCTGAATGGATGTTCCAACCTGGGTTACCCCTTGCGATGTGGCCATATTGACGACCACAGAGGTGAGTCCAGAAATATCGGAAATGACAAGCCCCGAATCCCAAGAGAATTCGAGGTTTTTGCCATTATCCGCGTACGCTTTGAGATCATATGTCACTACCACATCACCCTTTCCACCGCCGCCACAGCAGCGTTTTGTTCGTCAATGGGAGATTGATATTGTTGGTAGAATTGCTGAGTAATATGAACCGGTTGCATTCCAGACGCCTCGCCCGCCATAGCAGGAGTGAGCGATGAAACACCCCCTAATGATGGGGCAAGAATATCCGTATCCACGCCGAAAACATCATTCACTGCATCATTGACCGCATTCGCCATAGATTCAATTCCGACAACAAAACCCTCTGCTGTATAGCGTCCAATCTCAGCGAAAACTTTGGAGGGGGATTCTATACCAAGTGCAGATTTTGCCGCATTAATTGCATTGTCCACAACCGTCTTAATAGCTCCAACAACGCTTGATGCCATGCTGTTTATTCCATTAACAATGCCCTGAATGATATTTGTTCCAATTGACTTGACTTCGGACGCAACGTTACTGGCAGAATTGACAATCCCATCTATCATATTGCGAATAGCTGTTTTTGCCCTATCGACGAGTTCAGATCCCCATGTCACAACGGCTTGTATGGCCCCCGAAATAGCAGAGGCTATTCTGGATGGAATCTGAGAAGCAAGAGAATAGACCGCTTCCACCATCGCTGTAATCTTTTCCCGTGCGGTGTTAATAATGTTTTGTCCCCACTCCGCAACTCGTTGTATTGCCGAAACGATCGCATTCCATATTTTCCCGGGCAGTTGCACAAGCAAATTGATAACAGTCGTTATCATGCTTGTTATCTTATTCCGTGCTGTCTCAAGTATCTGCGATCCCCATTCGGTCACGCGTTCAATTGCTCCCGAGATCGCATCCCAAATTCGTCCCGGCAACTCGGCCATGAATTCGACAATGGAATTCCATGTTTCAGTGGCTTTTGCTTTTATCCCGTCCCATATCTCGGACAACCAAGCAGCCAGGTCATTTCCTAAATCGATTACTAGCTGGATGTTTGTCGAAAAGATTTCAACAATTCCCTCAAAGACCGACGTGAATATATCCTTTATTGCATTCCAGGCGCCTTCCCAGTCACCCTTAAATACCGAACCAATAAATTCAAGGATGCCACTAAAGACCTCGATCGCGGTTGCGATTATTTCGCCTATCACACTAAATACGGATTCTACTATCGTACGAATACCTGCGAAATCGCTGTCCCAAGCCTCTTTGAGAGTAGATACCGCCTCCTTGAGATTGTCCCACAGAACACTCAGCCCTTCTTTGAATGTCCCCCAAGCTTCAACTAATCCAGGAAGGGTTTCCATTATTGAATCCCTAAACCCACCCATATTAGTTTTCCAACCAATAACAAATGTCGCAATAGCTGCGGCTACAGCAGCAATCACAGGGAGAAGCGGGGCAAGCGCTGCCCCTAAAGCCCCCACAGCACCAGCGGCTCCTGAGGCTCCTGCAGCAGGGGCAACCCCAACCAAGGCCTTAACGAACACGCCAACGCCGGTGGCAACTTCCTTTATTGAACCAACAAAGGAAACCAATTTTATGATTGCATCAATTACGGGCCCCATTGCCAATGCGGCTGCAGCCAATCCAAGGATTGTTTTTTGTTGCTCGCGATCCAAATCTCCAAACCATTGAACAATCGAACGTATTGCATCGACCAGGCCCTCAAATGCGGGCTTCAAAACAGATTGTATGACTCCTCCTGCATCGGTGAATATTGGCACCAAATCATTTTGAATAAGCGCCCACAAGTCCTTAAACAACGGCATCATTGTGTCGGCGACATAGATCATGGTATCTCCCGCCGCTGTAATAAATGCCTTAAAACCATCGCGAATTTTGAGGATTACGCCTTCAATTCCGCCGAATCCATTGCTTTCTAGCAGTTCGTCAAACTTTGATATGACGTCTGTGATTGCGATAACGATTCCTGTCCTGAGATTTGTAAAAGCGGTTGCAATGCCTCCCGACGCTTCCTGAGCCATTTCAGCAAACCCGCCAACGCCATCATTCAACTCGATTATTCGGCTATTAAATTCGTCGAAGGTGATATCACCACTTTGGAGAGCCTCATAGAGCTGTTGGGTTGCGTCTTCTGTGAATCCAAAAGACTCTCCCACCATGCGCAGAGCTGGCCCCATCGTCTCCACAAGAGTCCGCCAGCTAACGATGTCAACCTTCCCAGTCGAAAGCATCTGTGTGTACTGAGTAAGACCTCTGGCCGCATCTGCTGCTGTTGACCCGCTTCCAAGGAATGCGTTATTGAGGGCGATGGCCGCATCGGTGGCGCCTTCAAGGTCTCCAGTTGTCAAGGCAATCCTTTGCGCAACAGAAACGATGTCATCCAGTCTCGTCGGCAATCCCTGGACACTATCGGACATCCTCTGTATTGACTTTTGAGCCAATTCAGTGGAAAATCCCATCTGCTCCATGACTTTAGGGAACCTATTGAGCGTGTCATATCGTTCGATGGCCCCGCCTATGGCATTACGAATCTCATTAAACGCCACCTGTACAACTTTCAGCCCGGCCACCGTCTTTATAATGCTCCCCAGAGACAGGTCAAACTTTTGCCCTGCCCCGGTGGCTTCGTTTATTCCCTTTGTAAATCCGTCATCTTTAAGGCCAATAGTGGCAAACAATGAGAAGAGATTCACTTATTGACCTCCTTTTCTTTTTCCATGTTCGATTAAATTCTGGAGAATCTCATTGGCTGGTTTTCTTCTCCCGCCGTGGGGTTTGTCTAATGGCAATAACTCCGAAAACCGTTTGACATCCTTAAACACTTTTTGATTTGCAGGCGCCCACAGCATATCCGTCACATAAGACTGATAAGCATCCTGTCGGCTCTCGCGCTTATACTTCTCAGGCAAATAAACAACCGCCACCCTAATGGGTAGCGGCCTTGTTTCGACTAGGTACCTGATGCTCCGCTCGTATCCAATGGCTCTGACTGTGAAAAAAAACGCATAATATCCTTAAACAATCCGTTGTCACTAATGAGATCCATTACAAGTTCAACAACCTGGAAGATGGTTTTTCCCGGTGGCTGGTGTTTTATATCATCCACACCCGTCCCGTTCAATGCCGCAAGGATACCATAAGTATCTTCTCGACGGCTCCCGATCGCTGCCGTTGCAATTTCAAAAGCTAACCTTTTTGAAACACGCCCGGCGGCCATTCCGTCTTTTATTTTATCTTGTCGAGAGTTCCAGAACGCGATTATTGCCTCATCGTCAATAAAGTTCCACACATAAGGCGCTGCCGTTAGCAGTACGTCACAAAACTCATCTGTTTGTTTAAGCTCGGATAATTTCATAATGCCTCCTTACGGCTCATCTGGTGCAGGATAAAACCAAAAGACCTCAGCTGGGCCATACTGACTGTCAGTCAAGCTCGCCTGATGTGCTCGGAAGTTGCCCGGAAGTTCCATTTCGCCATCCGGAGTAGTAGTCGGACTAGACCCCTCAATATTCAAAACGTTCTGCATCTTGATCCCGACATACCCGCCACCGATCAGAGCCATAATGAACCACATCTCCGGGATATAGCTGTCTTCCGTGAACTGCATCCTGAAACGCATGTGATTTTTATCTTCGTTCAATTCTGAGTTGCTAAATACTCGCGACAAAACCCCAGGCGTAACCTCTAACAACGTAGTAGCCACAGACGCATTCATGACCGTGAGCGTTGTGCTCCCCTTGAACGGGAACGTTTTCCCATCTGCCTCAATGTCTCGCGTCTCATATGAAAAGTCAAACGAGAAGCCTCCACGCGTTGCACCCAGGCACTCTCCGCTTTCCAGTGCGGTCTGAATTGCAGTAGATACTTCCTCCGCACTCATCCCTGCCGTTAGGGCAAGGCTTGTGTAGCCCGCTCCGGCCCCGGTGATCATGTTATTGAAAGACTCAGGGGTCAGACCGATTGGTGTATTAAGGGCCATTCTTTTACCTCCTAAATATAATATGCCCTCAACTCGATGTTGAGGAGCACGGCTTTGATTTTCTGCTCTTGTTCTTCTTTTGGGAGTACGTAATTTTGTGCAAATGGCGCGCCTCGGAATAGCATTAAGTACTGTTTCCCGTCTCCAAACGGAAGGGAAACACCGGTGGGTGGGATAGCCTTCCCGATCTGGTCGGCGTGCTCATATAGCCGCGTATAGTTTTCCCTTTTGTCAAACAATAGCACTGTTTGCAGTACATCGTTCGAAATAACGCTATTCTGGTCAGATGTAGACGTGACCGGAATCGTCATGTTGTAAGTGAGATATGGGAACTTCTGTTTGGCGGGCACCATGTCCCGCTGAAAAGACGGCAGAAAGTGATTGTAAAATGCGTATAAAACACTAGAGACTTCTATTGTTCCAGCCATACCCATTTATCCTTCCGGCAATTCTACAAGCTTTGCCTTGAAATCCTTGAAATCCATCCGAGACATTCGAGGTGTAACCATTCCTTCGGGATCAGATTGAACCTGATACACTCGGCGTGGTTCAGCCTCATTTCGGAAATAATCGTTCATACTGATTGCCAAGTCTTTTGCCACAGAAAAAGACAGAGCCGTATACCCTGCCTGTACTTCTGCCATAGCAACCGCTGCATTTGTTTCCGTATAAGGCGTCGCAACAAACCGTTCGCTATCTTCCCAGGATACAGAATTGCCATTGGGCCCAGGGGTCTCGGTTCGTTTAAGCAAAACGTACCATGCGCCATGAGTTAGCGGGCTAGGCATCAAACCACCCTCTCGCGGTACATTTTTCTATACGGGTTCAACTTAGTTGCGAATGCCTCTTTCCATGTCGCAGCTACGCCACCAGACGCTCCCCCGCCGCTTGCCCGGTTATAGGAATAGTTGGAGAAGGACTCACTTTGGAGTGTCTTATCGGACGTGTCAGAGGCCTCAATGGCCATCTGTGCTTCGATCTCTTTGACCACCTCCAAAAAGTCTTGTGGTATGGCAAGGCCACAAATGGCACCCCGAAACTCCTCATTTGTCGTTCCCGAAATGCGGATTGTGCCGTTGCTGGCCTCGTCTACCTTATGAACACCATCATTAACCATCGAGCCGACAAGATAGACGTATTGCCCAGCGATATATGTATCCTTAACAGGGATTTCCCCGTCAGTCAACGTATACCACCCTTGTTCGATGGTTTTAATAAAGAAATTGCGGCACTCTGTGCACACCGCAGTGAGTTCCTTCTCCATGGTTCACCTCGTCACTTTGAGGACTTTTTGTTGGTTTCCGGTTTCTTCGGGGGCTCCTTTTTCTGCCCCTTTGGATACCATCTTCCATCCTTGCCCTGCTCCCACTTAATCATGTGGCACCGCCTAGGCCAAGGTCACGTCAGCGGATGCATAAGCCTTGCCGACAAGCACTTTCGCGCCATAGACAGACAGGCCTTTGACACCATCCGAGAAACGTTTTTCCATGCGGTAGGGTTCGGTCTTGATGATCTGACTTGCGAAGGTAGCGCCAAGGTCATGGCCCGCGATGACAGTCTGGACGCCGGTTGCTGTCGGAAGCGTGTTGACCTCGTAGACATCAAATCCCATGGCCCGGCCCACCTGCCCACTTGCCAGAGTCCCTTCGGCGCCCGAGCCGCCCGTTCCAGTGAAGCGGTCATCTTCCAGAATATAGCTGAGGATTTCAGGCGACAAAGCTACCTTGCGGCCAGCATGAGGCACGTTGCTCTTTGTGAGAATTTCGCGCAGCTTTACCAGCATGGAAAACGCCGCATCGGGCGTATCGATGGTGAGGGCGCCAATCTGGTTGCCCGCAACGACGCCAGCTTTGAGCAAGCCAAACAAATAGGTGTCCTCTGTCTCTGCCAGGGCAATGCCTGCCCGGTTCATGGCCGAATCCATGAGCGGGGCCCGCATCTGAGCCGCGTCCACATCATCCACCTGGAAGTTAAAATACTTGGACTGATCGATCACGAGCTCCTGAGCCGCGGTGTTCAATTCCTCCGGGCTATCCATGTCTGCATTGGCAACATAGGTCTTGATCGTGGGGGTGCCAATCTGGTTGATTTTTACAGTGTCGCCGTAATCCTGGATTTCACCAGAATATTCCTGGTTGAAAAAGTTCTTTGCCACCAGGGCGTTGTCAAGATGCTGGAGCAGACGAGCGCTCCAAAGCTGCGGAATAAAAGTTGCAATGGACATTTTTTATACTCCCTTTTCAAGTGTTTTTGAGACTTTGTCCCAATTCTTATTAATTTCTGCGGGTGACATTTTTTTAATGTCATCCATCGTGTAGTTGGCCGGATTACCTGCGGGGGGTGTGGCTACATTTGGGCCCTTTGTTTCGACAGTGCCAAATAGCCCAGAATACTTCGCTTGAATGGGCTTCAATGTGTCCTCCCACCCTTTGAAGCCATCTCCGTCCTCCTCCAGCGCCGCAACATCAAACTTGCTTTCAAGCAGTTCAATATAATCCGGGTTGGCCCCGGCTGCCTTCAAGTTGGCGTGCAGCTTTTGGAGTTTTGCGGTTTTTACCTCCTTTTCTGTTTTCTCAGAAAGTTCGGTTTTGGTGCTCTGGTGCGCTTCGACCTCTGCCTCATATTTGGCTTTCCAGTCGTTGCCGCTATTGTCAGCTTTTTCGGCCAACTGGCCTTTCAGGTCGGTTACCTGCTCTTTCAACGCCTCCATAGCCTCTGTGTTGCGCTCCTTCAGCGTTTCGATGGTGGTGCCATGTTCTTCCATGATTTGATCGATGACAGCCTTCTCAAGGCCAAGTGCTGTCAAAAAACTCCTTTTCATATCCTATCTCCTTACGCTTTTTTACGGGGTTGCACCCCAAGGTTACGTATTTTACACCGCGTCCGGCAATTTTGTATATGAAGCCCAAAGGCTTGATACCTGCATGTGGAACCGCTCATCGAAGCATGCTGTGGCAAATTGTACAAAGAAGTCTATATATTTTGTGCGCATTATGCGCATATATCTATTGACATTGATGCGCATTATGCGTATAATATGATTAAGGGAGGCGAGAACGCATGACATTCAAAGACTTGGAAAAGATGCTGCTGAAAGATGGATGGAAACACGTTGATACTCGCGGCTCCCATTATCAATACAAACATTCCACGAAGCCCGGCAAAGTGACGATACCGAATCACAAGGGTGACATCAATATCAAAACCGCCAATTCTATCCTGAAAATGGCTGGGCTAAAGTAAAGGAGGACGACAACATGAAACTATCCTACCCCGCAATATTCTATCCGTGGGAAAGGGGCGAGGGCTTCACCGTTGAAGTTCCCGACCTTCCCGGCTGCGTTACCGAAGGTGAATCCATGGCCGATGCAATCTTCATGGCCGAGGATGCCGCGTCTGGGTGGCTGCTTACCGATTTGGAGGAAGGGAAGCCCGCTCCTAAGGCAAGCAAAATCATCGACATTAAGCCAGAGGACGGCGGTATCGTTAGCCTCATTGCGCTTGATATGGACACATACGCAAACAAGTACGGCAATAAAGCGGTACGCAAAAACGTTACTATTCCCGCCTGGTTAAACACCTTCGCGGAAGATTACAACATCAACTTCTCGCGTGCGCTTCAAAACGTGCTCACGAAGGCTTACGAGGAAATTCGCAAGGCCGAAGATGAGGCCAATGCGGACAATGAGATTAACGACCAAACAGCAAAGAAAATTATGGAGGCAGCGGGGATATCTCCTTAGACTTGCATGCGTCGGCCTTACACTGTAGGGCCGCTGTCCCACACAATTATCCTTTCATCACTCTTTCGACGATATTACGATATTCTTCACGGTGGTTCATTATTGATGGCTCAAGATATGGTTGGGCTCTCGATCGGCGGGTTCCAAGCTCTACCCATGGCCCGTATTCTGCCGTAACACCAACGGTTACGACCTTTTGCGTAGCATTCACCTCATATCCGCGAGAATTTCGAAGCCTCCCGGTGTCAACTGGGGTAATCCCGGCCATTATTGAATTTTGCTTCTCTCCGATCATGGTCAATGCTTTACTCTCCGCTTGTTCAATAGCCGATAATACCTGTTTTGAATTGTCAACAAATTCAACCTTCATTCTCTACCTCGATTTCACTTACTATCGTACACCGGCAATTACAAACTTCCTCCGCTGGCCCGTTTGGGTCTCCCGGAAATTCCAAGCCATTAGAGAAAACATCTTTTAGTTCACGGATTTCCCCGTCTACCCACACATGGCTGTCTCTGGTGCGACTGTCATGAGTAGCCATCCATCGTTTTTTTATGGTTACGCCCATTTTTTGCGCTTGACCCATTGCATCGAAGCGTCCCCGATTTTCCGTGCGCGTTGTTTCTGTTCTGGCAATCGTCAATGCACGGTTTCTGTTTTGGTTTGTTATGCTCATTATCTGCCGAGCTATATCTTGTATGCTTTTTCCATGTTTGATGGCACCCTGAATAGCTCGCCTCACCGATGTTAGCTGTTGTGACCTGTCTGTCGCTTTTTCATATGCCCGTTTATCGTATCGGCTCTGAATGGAATCCAACAAAGGTTTTCCTCTTTTACCAATATCCACGGATACGGCACCAAAAACTACATCCGCAGTATATGAATAATTCAGCACATAAATATGCTGCACAGCCCTATTGGTAACCGCCTGAGCATTTTGATTGGCTAGCAATAGAATAGCAACCGTCCCTATTAAAACTTCTTCGACTCCATGGTTTTCCGCATATTCTAGGCGCTCCCTATGAGTGGCATCCTCATCATCAAGGTATATGTCTTCAATCTGCGATGCCACTTCTTTCCGTATTTCCCGTCTAGCCGCGCCATATATGCGATTTATTTTATGCTCTGTTGCGTGAAGAATAGAATCAGTATGTTCATGCGCTTTGTCCATCCTCTATATCCTCTTCCTCTTGAGGTTGCTCACCCAGAGGGCTTATTTCATCGGCGGCAGCTTGGTCTTCCAATGCCAACCGCTTTAACAAATCGTCCTGTTCGTCATCATCCACTAGCGGGTTATGCATGACGGCCCACTCAGTATCGACATAATCATCTGTGAGCATCTTCGAAATATTGTCCACTGTCTCTGTGTCATTGGTGATGGTACGCCTTTTAAACTTCGGTTCCTCCGTCTGAATCCCCAGCAAATCAAGAATGTTTTGCACGAAATCAACGCACTGATATTCAAACAGATCGGTTTTGAGGTCGAAGTCTGTAAATGCCACCTTGATGGCAACGTTTGTCAGAGAACCACCCGTAAGTGCCTTTGTGTCCAGGGCCATGTTTTCGCCGTACATCTTTTTTTCCAGCAAATCCAAAGCGATTTGCTTAGCTTGATGCGGCACCTCCAACGCCTCGGCTCTTGCGTCTGCATCGGCGGCGCCGTCGTGATAGGAAATTTTCAGGGCCTGCAACTCTTTGAGCAGTGCAGCCAAATCTTCGCCGCCGTAATTCTTCACGACCCAATAAATACCCTCGACCTGGTGTATCCCGTCTACCAGATCGGAAGAAATAAAATCATACGCGTCGATATCTTCTTTCAAACCGACATTTAATTCAGATACATGAAGATCATTCGCGTACAGAGGGAATATTGGGATTCTGCTGTAGTTTTGGGTATCCGTTACTCGCTCATCGATATCGTCAACTCGAACCCTGTTTAGGTATGCTGTCTTTTCCTCCAGCGTAACAAGGCTGCTGTCTTCCTGCATATATGTTGCGATCCCGTCGAGTTCGTACACCTCGTAATATACCGGCTTGTCATCTGATATCTGCCAAAATCGAATCCCCATAGTCAGGTCTGAGGTTCTTTCATCAAATAAGGGGCAAAATTCGGTCGCTCGGAACACCAGCAGCCGATTAACATTCCAGAACCCCCAATTAATGCCATCAACCAATGCTTGTTGCCCTGCTCGCTGCAGGTCTCGGTCGAACTTGTTCCCCAGCCGGGTTTTCACTTCATCCGGCAGGGTAACGCCATTTCCAAGCAAGTATTGGGCCTGTTGCCTCACCATTTTTGGGAAAAATCCGTTCCGCATCCGAAAAAACTTGATTTTCGAATCTTTAATGCCGTATTTTTCGAGAAAAGTCATTCGATTCACAACGGAAGTATTGTCGCGTCGATCGTATGCTTGGGCTCTCATTGCATCAAGGAACATTTTGCTGCTTTTATATTCCTCTACAGCGTTAACGATAAAGGCGGTCTTATCGCTTGCCGCTTGGTAGTCCTGATAGGTGAGCACTTCATCCGCCCTTTCTGTTATTGATATGCGTTATCTGGTAAGAGGCGCCCTTGCGGTGTTTCCCTTCTCTTCCAAATCGTTTCGGTGGCATATCGGACAGCGTCAATCGCGTGGTTGTCTTTATCAGGATAGCCACTGATCACATCGCCATTTTTGTTACGCTCATACTCATAACTGGAAAATTCGTGATATGTTTTTGGGCATCGAACAGGATCGATAATGATGGCATTCAGGCTTTGTAACCACTTGTGCGAATAGTCTACACTGCCCGGGCCTTTCTCGGCGCCCTGCGCCCTCAACCCGTATTCGATGTAATCCGCAACACTTTTCGGCTCAGCACTGTCGCATGTAACGCGTTCATTGCCCGCAACGCCCTTACCTTTGATAATTTTCGCTGTTTCTTTGTTCCCTCGCTTGTTCTCTACGGCCTCGTCGAAAATATAAAGCGTGCGTTGCGAAGCAAAGTATTGACACCGCACAAAAGCCCATGGGTCAGGGTAGTATCCCCAGTCCACACCATTTAAAATGCGGTCAAATGTTTTTATCAGTTCATCCGGAATGTTTTTTGATTGCACGTTTTCAAACACCATGCCGCCGGTGCCGTTGGCAATGCCGAGGTACTCATGCTCATAAGCAGCTGGGTTGATCCCACAAAGAAATTCTGCATCGTCTAAGAACCGTTGTCCCAACCAATCCTCCGGCGTGGTCTTATATGTACTGTGGTGGATCAATTGGCCCGGCTTATCAATCAAACAATATCTATTGGCCCAGTTGTCTTTTGTCTTTGGCGGGTTAAAGCTTTTGATCTCAAAGGCCAATGGCCCGCCGCGCAGCACGGATTGCTCAATATTGCGCACCTCGTCTTCACCAGAAAATTGATCGAGTTCTTCCAAGTGCAAGTATCCTATATACCCAAATGGAACCTTGATGGACTTTATCTTGCCAGGGTCATCTGCACCAAAAAACATAATCTTCTGGCCAGTAGGCTTATACATTATCTCCATGGGCTGTACGGTACACTTGAATCGGTCGTATA
Organism: Ruminococcaceae bacterium OttesenSCG-928-I18; assembly: GCA_030266325.1. Taxonomy (GTDB): domain Bacteria; phylum Bacillota; class Clostridia; order Oscillospirales; family Ruminococcaceae; genus JAAYCI01. The sequence goes on from JAJDHT010000050.1 coordinate 13,714, forward strand.
ACCCAAGCACAGTGATAGCCCACACATACTGTGCATATACGGTTGTGCGTAATGTATTGCTGACTTTGCGCATTACAACTCCATGGATTTCGGAATACTTTATCAGCAGCAACAGCCCTTCGATTGAGGCGTAGGATGACTTTGCCGAGCCTCGTCCTCCCTTTAGGACAAGCTGGTTGTGCGTTCCCGCCTTTAGAGCCTTGTGCGGTTGTGCGAACGCAGGAGACACAACCTCAGACAATCTATAGGTCGTCAACTATAGTCACCTCTCCGCCGGGAGCCGCATCTTCACCAATAAGTTCCCGCAACTCCTTAAACGCTGCCACATTCCCTGCCTGCCCTTCTATCATCAGCGCCGTAACGAGAAGCATTTTATTGTCAATCCCTTCAACAGGGATGCCCATCTTCGTCATTTTGTTGTACTTCCTCAGATCGGATACGGGAAGTGACAGCAGGAAGTCCGCGCACTCGCGCAGTTGTTTTTTTTTGCGCCGAGCCTCCCCAGATGCCTTGCCGCCTTTTCTCCCTCTTTCTCGTGCTTCTGCCGCGCTTGGCGTAACAAGATTATCCTTCCCGGCCACACCACCCACCTCTCTTTTCCAGTTCCTGCCGTCCTAACAATATACCTTTATTCTCTGCAGGGTCTGTTGTTCATTTCCTGCCGCTTTATTCTTCAATACTCCCGGGCAGCAACCCATACAATAAGCCCAGAAGCTCTATTGCCCGCAGTCGGTCGTCTTCATCTGCGGTTTCATCTATGATTCTCACAAGTGTTTTTGCAAGATATTCAGCA
>JAJDHT010000051.1 GCA_030266325.1 Ruminococcaceae bacterium OttesenSCG-928-I18
GCCCCGCCGCTCTTTTGGGCAGGCGAAGGCACGGCACACGGTGTGAGCCCCCGTACGAGCGCGGATGCACCCCCCTAGTCCGTCCGGGTGTGAAACCCTTCGTCGGGGCGGAAGGCCACCGACTGCACAAGCTCTCCCTCTGCACGGTCCCACACGGCCACTAGCACGCCCTCGTGGTCCAGCTGGACCTCTTCTCCATTCAGGGACAAAAGGGCGTGTCCGCCGCTTTGCAGCTGGGCTTCCAAGCCCTCTTCGGTATAGGTGTAAGAGAGATCCCGGCCCGTTTCCATCTCCACAGGTTCTCCCCCGTCCAGCACGGCCAGCATCTCTCCGCCACCGGGCTGCAACACGCCGGGGTCGAGCCCCACCGCCGAGAATCCCTCTTCCATGGCTTCGGTCTGTCCTGCCGAGAGATTGCCCCGGCTGACGACAAAGGCCACAAGGCGGTCGTCCTGCAGGCGGGAAAAATACTCTGCGGGCGTAGGAGAAAGGCGCAGCATCATCTTTTCAAGATCCCATTGGTCGGTGGCCGCCGCCTGTTCCCAATAGGCATACTCCTCTTGCCCCCGTCTGTCCTCCAGCTCGTAATTCTCCGCCAGCCAGGCGCCGATATGTGCCGACACCTTTTCGCTGCCGAAGAGATTGACGTGAGCGTGTTCGGCGAGGTCCGTCTCATAGGAAAATCCGCAGTCGACATCGGTGATGTAGTTGAGAACCGGAACCCCTTCGGCGGCGCAGAGGTCCTCCACCTGGCGGAAAACGTCCCACTCGGCGTCCTCGGGGATGTAGGGTGCCCAAGCCACCACCAGCGCAAAGCCCTCCTGCCGGGAGAGTTCGATGGTCTTGTGCAGGTACTCCATGGCCGGGGGGTATACTTCGCTTTCCGGAGGATCCGCAAGGGGTACCGGAGGGGCGAAGGCTTCTGTCTCGAACAGGGGTGCGTACCCTTTGTTTGTACTGTAGTGATCTTCGAAATACCAGGTAAAGTCTTCGCGTGTCAAGCTCTTCCACCGCCCATGATAACGCAGCAGGGGCAGGTAGCGGTAGAAGGGACGGGCGTGCACCTGACTGCGGGACATCGCCATGGCCAGTTCCAGCCGGTTCAGCGAGGGTTTTATGAGTAAGGAGTAGTCGTCGGAGACGCTGTCGAGGTTTTCCGGGGTGATATAGGTGTTGCCGTAGCTCATGCCGAAGGCGTCGAGCACCACAACCTTCGGGCTCTGGGTTTTAAGGGCCTCCTTGATATAGTGGTAGCTGGTCCACATGGGTTGGCTTAGCGAGTAGAGGTTGTAGGAGGTAAACCCCTCCTGCTGCCAGATGGCGGCCGGGCTGAAAGCCGCCATACAGTGGCTGCTGCCCACAAACAACACGTCGATGCTCTCTTTGGGCTCGGCGTAAAAAGCCATCATGGTCTCGCTCTTGGTGTTTAAAACGGCGCTCAGCGCACAGGCAAGCAAGAACACCGCCAGGCAAAACGCCAGGGCGGCCAGCAGGTTTTTGCTGCGTTTGCGCATAGAACCCTCCAGGGGGAAACTTGTGAACCTCTCGTGCCGGGGCGCACGCGTCCTTGTCCCGCGCGGACATGCACGGGGAAAGATTCACACTTCCAAACCGCTTTTAAAATTGGAAATAGATAAAGGGCTTTTCGACGAAACCCTCGCCGTAGATGCCAAAGACCAGGATCACCGCGATGCCGATAAGCGAAGCCGTCCACCGCAGGGGCGCGCTGCCCGTATCGATGTTTTTGAGAACACTCGTTTTTTGGCTCAGGATATCGGCCGTAAAGACCGCCGCGATGCCCAGCAGGCTGACAATGAAGTCGGGCGCATCCATGCCGAGCTCAAAAAAGCCCGGCGCGTGCAAGGGCCCGGTGGCAACCTGGGAGAGGTAGCCAAAGGCGACCGAGAGGGTATCGGCGCGAAAGAAAACATAGGTAAAACAGACGAGGGCAAACGTAAAGAATGTCTGCCAGGCCACGGCATACCAGGCGTCATGGCGCAGATGGAGTTTTGCATAGAGCCGTTTGCGCGCCTCACGGGTGTTTTGCCCCAGCACAAGATACCCCCCGTGCAGCAAACCCCAGAGCACGAAGGTCCAGTTGGCCCCGTGCCAGAGGCCGCTGAGCAGGAAGACCACCATCGTGTTAAGGGCGGTGCGTAGCCTGCCATGCCGGCTGCCCCCCAAAGGAAAATAGACGTAGTCCCGAAACCAGGTGGAGAGCGAAATATGCCAGCGCCGCCAAAAATCCTGGATGTTGCGCGAGAGGTAAGGGGCGTTAAAGTTCTGCATCAGTTCGATGCCGAGAATATGCGCCGTGCCTATGGCAATGTTCGAATAAGAGGCGAAGTCGCAGTAGATTTGAAAGGCAAAGAACACGAGGGCCGTCAACAAAGCGAGTTTTCCCTGGGTGGCGTACCCATCGAAGGCGCCCGTGACGAAGGTGGAGAGCCGGTCGGCCACCACCATTTTCTGGAAATAACCCCACAGCATGAGCAGCAGGCCGCTGCGCAGCCGCTCGAAACTAAAATCGTGCGGCACTGAAAGTTGGGGCAGTATATTGCGGCTGCGCTCGATGGGCCCTGCCACAAGCTGGGGAAAGAAGGAGACAAAGAGCGCGTATCGGAAAAGGTTGCGCTCGGGTGTGATGTCCTTTCGGTAGACGTCGATGGTGTAGCCAATGGCCTGGAAGGTATAAAAAGAAATGCCTACGGGAAGCAAAACATCGAAAGCCGGCGGGGTATACGCGGCCCCAAAGAAACCCATGACGGCAGTGATGCTCTCCGTGGCAAAATCATAGTACTTAAAGAAAAACAGAATGGCGAGGTTCGCCACGAGGCAAGCGGCCAGGATTCCCCTCTTTTGCAGGGTGGCTTTCCGCCCGCCGCCGCCCCTTTGCCCCACGGCCCCCAGAGCCAGCCCGCACAGATAGGTGAGCACCGTCGAGGTGGCCAGCAGCAAGGCATAGGCCGCGTTCCAGCCCATGTAGAACACGTAGCTTGTGACAAGCAGCCAGTACCAGCGCACCTTGCGCGGCAACAGAAAATAGACCAGAACCACACAGGGAAAAAAGGCCAGAAAACGCAGCGAATTGAACAGCAAGTGCCCCTTCCCCCCATCGGCTGGATTTTCGGCAGAAGGGCCTTGTTCCTAGCCCGCTGCCGATGCAAAAAACAGTATAGCACGCGGCGCTGGGACGGGTCAAACGCAGCGAAGGCGAGAGAGATATCCTTGCTTTTCGAAGCGGCCAAGGAGGCTAAAATGTTACCTTCGTCCGATTTTCAAATCTCAGGCAAAAAAATGGGCGTTGAATGTCTCCAGCTCCTTTGGAGAAATGACATATATGGGGTTTAGCAGAAGGCGTCCGTGCATGTCCTTCATCGCCCCCGGAGAAAGTTCCCGGGCCATGAAGGCATCGAAGTTTTCGCCGTCCTCGGTGGTGATCCCATATGTTTCGGCATTTTCGAAACCGAAACGGGGATAATAGCCCGGGTGGCCGAAGATCAGCACTCCCGGATAGCCGAGGCGGGCCGCCTCGGAAAGGCTGTGCCGGACGAGCTGCTCGCCAATGCCCAGTCCTTGGTATTGGGGAAGCACGGCCAGCGGCCCAAAGCTGATCAGTTCCCACTCGGTATGCTTTTCGGCCTGTACGGTGACACGGGCATATACAATCTGCCCGACAATCTCTTCTGTGCCATCCTCCTTGGTCTGTTCGGCAACAAAATTCAGTTCGGGTATAAAGATTTCACTTTTTCGAAGCTTGTGCAGGAGGCAGTGTTCATCACACTGGGTGCGCCCGGGCAGCTCGAGATCTTTGAAGGCCTCATACACCAGCCGTTCTACTTCGCGGTGGTCTGCCGGGCGTTCGTGCCGAATCTTATATTCCAATGTTGTACTCTCCTTTGTTTCTGATTGCCTCCATCATACCGTCTTATTTTCCGTCCAGTTCCCAGGTCACTTTTTCTCCACACTCGCTGCATATGCCATCGTGCTGGCAGGCAATACCCCCACAGGCAGGGCAACGATAACGCGCGCCATGGGTATCCAGCAGGGCCGAAACACCCTGCTTCGCCGCCAAGTGCCCATCCTCTATCAGAGAAATGTGATAGCGCCGGCGGTAACTTTTGTCCAGCGTTTTGATGTGCTTGCAGGGGAAGTCTTCGCATTCGAAACACCATGCGTGGCCTTTTTCTGCGGCGCAATTACGGCGCAGACAGTTTTGGCAACTCTTGCGCGCGGGCGGCACGGGCCCAAGGCATCCCTGGCAGTGGTTTTTCTTTCGCAGATAGGCCATGCAGGCGGCACAGTTCACCCCGCAGGGCGCCAGCAGCTGCCGGTGTAACGAAGACGGCATTTTCACGCCCGCACCCCTTCTTTCTATGGGCGAAACCGGCGGTTTCGTGGTATGATAGTGGATATCGTACGGATACACCCCCCACGGATGACGGGGCGGATCATGGAAGGAGTTTTGCAATGAAGATGCTGAGAGAAATGCCAAATATTGGCCCTGAGCTGGAAAGGCAACTGGCACGCGCAGGCATTAAGGAGCCCGAAGCCTTGCGCGAAACAGGCAGCCGGGAAGCTTGGCTGCGCGTCCTGGCGTTCGACCCCTCGGCTTGAATCAACCGTCTTTACGGCCTGGAGGGCGCCGTACAAAACATCCCCAAAAAACAACTGGACGAGCAGACTAAAGAGAGCCTGCGCACTTTTTACAAAAAACATAAACCGGGCAAATGAATGGATGAGACCCTCATCCATTTTCGTTTATCTTCCGTCCCGTGTCAAGCGGACGTGACGAAGCGGGGGTGTACCCACAGCTTGTCTGTCGGGTAAGTATCCCATGCCCCCTGACGAAGCACCCGAGGCGGTGTAACGCCATGATTGCCCGCCCAAGCGAAACGGGAAAACAAACACACCGAAGACCCATTGTGCGTCCCGCTCTGTGCAGATGCTTCGCGGCAGAAATTTCTGGCAATGGGGTGCAGGCGATCCTTTGAGACTTTATAATAGACGCAAGAACGCGGAACACACAAAGGTGTTCCGCGCTCTTGCAGGTTTATGGTGAAGGAGATGAGCTAGTTTCTGCGCCTTTGTCTCCTGCGCCGCCATAGTACGGCACAAAGAAGGAGGCCAAAGGCTGTTGCGGCCAACCAGGGCCATACGCCTTGATTGTCGCCCGTTTGGGGGCTATTGTGTGCCGCTGTGGTCTCCGCGGCAACCGGCCTCGGCGGCTCTGGTCCGGCCGCCAAATTTCCTTCGGGTAACGGCAGGTTTTGTCCGTCTCCTGCGGTTTCGGGAAGTGCTTGTGCCGCTCCCGTTTCGGTATTTTTTTCTTTGGGCCAGTCCACCGAGACGCTGGCCTCACCACTTCCATTATACCCCACGGCGCCGGGCATTGCAACCGTCATGCTCTCAGAAGGCAGGTATTCTCCCGCATCCACCTCCATGATGGTGAACACTTCGCCAAAGGCGATGTTGCGGAAAACACAAAGCCCTTGGGAATTTGTCGTCTCTTCGGCCACAACGCGCCCAAAGGCGTCCAGCAGGCGGAACGTACGTCCGGCCAGCGGCGCGCCGCTCTGGCGGTCAAAAACATTGAGGGGAATCTCCCCTTTTTCGACCACATTGACGACTTTTTTCTCCTGAACGGGTGTGCCGTCCTTATGCGTCAGAGTATAGCTTCCATTTTTTGCCACAGTGACAAGAAAACTCTCGTTGTGTGGTGTGTGGTAGGGGGGGCAGGAGTGGGCCACCTCGGCCAAAGTATAGCTGCCCACGGGGATGTCCTTGAATACCACGACGCCATCTTGGCCGCTCGTGGCGGTTTGCACGGCAATGGGGTGGCCGGTATCTCTGTCCGTCAGCGTGAAGCGGACACCAGAGAGCGGGCGATCCCAGTCGTTCACCTTCGTAAACGTGACGTTTGCACGGTTGGGTTTGTTCGTGACCGTGAGGCTGTTTCCGCCGGCACTTTTGGTGTTGGGCAAGGTGAATTCGTGCCGGTCCAGCGGTACCTGCGCACCTGAAACCTCGGCGACAGCGGTTTGTCTGTCGTAGCCTGCCGCCGCCCTTGTCTCTACGAGGCGATAGGTCCCACTCATATCCAGCGGGAAGAATTCCGCCCTGCCCTGCGCGTCGGTGCTTGCGGTGGCAGCGCTCACCCAGTCGGTCCCTATTTGCTGCTGCAGCTCAAACTCGGCGTTCTCAATCGGGGTATTTCCCCGCACAGCGTCTTGCTTTTGCACCACAAGGTTTGCCATGGAGTCCGAGACGCCGACCGCGTTGGCGCCGCGCACCCGCACCTTGCACTGTTCCTTGGCCGCCTGCTCGCTAAAGGTGGTGCCAAGGTAGCGGATGTTGTTTTCATATTCCCGGTAGTTTTCGACAAGGGCTGTGCACTTGTATGTCAGGACATACCGGCCCTCTCCGGCGGGCAGGGTGAAGCTGAATTTATGGTTTTCGGTGTCGACTTGGAGGTTCAGCCTGGCCGCGCCGCCCCAGCTTGTCGTGGGGCTGAACACGCCGCTGCTGTCCACCGTGGCGTTGTGCAGCGTGAGGCTGGCCACGTTCAGCACAAACCCTTCGGGCAGGGTGTCCTCCAGCGTCAGGGCGGGCAGGGTGAGCCCGTGCTGGTTTATCCCCACCGTATAGGTGACGACGCCACGGTTTTCCACCCCACTTTTGTGCAGGGATTGCGACACGACCTTTGCATTGGCCTGCACCTTTGTGTTGCCACGTTCGTAGTCATCCCGCTTAAAGATTTCAATGCTGTTGGTGAGGGTGATTTCGCTACCGCTGGCCACGGTGGTAAACCCAAGGGTGGCGTCGTTCACATCCACCTTGGTCCTGTACTGCAAGCGCACCGTCTCCTCGTCGGCAAGGCTCCCCACGACGAGGTCGAGGGTGCGGGTTGCGGCGTTCCACTGCACATCGGAAGAGCCCATGGAATGGTAGCCGCCACCCGTATTTATCTGTGCGCTGCCGGTCACATACCCCTGCCCCTTCGAGACGATGTCCCGCAGGGTAACGCCCGTCATCGGCATGGCGTTCTGGTTCAGGGTCACGGTCCAGAGAATTTCATTTGTGTTGTAATCGTACACCCCCTGTGCCTTTTCCAGCACGGTGCTTTTCACCGTGGCCTCGGCGCAGGAAGTGTCCGTGATAGTGGCAGCATTTACGACGCCCGAGAAAGAGGCCTCGTTTTCATAGGTGGGTTCCTCTGCCTCGGTAAGGTTGTAGCCAATGTGGTTCGGGTTTGTCACCCTGGTTTTGAAATAGTAAGTGAACGTACTTTGGTTTAAAGGGTTTGCTCCGTGGTCCAGCACAATTTCCAGGGTCTTTTTATCCGAGGAAATCTCCGCATGGTCCACATACGAAGCGTTCCCCGCCTGGTCGAATCCGATGGCCTGCCCGCTTTCCCAATCTACAAATTCCCACATCATGCCGTCCGGCAGGTTTCCTTGTGGCAGGATGTCCGTGATTGTTCCCTCGGTGACGGTGGCCGCGTGTGGGTTGACCTGCACGGCCCACTCGATGATCTGTGTGGCAGGATCGTAGGCGGTTTTCACGCTTTTCCACAGGACATTTGTGTGGCAGGTGACGCCCTTGCTTGCCGTGGGGGCCGTGAACGTTAGGTCCGCGCCCGGGGTGCCGCTTCCGTACACCTTCCAGTCAAAGGAGAGCCAAACGTCGTTTTTGAATTCGGGGTCGGTGTGCTGGCCATGATCGTAGTAGCTGTCGGGCACCTGGGTCTTGTAAGTGACCGTATAGGAATTGGCATAATGTGGCTGGCCAGAGTTGAGATGGGGAAAAGCCAGTTCAAAACTGGAGTATACCGCGGGGCTGCTGCCCGGTTTTTGCACGCCGTTTTCGCTCAAAACGGCAGGGGCGGAGGCTGTATTGGTCTGGTGGCCGCTTCCATCAAAGGTGAGATAGGTGAAGCTGAGACCGGTACCCGTGCCCTGCGCAACACCGATGCTGTTCTCCTTTTTTATGAGGGTGAGGCCCGAGCTGGCAGGGAAAACATCATAGAGCGTGAGGTTATCCAGGTGGCGATCCATCGTGAAGATTTCTACTGTCCAGAGGATACAGCGGTTGGCGTGGTCGGGCGTGCCGCTTTTGACAATCCAATTTTTTTGGTTTGGACGGATCGAGACCGTGATCTCCTCCGTTTTCACCGCACCCTCAGTAACGTTCCAGGTTTCGTAAATGCAGGCCTGGTTTTTCACGTCCGTCGCACTGTTGTTGGGCGCCCCGTTGCTGCGGGGGGCCAGCTGTGTGTCATCGGTAAGCGCGGTTTCAAACGTGAGGATCACAACATCCCCTTTGACTAAGGTGTGGCCCGCCAGGTTTGCGGGGCTCAGTTCATAACGTAATTCACCCTGTGCCCCGCTTGCAAGATCCGGCGTGCAGGCCTGGTTCTGCCCTTCGTTTAGCTGGACGTAAAAACTGTCCGTCACATATTCATGCATGGTCGGGTCCAAAATGTCGGAAAAAAGCAGTGGCGCCGCCTCGTTCTGCGCGATATCACCCACCGTGTACGTTACCTTCCATTCAAAACGAAACGTATCCGGGTTGAAACTGCCCTCTTTTACAGCCTTGTGCTCTGCGGGCTGGTTGTTGCCAATCTGCACATTCACGGTTTGCCCACTGGATACGAGGGGATAGGTAAGCGCCGTGCCCACGGCGTCCTTGTCCAGCTGGCAGCCCACTTCGATAGAACCATTCTGCAGGGAACGGCAAGCATCTGTAGTCCAGAAGTTGCCCACTCCCCCCTGGCTGGTTTCTCCGTTAAACACGATCCAGGCCTTTGGGGTGGCCGCTGAATCATAGTAAAAATCCGCAAACTTATATTCACCCGCGGCGGCTCCGGTCACGGTGGCGATTAGTTCGGCCGAGTCGGCCCCTTCCGCCACAATCAGCCCCGCGGGCAGAATAACTTCATACTGCGTGCCACCGGAGCCGACCGTATTCCCTAAGATGAGGGCCCCTTTTGCGTCGTCTTTGGAGAGGGTAAAATTCTGGAGCAGTCCCAGTGCGGTGGCTTCGATGTTTCCCTCTTTGAAATAGAGGATGTCACTTGGGCTGATCTCCTCGTCGTTTTCGAGTTTGATGATTCGGCTGTCCCCCATTGTGACGACATCCGCAAAGGAGAGGCCGTTTTGAGGACCGGAAGGACCTCTCAGCGCACGCGGCTGCAGAATGTTCACTGTGACCGTGCCGCCGCCGCTGGGCAGGGAGAGCCGCCGTTGTCCTTCGGCGTCAGGCTCGGGCAGGGCCGCGGGGTCAATAGTGCAGGGAACCTCAAAGCGCACGGTAAGCGCCGCGGCCATAGGCTGCTCGGGGGTTTCGGGCGGCTCACCTGTGGTCTCAGGGCTTGGCTCGGCGGGTACCGTCAGCGCGGTCAGGTCAGAAAACTGCAGCGTGATGCCCCCGTTTTCCTGCGCACTTCCCTCTCCCACGGGTTGCTCCTGTCCGTCGGCCAGCAGCGCAAAAACACCCCCTGTGGCACGTAGCGGCGCCGGAAGCTCGAGGCTGTGGCTGCTGGATGAAAAAGCGGCCGCCGTGCCGGTAAAGACATACTGCGCCGTGAGCACGGCATTTTCTCCCACTTCCCGGTTTTCTTCCAGTACACTGCCCTCCAGCAGCAATAGGGGCCCCTCCATGGCAGGTGGGGCCTCCGTTTCGGCGTGTACCCGTTGTGTGAAAAAGCCCATCTGTGTGATCAGTAAACTGACAAGGAAAAAGACAAATCCCCTTTTCACCCAAATTCTCTCATTATAGCTTCTGTATGTATTTTTTTCAAATGAGACCCTCTTTTCTCCCCTTATGGTTGTGCAAGGCAAGGTTTTCGTTTCTATTTAAAATGATTTACACAATTGTCCTTTATCTGAAAACATAATTCCCCTATCATGATGCTCACTATTTTATCGCATTCGACAAAAGCTGTCAAAGTTCGCAAAAAGAACAGGCGCCTCATTTAAAAATAGAACGGATTTTAGTATATAATTTAAAGTTTTGAGAGATCTTTTCAATAGAAGTGGAAGCCCTCGCGTCACACAGGAGGAAAGTGATACGCATGAAATGTCTTTAATTGGAAAACACTTCTGCGTGAGAAAAAGGGTTTGTGCGTGCGGCGCCTTCTTTACCAGCAAAAGCGCTCAAGAGGGAGAAAAGAAAAACGGGACACCACGGGGTGCTCCGTTTTTCTTTACAACAGATATAAAATACAAAAGGGATAGTCAAAACCCACAACTGGAACCTGCCGTCGTTACCGTATCAGAAGTTAGCTTCCATAACCAGGGTACAAGTCCACCTGAACGTCATCCACCTCTAAACTGATTTCAGCGTCTTCCTCCACCTCTACATGAAGCGTGTAGCTGCCCGTTTGGCTGATCATCGGGTTTTCAAACTGGTAATAGCCATCGTCGCTGATGGTCGTAACGGCCACAAGCTCGCCCTGTGGGTCATAAAGGTGCATGAACACGCCGGGCAAAAGGCCGTCATCATAGGCAATCTCCTGCCCTCCCGAATAAAGGCCAATTCTCCCGTGAAGCTCGCTGGGGATTTGAAGGGCAATGTCAATGCCCGAAAGGCCCTGACCAGGGGTAACGGTGAAAACGTCGCTGCCATCCCAGACCACCGTGCCGCTTTGGCGGTTGAAAAAGGCGGTCTCCACTGAAGTGACACCGTTATCGACCGCGCTCCCCTTTTCAGGCAGCTGGATCAACAGGCGGTACCGTCCCTCGGGCACATCGGCAAAAGAGTATTGGCCCTGAAGGTCGCCCTGCTGTGTGGTGAGGGTCTGCACGACTGCATCTGAGTTGTCGGCTTGCACGAGCTGTAGCTCAATACCCGCCAGGCCATTCAAGGCCGAAGCGCTTGCAGAACCCTCGGGGGAGGCCAGGTAGACAAGACCAGAGAGGGCCACCTCCCCAGCCTGTGCCACCGCAGGCGCCGCCGTATCAGAGGACGTCTGTTGCCCAGGTGTCTCAATCGTCTGCGAAATCGCCGGTGGCGGTGTCAGGGGTCTTGCCTCATTGATGGCAACCACGGCAGCGCTTCCGCCCCCCAACACGATGGCCGCTGTGGCGGCAATGGTCGCCACGGTTTTGGCTACGGTGCCCGCTGCTACGGCGGCGGTGCCTGCCACGGCGGAAGAACCTGCCACGGCCGCCCCTCCCGCTGCAACGCCCCCGGCCGCGGCAATGGCAGCCGAGGAAATACCCACTACCGCAAGGCATTTCTCCACAATATCGGCGGTGACCGTGCTGAGGGCAGAGTCCTGTAAGCTGACGCTGAGTGCGGGCCCTAAGGCGACCAGGGGAACCGCACCCCACGCTTTGCTTTCGCCTTCCTCCTGGCCAAGCGCGTTTTCCAGCTCCAGTTTCAGCACTTTGCGGGCCATACGCATGTTGTTGTTTACCGTGTCATAGGGAATGTCCAGCACCTCGGAGATCTCGGCATAGCTAAGGTGCTGGTAGTAATGCAGCAAAATGCACGTACGATATTTATCCGGCAGCTCGTCAATCAAGTTGGCGATCATCCGGCGCTTATCGGCATCTTCCACATATTCCTGCGGCAGGGCGATGTGGGAATCGTCCAGCAGGGAATCGTCGAAAGATTCAGCTTGTAAGGCATCTTTGTGTTTCATAGAATCTCTTTTCATGTTCAAACAGGTGGTGTAAACCAAACGGTTCAGCCACACATTGAACGCCTCGGGTGCCTTTAATTGTTGGATGCTCTTTTGCATACGGATAAAGACTTCTTGCGCTGCGTCTTCACCATCGTGGGGGTTGCCCATCTCACGAACGCAAAGGAAGATGACCTCGCGGGCCTTGCGGGTACACAACTCCACAAAAGCCTGTTGATCCTTCTCTTTGCTGGCTTTCTCCACAAGAGCAAGCAAATCTTTGTCTACCATGTACGGCTCTCCAAAGGTGGCAGCAACAAGTGCTGTCATAGAATAAGACACGGGGAAAAGCGTTCGGTTGTGATAAAAAAGAGAAAAAAAACATTTATGGCAATATATACAAAAACCGTCAAGAAAACATGGAAACTTGCTCAGGTTTTTGACCATATGCCCGAATCTACATGATTTATTATACCAAAAAACGTGATTTTTACAATACTGGTAGCGGCCAAAGGAGTGCCACATAGAGGGTTTTCGTGTTCTCCTCCCGCCTTCGGCGGGAGGAGAACACGGGTAGACTCCCGGCGGCCAAAGCCACCTCCTCATAGAGGGGGGAAATCTACTGAAAAACCCCACAAAGAAAAACTGGCAGCAAGTGCCTTTTTTGCACCGGCTGCCAAGTCATACGCACCCTTTTATCTTGCCTTCGTTCGAAGGGGAAAGCCGTTCCTTTACATTTGGAAAGGCTGAGAGCGGATATAGTCTATCATTTCGGGAATGCTCTCGAAACGGCCCACCTTGGAGGCGATAAACAGTGTCAGGAAAATGACCAGCGCCACAACAAGTACCCAGATGACCACCACGATGATTTTCCTGGTCGTCTTGTTCTTTTTCTTCTGTTTCTCGGGGGGGTCCTGCTGTGCTTGCGCCGGCGGGTCTGCCGCCTGGTTTTGATATTCCTGAGGATCCATAAAAAACCTCTTTTCTTCGAAGAAATGACGCGGTAAATGACCTTTTGGAAAACGCGGCGGCACAAAAACATTGGCTTTCAAGCCGGAATACACACGCCGCGCTTGCCCAAAAAAGAAGCAAGCTTATTATAACATACTTACCACAATTACATCAAAGCCGTCAAGAGATAATGCGCTCCCACATCAGGTTCAGCTCCCCGAACATATGAGAGAGCATACTCCCTATGGAGTCATAAAGGGAGGCCTTCGCCACAAAGAACAAAATCAGGAAAATACCCAGAGCGATCACAAGCAAGCTGATCACAATACGCAGCACGGTCTTGCGCACCGGCTCCTTGTTCTTCTTTTTTGCGGTTTCCTCTTTTGTCTGCGCGGTGCTGGGCATATAGGTGTCGCCCTCATAGCCGCCCTCCGACGTTGCCGCCGCATACGCCTCTGTGGTGTTCGGTACGCTGCCACTCGTTGTCTGCTCCATAAACAAGCTCCTTTCTCACTCTCAGCACCTACCCCCCGGGCAGATCCTGCCCGGGGGGTGTCTAAACCTATTTTACATTATTATGCGTACGTCTGTTCCAAATCGTTGTCATCACTGTCTTTGTTTTCTTTTGCCTTTTTTGTGATGATAAGGTGTACGAGCAACAGGACCATGTTGAGAATGAAGAACGCGCCAATCAGAGGTGTCCACTGGGTAATCCAGGTCATGGGCAGGCGGATGTTCTCAAGGATGAGGAAGAGAATACCGGGGATAAAGCCGGACAGGATCGCCGGGATGCGCAGCCGCAACAGGCGCTGACGCTGTATTTTCTCCTCTTCTTCGTTCTCATCCTGCTCTGCATCCTGCAGGTAATCTGGCTGGTCGTCTTTCTGGTCCTCGTTCGCTTTTTTGCGCTTGATCATCGTGACAATCAGGACGATGGCCGCGAAGATCGAAAGCAGGGACATGATCAGGTTCAGCAGGCTCCAGGCCACGCTTACACCAAGGCCGCCAAGGGGCACGCCGCCGAGGGTCAGGTTGGCGGTATCGGGGCCACCTTCGCCGGGCAGGATCGCCGCGGCCAGGCCGGGTGCTGCTGCGCCGCCACCTGCCGGAACCGGTGCCGCCGCGGTGGGCGCAACCAGCAGGGGAGCTGTGGGCAGTGCGGCAATAAAGTCTGTCACCATGGCCGGTGTGATCACACCGCCGCCGGGGCCTCCGGGGCCGGGACCTCCGGGGCCAGGGCCTCCGGGAGGTGTGCTGCCGGGAGGTGTACCTCCGGGTGTGCTGCTGGGCGTACTGCTGGGTGTGCTGCTGGGTGTGCTGCTGGTGGGTAAACTGCTTGGCGGGTTGCTGCTTGGGTCACTGCTGCTTCCCGGGTCACTGATGGGGGTACTGCTGCTGGGGTTTCTCCTCGGCGTATTGTCCACCGGCACGGTCAGCACACGGTTTGTTGTGTTGTCTGGCCCAATGGTAATGTCGATCCTCGGGTTGGCCGGCAGGTCGTAGTTGTTCGGCGCCTTGGTTTCCACCAGGGTGTAGTTTCCAGGCAGCAGGCCGGAGAAGCGCACCATGCCGCTGGTACCCGTCGTGAGGGTTTGCAGCTTTTGCGTTCCCTGGTACAGCTCGAACACGGCGCCCGGCAGCCTCAGGTTACTGTTTTCGCTGCTCTGTTTCTGCACCGCCAGGGTGTAGGTGATCACAGGGTCCTCGAAAGTGAGGGTGATGACGTTGGTCCCGGGGTCTACAGTGCTCGGCTGCACCACCAATTTCAGTGGGTTTTTGCCAAAGGTCCGGGGCAGGTCGTACCCATCGGGCGGGGTGATCTCCTCCACATAGTAGGTGCCACGGTCTAAAAGCAGGTCCACTTCACCGTTTGCGCCTGTCCAGAAGTTTTGTCCAATCTGCCGGTTGCCGCTGTCGTTCAGCAGG
>JAJDHT010000052.1 GCA_030266325.1 Ruminococcaceae bacterium OttesenSCG-928-I18
GAGATTAAGCCAGTTGACAGCAAAAGACGGCTTTGCTGGAGAGAGTAACCGCCCGATAAAGTATCCGGCAATTCCAACGGCCTGAATAATCATTGAACCCCATATGGTATCCATGGTTTGCGTTTCATGCCAGCCTGCAAAAGCGCAAAATAATCCAATCGCAATAAATGCTGTTGATGCGATGTATAGTATCTTGCTTGTTAGCTCAGAGCTTTTCTGCTCTTTATCCGCAACCGGTTCAATTCCTTTTAGAATGTAATCGGTTGTAACTCCGAAGTAATCGCTCATGATATTTATTTTTTCCAAATCCGGCAAGCTTTGTTCGCTTTCCCATTTTGAAACCGCCTGCCGAGATACTCCAACCTTGTCTGCAAGTTCTTCCTGTGAAATTCCGTTTGTTTTTCTCAAATACTGTATTCTGTCGGCCATGTTCATAACGCACACTCCTTTCTTTTATGGTTTAGTTATATCAAACCAATCGGTTGCATTGCTACCAAGCCGCTTTGGAAATATGTCAACCAACAGTTGCAATGCTGTTTTTTGTTAAGCCAATATAAACAATCTATTCTACAACTTCCAATTTATTAAGTTAGACAATATTTTCGCCTAATATTATTTTGGGCATTGTAGTCAAGCATCGGTTCCAACGTTTGTAGAAATTCTCTATACCAAGTTGAGATACCCTTGCATGGGCTTCTTCATTTTCCAACACCCAATATAATACATACGTCACCTTACCTACATTTCTTGTAAGCCTAACAGGTAGTTCCCCCTCTTTAACTGCATTAAAATCTTTTTGCCGGTGGGTGCGTTTTATATAATGTACATCAATAACACCGTCTTGCGTTGAATAAAATTCAGCTACTTCTTTCATCAGAACTTCAATCTCATCTTGCTTCTCAATTTTGGCTTCATATATACAAATTTCGTTGAACATAATGACCTCCGCACCTATCTTCTCGGACTGATAAATCCCAATTTACCGCCGTGTATACTTCTCAAGCTGCACATCAATATCCCGTCCACCATACATCACACGAATGATTGTGACTACAGCTTTTTCTTCATTTGGAATATATAACACGCAATAATTGTCTACCGGCATGATACGCAAGCCCCGACTATTCCACGGTTCGTTTTCGTATTTTCGAAATCGATTCGGCATATGATTAAGACCTATGATGGTTTCTTCCAGCCGATTTAATTGGCTGGCTGCATTTTGTGGGGATTGCAGTTCAAAAGCAATGTATTCATAAATGCTTCGAAGGTCTGAATCCGCCTGGTCTGATATTTCAACTTCATATATCATACGCCGTAATCCTTGCGGATGTCTGCAAACGCCTTACTGGCAGGCTTTGTTTTGCCAGCTATCATATCCACATAGCCTTTTTCAAGCTCTGCACTGAGCTGTTCCTCCGACAATGCACTCATGTCGACTGGCTTTGAAGCGGGCATTTTCACTTCAAAAGGAAGCCCACGCTGGAGGATAATTTGTTTATAAAACATATTGATAGCATTGGATGCAGGGATGCCAAGCGCAGAAAGGATACTCTCGGCCTGTTCCTTTACTTCTGGCTCGATTCGGGCATATAGGTTTGCTGATTTTGTAGCCATAATAATCGCTCCTTCAAAACTACTTTTTTGCTTCTACGATTATTATACTCTTTTGTCAGCACAATAGCAATACATTTATTTGGATTTCAAAACTTGTCAAAATCATCCTGCTGGGCAATTTCCTTGTACCCTTTGTACTCATCGTTCCCGCTCTCTGCGTACATGTCGTTGACCATGCCAATGGTGCTTTTGTCAAGCAGAAAATCCCCCACCCATGATAATTGAAAAATCCCCCACCTGAGGTGTTGTAGAAGAGCCACTCAGGTGAAGGATATAGACCGCCGACTGATTCGAAAGGAGGCCGAAGGCCGAGTGGAGAATCAGTCGGCGTCGTTGGTTTTGGCGGGTTGCTTGTTGGACATCCAGGCGATGGTTTCCTCGAAGCGGCCGCCTTGCTCACGGGAGATGTCGAGGACATGCGCCTTGTGAGCAAGACGGTCGATGATTGCGCCGGTAAGCACGGGGTCTTTGAAGAGGTTTTCCCATTGTTCAAAGGCGAGGTTGGTGGTGATGACAATGCTGCCCTTGCCATGGCGGTTGGAAAGCAGGTTGAAGATCAGCTCGCAACCGGCCTTGTCGAAGGAGACGTAGCCCAATTCGTCCAGGATAACGAGGTTGTAGCGTTCAAATTTTCTGCTGTAGATGCCGAGTTGGTTCTGGCTCATGGCTTCCTTGAGTTCGACAATGAGGTTGGGAACGGTGGCGAACAAGACGCTTTTGCCCTTCATGCAGGCGGCGATGCCCAGGGCGGTGGCGTAGTGTGTTTTGCCCGCGCCGGGTGTGCCGATGAGGATGATGTTCTCCTTGTTATCGATGAACTCCAGGGTTTCGAGTTCTTTGAATTTGGGCGTGAAGGCCTTGTCGTACTTGGCCCTGTCGAAATCCACCAGATACTTTTTGATGGGGAATTTGGCATCCTTGATACGGCGGGTGATGGTGTTCTCAGTGCGGCGCTCGACCTCGCGCAAGAGCAGGTTTTGCAGGAAATCGGCGTAATCCTGTTGTGTTTGTCGCGCTTCGCCAATCAGGGTTTCGGCGTTGTCGCGGATGTAGGACAGCTTGAGCCGGGAGGAAAGTTCTTGTATGTTCGTCATTTTAGCCGACACCTCCGTTCACCAGGATAGAGTAGTTGGACACAGTGGCCCGCGCGGCCACATCCACGCTGGAGAGGGGTTTGACCACATCCAGCGCGATGATCTCGGCGCGGCGTTTTGTTTTTTGCTCGAACAGGTGGATGAGTTCGTCGATGGACAGGGATTTGTTCTGGAGCATGAGTTCAATGAAGCGCCTGGGACGCTTTGCGTAATGGGTGTCGAAGATGGCTTTCAGGCGTGGGATGCTTTTGAGCGCCACACTGTTTTTCACCGCGCCCGGCTTTTTGTACAGGGTGTTGAGGTAGTGGTAGATGTCCACCTGCATGTGCCCGTTTCCAAAGATGCGCTTGTGGGTGCATACGTGCTCACCCGCGGCATAGATGCGCACCTCATCGTGGTATTTCTTCACCACCACCTTGTGGCCCACCAGGTGCTCCGGCACCGAGTAGCGCGCCGCGTCCACATGAACCATGCTGTAGGTGTCCACGGTGTTTTCGCTGATGGCGGCCAGCTCCAGCGGCGGCTTGTACGGCAGCAGGCAGGCTTTCTCCTGCTCGATGGCGCAGCCCTCGTTCAGCTTTAACAGGCGGCTGTGGGCGTAGGTTTGGGCCTCGGCCAGGCTGCCGAAGGTGTAGTGTCGGCTGAACAACTGGTTGCGCAGCACCTTGACGCTGTTCTCCACATGGCCCTTCTCGTTGCCGCGAAAGCAGTTGCTCACGTTGATTTGGTACCCATAGTACATCGCCATTTTGATGAGGTCGGCATTGAGTTCCTTCTCGTTCTTGCCGATGAATTTGCTTACCACATTCTTCATGTTGTCGTACACCACCTCCCGGTAGCAGCCGCCCACCATCTCGAAAAACTTCACATGACTGTCCAAAAATACATCCTTCTTCTGGTTGGTGTACAGGTACAGCCACCGAAAGTCTGAGCAGGGTGACGAAAGCACCGCCATATGGTAGGTTCGCATTCCCTCGCCGCAGTTCAGCAGCACCTCTCCGAAGTCGTACTCCAGACGATCCCCATTTTCGTACGTTTGCCGGATGTACACCTCTTTTTGCTTCTGCCGGATACGTGCAAGCTCAATGTTGATGGTCACAAGGCTGATGTCGTGCCCTTCCTCCACTAGGATCTCGTGAATCTGCTTGTTGGTGAGTTTCTGCTTGTGCCCGGCGCCCATGCGCCGGGTCTTCGTCTGTTCCTCGACCACTATCTCACGCAGACGCGCGTCTATTTCCGGCGTATACTTGTGCCGCACACGCCCTGTGCTGTTGTACCGCGGCTCCTGGGTCATCTTTTCCTTTTGTCCACCCCCGGCTGCCCAAGCTGCGACGACAGCAGCTGGTACTCGTTCCATATCTTCGAGATGGTTTTCCGGTCGTGGCCCGTTACCCGTGCCACCTCTCGTGTCGACATCCCTGCCTCTTTCATCCCAATTACTTTGCCTCTGTCCATGTTTTCCAACATCCTTTCTTTGGCCTCCAATTTAAAATTCCCCCGCCCATGTGGACGAGGGAATTTTATCCTACCACACTCGCGGACATTGGAGGGCAAGTGGGGGATTTTTCAATTACAATGACGCCTCTTTTTGGCCCCTTTTTAAAGTAGCATTTACACCGGGTGCGTTGGATGCCCATTGTCCACGAATAGCGCCGCGTATTTCTCCTCTATGGCATCCCATGGCATATGCTGCGCCATGCGCACCCATTCGTTATCCGCGTCCAGTTCCCCATAGGGAAACACGAAGTCCTCCAGTTTGAGCTGATTTGCCCGTTTATACATCCCGTGTCCTCCGCAAGTGCAAGCTTTTTTCCAGATTTTGCTGTTTTTCCTTGCACTTATTGTAACATATTCAGCCGCTTTCATTCGTTATATGGTTGGTTTTGTTTTGTGGAGGAGACCCTACTTAGAAGTACACTTTTTCGGCGTTTTTATGGAAAAGTTGCTCATAGTCTTTCTGAGTGAGAAAATCGCAATGCCGTGTGATTTGTGTCAGCGTTTGTTTGTAGGTACAGGTGGTCATGATCGTCGGCATGTCGGATCCCCACAACAAGCGGTCAGTTCCACAGGTGTGATATGCCATTTTGAAGATGTCCAGCGATCGTTCAAACGGATATTCGTCCTTGTCGTCGAACAGGGGCAGCCCAGAAATATCAAAATAGAGATGATCCCTATTGATGTCTAGCAGTTTCAGGGTCTGCTGCAGGAAAGGATAGGGGTTTTTCTGGTCATGGTCATCCAAGCGGCTTACGCCGAGGTGGCACAGAACCAGAGGTAGTGCGGGGTATTTGCGCAACACCTTTTCCAGTCGCTCTATATTGAACACGAATGGCCCGTCGTGCCAGCCGAGATCCAAGGCAAGCACCGCGCCTTGCTCCATGATTTTGCGGAAGAGAAAGTCATACTCGAGCTCATCCATCGGGAAGGGCACATCGGGAACCTCTATTTTAAACCCCTTAAAACCATATTCATCCAAAAGGTTATCCATCTCTTTTTCCACCCGGGCCTGCCCCAACCGAGGATCCAGCATACCCAGCGACACAAATTTGCCAGGATGGGCATGCAGCACTTCACGGATGTAATTACGCTGATCCCCGTAGCAGGGGTTTTGGAGGATCACAGCATTGTCGGCTCCTAACTCGTCCATATAAACCAGCAGGGATTCCACTAGAACCAGGTTATCCGGCCGCTCAGGCAAAATGGAGAGGTAGACTTCACCTCCCTGCCGTACTCGTCCCCAGCCCAATGGCTCCAACGGCACATTTCCCAACCTGGAGCCGTGAAAATGATTCCAAATGTGTACATGCGCGTCGACCAACGGCATGGTAATTCCATCTATTTCAATCATGTCCGCTACCTCACGAAGCAAATCAGTTATTTTTTGCTTTGGACTGCGCAATCCTTGCGGCTTTTTCACCGGATAATTCCCTAAAAACATCGATGACGACGGCGAGGATGACGACACTGCCGATGACGACATTCTGTAAGTCCTGCTGGGCTCCCAGCAGGTTCAACCCATTGCGGATGACCTGTACAAGAAGTGCACCTACAAAGGTGCCGCTCACGGTTCCCTTGCCGCCATTGAACGAAGTGCCGCCGATGACGCAAGAGGCAATTGCGTCCATGGCGTAGTTTTCCCCTGTTGTGGGCAGTGCCGTTGAGACGCGCCCGGTTAGAATCAGTGCTGCCAAGCCGCTCATAAGACCCGAGATGACATATACCAGTAGCTTGACATTTTTAACATTGATGCCACTGACCAGAGCGGCCTCCTCATTTCCACCCACCGAGTAGATTTTTTTTCCGATTGGAGTGCTGTTGAGGATAAAGCCAAAGATGAAGAACACCACAACCACAACCAGAAAACAAAGCGGAAGCTTGCCTATGTTCAAAAAACCAAGGGTAGTCACGGCATTAGGGAACCCTGTAATGGGGGTCGAGTCGGTGATGATTTGTGCAATCCCACGGAAAATCTGCATGGTACCCAGTGTGGCAATGAAAGGGTGCGGCAGCCGCAGGCGGGTGTAAATCAAGCCGTTCAACAGGCCGCACATCGTGCCGGTGAGGATGCATGCGATGATGAGGACAAAGGAGTTTTCAATACCGAAATCCCGCAGCAGAACCCCCATAACACAGCTGCTCAATGCGCACATGGAGCCCACCGAGAGGTCAATGCCGGCGGTGATGAGTACGAGAAGCATGCCCACAGCGATGATGCTGTTCACTGCGGTCTGTCGCAGGATGTTCATTGTATTTTCCATCGTGAAAAACGCCGGGGTGGCAATGCTGAGGATAACAGAAAGAAGGATAACCGCCACAAGAGGGCCGGCTGTGGACAGAGATTGCCGGACTTGCTTACCAATGCTATTGCTTCTCATATCTGTGTACCCCCCATGCAGCTTTCATGATGTCTTCCTGATTGAAATGATTGTCTTCGCGTCCGATTTCCTCCATTACTTCCCCGTGACGCATCACGATTACCCTGTCGCAGATGCCTAGTATCTCGGTCAGTTCAGAGGAAATCATGATGACACATTTATTCTGTTGCACCAAGCGGTTCATGATGTTGTACACTTCAATTTTGGCCCCTACGTCGATTCCTTTTGTAGGTTCGTCAAAAATATAGATGTCAGCCTCAGCAGCAAGCCATTTTCCGATAACAACCTTTTGTTGGTTGCCGCCTGACAATTGGCCCGCAAGCTGGAAATCGCCAAAAACACGGATATGCAGTTGTTCGATGAGATCTTTGGCAAGTGCGGCCCACCTTTTCCGGTTTATGATGATGCCCTTTCTCAGTTTGTCCAAAATCACCATGCCCAAGTTCCAGCGCACGGGAAAGGCCAGAACCAAACCCTGGTTTTTTCGGTCTTCCGTCAGGAATGCTAGACCGTTGGCAATAGCCTCTTTTGGAGATTTGATCGTCGCAGATTTTCCATGAATATCCATTTCGCCGCTATCCGGTTTTGCCAGGCCGAAAACGCCATGGAAGAGCTCAGTACGACCTGCGCCCACCAAACCTGAGAAGCCAAGTATTTCTCCTTTATACGCATCAAAACTGACATTCTTATATTCACCTATTCTAGAAAATCCCCGAACAGACAGGGCGACCCCACCTCGACACGGTTCCACTTTTGGGTAAAGGTTGTCCAGCGAGCGACCCACCATCCAGGTAATCAGCTGGTCGTTTGTGATATCCTGAACCTCTTTTGTTACCACGTGTTTTGAGTCCCGCATCACAGTGACCCTGTCACACAGTTCGAACACTTCTTCCAGCTTGTGAGAAACAAACAGAAAGGTGACGCCCTGCTGTTTTAGACGTCGTATGCTTTGGAACAGTTTTTTGACTTCCATCTCCCCAAGGCTTGCCGTGGGTTCGTCCAGAATAATTACCTTCGATTTCATCTGAATGGCACGACCAATCTCCACCATCTGCTGCATACCCATGCCAAGGTTGCGGCAACTTGTGTACGGGTCAACTTCCTGCCCAAGTGACGCCATGATTTCTTTGGCTTTTTGGGCCATCGATTTGCGCGCAAGGGTAAATCTGCCCCTTGTCTCGTAGTTACCTAAAAAAATGTTGTCGATGATGCTGGAGTCCGGCACGATGGTGAGTTCTTGGTAAACACAGGAAATACCGCACTCCCTAGCCTGGGCTGTGCTGGTAAAGGTCGTTGTTTCACCACAGATGTTGATTTCGCCCTCGTCTGGCAAATAAAAGCCAGCCAGCACTTTAATCAGGGTAGATTTCCCGGCCCCGTTTTCCCCAATCAGTCCATGAACTTCTCCTTTACGTAAATCGATGGACATGTTGTCTAATGCTTTTACACCGGGAAAGGATTTTGAGATGCTTTTCAGTTCCGCCACGATCTCACCCATTGCTATCCATCCTTACTAGAAATTTGGAACACGGCGGCCCCGAACAGCAATAGAACAAAAGAACCGCCGTGTTCGCAGGAAATTGAACAAAACAGAGAACTGTGGAAATCAATATGTTACAGGAATTCGTCCACGTTTTCAATGTCGATCATCGTTACGCCGGTATCAATGATTTCGGGAACCTCCACGCCATTCAGCGCGTCTACACCGGCCATCACGCTTTGGTAACCCATCTCAAAGGGGTTCTGCGCACAATCCAGCAGTACTTCGCCGGTCTTTACCATTTCAAGTGCCGCCGAGAACGCGTCGAACCCGGTGACGATGATGTCCTCGGTTTTTCCGGCCTGTTTGATGGCTGTCACACAACCAACGGTCATCTGATCATCCAAACACATGATGGCATGCAATTCGTCTCCGTAACGCTGAATTAAATCCTCGGTTTTGGCAGCAGCTTTGTCAGCTACCGACTCTGCGTCCACAATTTCCAGCACGTTGACGCCGAGTTCTTCCATTTTCTTTTCCACACCGGCGGCGCGGTCATCAAAACTTACACTGCCAAGTGGCCCACGCATGATGACGATATTTGCGTTTTCGGGCAGACTAGGGTACAGGGCCTCGGCCACCTGTGCACCGGCATTTTCATTTCCAGTGCCCACATAACACAATTTGCCAGGAAAGTTGAAGTCGGTGTCGGCTGCAATTACGATGGTACCCTTTTCTTCCGCGGATTCCAGCGCGTTCGTCAGGGTATCGGGCTGGATTGGAACTACAATCAGGATGTCCACATCCTTTGCGACCATATCCTCAACAAGCTGCACCTGCCCCAGCACATCGCTAGGTGAATTCGGCGCAGCTGTCAACACTTCCGCTCCAATTTCTTCGCCAGCTTTTTTCGCGCCGTCAAAAATGTGCGTGAAAAATTCGTATTGATACTTCACAACCACACCGATGGTTAAATCGCCTGTGGCGGTGGTTTCCGTAGCTTCGATGCTTTCCTCTGCGTCCGAGGAAACCACCGGTTCGATTGATTCGGGCGCGGTGGATGCGGGCTCACTTGTGGCACCGCCGGAGCAAGCTGTAAATGTGAATGTCATAAGAAATGCCAGGGTAAAACCAATCAGCTTTTTCATACTGTTTCCTCCCAATCATTATCAGGGTTGTGTGTTGCGAAGCTTGTTCTTTTATGATGAATTCTAACACGCATGCATCATTCACCGCTACTCATGACAGAAGCCTTCCAAACCAAACCTATCCAAATCTGTATTCATCTCCCTCCTCAAAAAACTCTTCTTCATGAAATAGCGTTATTACGTGTAATTACTTATCCTATCAATTGCAATTTCCATATACCCCAGCGCCTCGGCCCGCGTCAGCTTTCCACCAACCGTCTGTAGCATTTCCTCCATCAGTTCAGCTCCCATCTGCTGAAGAGTCTTTTTGCCATATATCAGGTCGCTGCATTCAAAGTCGATATTTTCACACATCTTTTCATGGGTGAAGCGGTTTCCGGTTATTTTGATCACCGGCGAAATTGGGTTGCCAAGCGGCGTACCGAGGCCGGTTGTATAAATTACGACCTGCGCACCGCCTGCAACCAGCGCGGCCACACAGGAGGGATCGTGCCCGGCGGCGTCCATAATGACAAGCCCTTTGTCTACCACTGGTTTTGCGTAGTCATACACGGCCATGATTTCGGCAGAGCCCGCTTTGTGAATGCACCCCAGCGATTTTTCCTCCAGAGTTGTGATACCTGAGGCTATGTTGCCGAGAGTGGGGTTAGACTCGCGTGCTTCCTCGCCAACAACCTTGCGCAGGTAGTCTTCAAAGCGATAAATAATCTCGTAGATGCGCTCCTTCACCTGTGGTGTTTTGGCTCTGGCGGCTAGAATATGCTCGGCGCCGATGAGCTCCGGTGTCTCGGAAAGGATAGATGTTCCCCCGGCGGCCACCAACCGATTACTGACCTCCCCCAAAAGCACATTTGCCGCAAGGCCACTTGTGGGATCGGATCCACCGCATTTTGTGCCCAAAATCAGTTGGGAGATATCAGCCTGCTCGCGCTTTTGGCTGCTGGCTGCCTCCGCCATTGTGTTTGCTGCTCTCACAGCCAGTTCAATGGTTTTCAGCGTTCCGCCAATCTCTTGAATAATGAAAGTCTCCAGCGGTTTGTCGGTTCTCTCCCGTATGGCATCCACCACAAGGTTCATCTGGCAGTTTTCGCACCCAAGGGATACGACGACCGTACCATAAACGTTGGGGTTTGATGCGAACCCGGCCATGACATCCATAGTGAACTGCTGATCTGGCCCGGTTTGGCTGCATCCGTTCTGGTTGTTGAACGTGACGGCCCCCGCCGCCTGGGAGGCGATAATCCGAGTGGTGTCGGAGGCGCATACACTCGTGGGTAAAATCAAAACATGATTGCGCACACCCACTTTTCCGTCTGTGCGTTTGAACCCATAAAAATGCATCAAACCGTCTCCTTTTGCATTTTTCTATTTTCTGCGATCCAGGTTTTCCATGTTGGAGACATGCACATGTACTCCAGGCAGGATATCCCGTTTGGCAAGGCCAATGGGGTGCCCATATTTCAAAATTGCCTGTCCGGTTTCAATGGGCCGCAAAGACAATTTGTGGTACAGGGGAACGTTAGTTTTCAGGATGATCTCCACCTTTGAGCCGTCCTGCCCAGATACTGCAATGACATCCCCTTTGGTAAGGGGGAAAATGGCAGTAGCCACATTGTCGCTTCTGTGAATCTGAATTGCTTGTCTTTCCAATTCCATTCCTCCTACAGCTGTTGTTTCGGCATGCCGGACAGGATCTTCACATTTTCAATTACCGAATCAAGATGATCTTGCATTGCCTGTTCAGCCCTGTCCGCGTTGTGCTCTTTCACCATCTGGATGATATCGCTGTGCTGGATCATCTGGTTTTTTCGCACCGAGTCGTCCACACTGGGAAGAACTTTGTAGGCATTGTCCTCTGTCAAAATCAGTTTCAGAACCTGGTAGATGGTCATGTTCCCGGATATTTTTGCAATTGTAAGGTGGATTTTCAGATCTTGCTCATTCCCAAGCCCCCCGCAGCGTATTTCGGCAATATGCTCCATCATGATATCATCCAACTCTGTCAAGTGTGCATCGGTTACGTTCATGCAGGCATGCCGAACCGTAAAACCCTCCAGCAACTTGCGTGCTTGCAAAATCTCTAGCAGCTTTTCGGGAGAAGTATTGGCAACATAGTTGATCAGGCTGTTCGCCGTTCTTTTTTTAGATTGCACATTTTTTTGATCCTGCAGGAAGACACGTCCCTCTGCGGTCAACTGACGTCCCTTGTTGCCTATGCGCTCAAGATAACCGGCATCTTCAGTGTCTTTCAACAACCTGCCAATGGTAGCCTGGGACACGTCCATCTCCTGGCTGAGATAAATGGCTCCTACTGGTGTTCCAAAATCCTCAATTTTTTGCAATAATTTTTCGGTGCTGATTTTCTTTGCCATGGTTTGCTTCCTTCCTTCTCTACGTAGCTCCCTGGGCTTTGCCATTATAAAATAATGACGACTGGCCACGCGACGACAAGTTTTAGTAAGAATCGCCTGCCACAGGCCATCCAGGCAGAAAGTTACTATAGAATATCCATTTCTTCCATGGCGTTTCGCATTTTTTTTAGAAAATCATCCGATGCAGGCAAAATGGGCATGCGGGGGTTCCCAACCTTGAATCCGAGCATGGAAAGTGCGGCTTTCACAGGTCCAGGGCTGGGCTCCTCATACACCATGTCGAACAGCTTATAGTATTTGTCGTGTAATTTCATTGCCTCATTAATCTTTCCACTTAGCGCCAGCTCGTACATTTTAACCATAGCTTTTGGGACAATGTCCTGAACGACCCCGTAAGTTCCGGTGCCGCCGCTTATGAGCGTGTGGACAAGCATGCCTTCAAATCCGGTAAACACACCGAAGTTATCATAGTCCTCTGTTGCGTGAATCATCTTCATTGTACTGTCGAAGCAGGTAGAACTCTTGATCCCTATAATGTTTTTTTCGCCCGCCAGCCTGTGCACAACGCTGGGACTGATGTCCACATTGGTGCCGTCGGGGTAGTTGTAAAGAACGATGCCTACATTGGTAACAGAATCATTGAGTCTTTTATAGTGTTGATACAGGCCCTCGTCATTGGTTTTGTTGTAATGTGGTGTGATTACAAGACAGGCGGCGGCGCCAAGATTGTCCGCAAATTGGCTCAGCTCAATGGTCTCTTCGGTACTGTGGCAACCAGTGCCTGCAATCACTGGCACCCTACCAGCCACCTCTTCCATGCATATTTTGATCAGCTGCTTCCTCTCCTCCGTGGACATGAATACATATTCTCCGGTTCCGCCGCCAACTCCAAGTGCATGGCATCCGGCCTCAATATACACATTTACCAGTTCACGAAACACCTCTTCATTGATGGATGAATCCTCACAAAAAGGTGTAACCATTGCTGGAACCACACCGCTTAACCGATACATTCGTCTTCCTCCTTACTAGGTTATATACTTACCTCTTATAATTAAATCTGTGGTATAGAGATTATGTGAGCGCCGAATTATCATTCGCTTATCATGATTGATTATTTATTGTTTAATCTTAATTTACATATTTCAACAGGGCTTGTCAACACTTGCATTTTTATGAATTAATTATTTGAAAACATAAATCACTTGTTTATGCGGATTATATTTTAAGTACGGTTTGTCGATATCCACAAACAATTATCTTGGTTTTGGGCACTATCTTATAAATAAATATCACTCACTAATCATTATTGGTCTCTTCAAGCAGTTCCTGGTGACTGTCCACTTACACCGATGGTATGGTTTATCCAGTTTAACACTACTTTTGAAAAACTAACGTTGTGAGTTGTATGGTCGACCCGTACGTGTTAAGGCAATACCGCACAGAGCATAACACAGCGAGATAAGATAAAATAAGCGTATGGATAGACAAATCAGCATGTCTTCCTTATGGGTGGTGGTTGTCGCCACTGCTGTTTTCTTGCTGTGTCTATATTATCGCATATCTAGTCGTAGATATCAATTGACAAAACAGCCAAGCATCTAGTCGTAGATTCGTGCATATTGTATATGGTCGTAGATATTGTATTGTGGTATAATGTAAACAATGAAAAGGTACGCCTCACTTTGGGCGGCTTGGAAAGGATGGGCAGCATGGCTCCACCAAAAACAGATGCACAAATCAAGGCACAAAGAGAATACATGAAAAAGTTTGTTGAGGTTAAGGTTCGAATGACCCCCGAAAAGCGCGATATCGTCAAGGGGCATGCCGATAAGCACGATGGAGGAAGCGCCACAGCTTTCATCAACCGCGCCATAGACGAAACCATGGAGCGGGACAAGGAAATAACCCCCTTAACCGGCGATGATTTGGACAGGCTGTGTGATTTACTGTTAGATGATTAAGACACACTTTTGTGGGGAGGGTGCCATGAAAAAGATGGTTTGCGCAATCGTAATGATTGCTTTGCTTACGGCCTGTTCTGAAAGTTCCACTCAAACTACGTCTGTAATTAGTGTGGACATTCCAATTCCAGGCACTTCAAACTCTTTTTTTGGGGAGAAACAGATTGTTTCTATTTCGGACGATTCTATGTCTGAACTAAGTAATCCATCATCGACTGATATTGTCATTAATGATGAATTGGTCAATTTAGTAGGAGCAACAAATGGTGAACTGAAAGCATTGTTGGGAATCAGCGCCATTTCGTCATTAATATCCGGATATACTCCTTCTGTATGGTATGGTGAACAACCAGTAATTTACCCGTTAGGGTTTTCTCTAAACGGTTCAGATGAGGCTATGGATACTTTTATGAACTATGAGGGCCCACGCGACCCTACGCCTTTAGAAAATGTTTTTCCAGATGAGAACATAGTTACGGGAACAGAGGTAACGGTTGCACGGAGATATTCTACTGGCGAAGGGCCAAATGATTATTATGATTACCCAGACACTATTCGGCTACTTTTTAAGTATGAGGGCAACTTAACAGAGGAAAGACTAAATGATTTTTTTGGACAAATCCCTGAAAAAGAATACCCGTCGGCTGATTATGTGGAAATGATTGGCGAAGAAAACGGTGCTTTTTATGCTATGGAGTATACTTACAACAACCGTTTTTTCGGTGTAATTTATGAAAAGGATTCCGGAATTGCCAGTGACATTGAAATTTCTCTTGAGAGTAATAAAGGAAATTATTTTCGAATTATAATGTAATTGGCTTTACCCATATAAAATAGAGTGCTACGCAATACATCCTGTCACAAAACTCACCCAAAGTAATTGGCACCGCCACAATAGATA
>JAJDHT010000053.1 GCA_030266325.1 Ruminococcaceae bacterium OttesenSCG-928-I18
GTCCAGCCCGCCCATGCTCAGGTCCAGCTTGCGGCGGTCGCCCACACGGCGGTCCTTTTGCCTGCGCTCCCTGTATTCGGGCAGCTCGCCAAGGTCCTGCGGCAACACCTTGCCACAGTGGGGGCAGCAATAACGCACGGGTGGTTTTTCCTCGGCGGGCCTTTTCAGAATCGCCGCCTCCGCCTGCTGGCCCCCGGCCATCAGTTTCCCCCAAAACATCCGCCCCATCATCGCATGGCAAAACGGGCAGACGGCATCATAGGAGATGTCCACATTCTCAAACCCTTTGATGTTTTTGCGGATCACCTCGTTATGCAGCACGAGTTTTTTACAGTTTGAACAAATCATAACTAACCCCTCCTATCTGTTTATTCGGCCAAAGTGCAGGTTTTTTGAAGGGTGTTTTTGCTGCCCCAAACGACAGCCTGTGGGCAAGACGGTAGCAGGGACCTCGGTTGCCATTCATCGAAACAAAGAGAGCAATTTGGTTTTTGAGGCAAAGTGCTGTGAGGCAGGCAGGGGAATTCACACTTTGTGTCTTTTTCTCACACCGTCAAACAGTCTCCGGCTCCAAAACTTCATGACTACAACACATATTCTATGCTATACTTAAAAATAGTTGGATTTGGCAACGGAGGGCCGGAGGGGGGAAAAGGTTGGCACGCTTTGGCATGCGCGTACGCACGGCGGCGGTGTGGGCCGTTGTGGCTTTCTTCCTCTCTCTCACCCTTTGCTCTGTCTTGGTGGTGGGGTCGATACGCAACCGCACGAACCTCGAATACATCACGATGGAGCAGGTGATCCTGGAAAAGAGCCTCAAGGTGAACGAAGTGGTGTCCCGCCTGGTTTACAAGACCCAGGCACTGGCGGCGCTGGTGATCCAGAACAACGGCGATGTGCAGAACTTTGGCCGGGTGGCCGCCACCCTTGTGGACGACCCGGCCATCATGAATGTGCTGATTGCCCCCGGGGGGGTTGTGAGCGACGCCTACCCGGAGCAGGGCGCCGAAAACCTGATCGGCTTCGATTTTTTCAGCGAGGAAGCCGGCAATATTGAGGCACAGCAGGCCATCGAAAAGGGCGAGCTCGTCTTCAGCGGGCCTTTCGTTGGGGCACAGGGGCGGCCGATCCTGTCCGGCAGGCTTCCCGTCTGGCTGGACCAGCCCGACGGCACCCGGGAGTTCTGGGGCATTGTGGCGGTGACGCTGAAATACCCCGAGGTGTTGGAGGGGGCCGGGCTGAGCGCGCTGGAACTGCAGGACCTGGCCTATGAGATTTGGCGGATCAACCCCGACGACGAGCAAAGGCAGATCATCGCCCAAAGCCCCTATGAATATAACACAGACGCGCGTTATATAGAACAGGAGATGCAGCTGTTCAACGCCACCTGGCATTTTCGCATCCTGCCCGTGCGCCAGTGGTACCAGTATCTGGACACCTGGCTGCTCATCTTCGCCTCCCTTTGCATCAGCGTGCTGATAGCCTTTATTGTCTCGAACAATGTGGAGCTGCTGCAGATGAAACAGACGCTGCAAAGGCAGGAGCATATCTCGAGAGAGGCGGCGCGCAGTGCTGAAGTGGCCTCTCGGCTCAAGACGTCTTTCCTGGCCACTATGAGCCACGAGATCCGCACGCCCATGAACGGCATCGTCGGTTTTTCAGAGCTTGCCGCCGAGGAGGCCGAAAATCCCGGGCAGGTGCGCGGGTACATCGGGAA
Organism: Ruminococcaceae bacterium OttesenSCG-928-I18; assembly: GCA_030266325.1. Classification (GTDB taxonomy): domain Bacteria; phylum Bacillota; class Clostridia; order Oscillospirales; family Ruminococcaceae; genus JAAYCI01. The sequence goes on from JAJDHT010000053.1 coordinate 1,718, forward strand.
AATACAGGAGATTACGAAAAGCCTTCTGCGCATCATCGACGACATTCTCGATATTTCTAAAATAGAAGCGGGTAGAATCGAACTGGAGCGTGTCCCGTTTTCGGTGGAGGAGGTATTTGAAGCCTGCCGGGCCATCACAGCGCCGCGCGCCGAAGAAAAAAACATCTCGCTCTCCTTTTCCATCGGGCCCGCCCCGGGCGGCATGGTCATGGGGGACCCCACTCGCCTGCGGCAGGTACTTTTGAACCTGCTCTCGAACGCCATCAAATTTACCGATGTGGGGAACGTGATGCTCCGGTGCCAACAGACCGGGCGGGACAGTGAGAGCGTGCGCCTGCGCTTCGAGGTGAAGGACACGGGTATCGGCATGACCGACGAGCAGCTGGCGCACATCATGGAACCCTTTACGCAGGCCGACAGCAGTACAACGAGGAAATATGGGGGCACGGGCCTTGGGCTGCCCATCTCCCAAAGCCTGATTGCGCTGATGGGAGGGGCCTTGGAAGTGAAAAGCGTGCCGGGTGTGGGCAGCCAGTTCTCCTTCACGCTGCCTTTTGACATTGCCCCCTATCACCTCAGCGAGGCCCCGGTACATACTCTGCCTGAAAATGAACGTCCTGTTTTCCAAGGGGAGGTTCTGGTCTGTGAGGACACGCCTTTCAACCGGGAGGTCATCACCGAGCAGCTCAAACGCACGGGGCTTTCGGTCAGCGCCGTGCAGGACGGGCAGGAAGCCGTGGAGCTAGTGCGCCGACGGCTGGAAAAAAACAGGCCCTTCGATCTGATCTTCATGGACATCTATATGCCCGTCATGGACGGTCCCCAGGCGACCGATGCGCTGCGAAAACTCGGCAACCGGGCGCCCGTCGTCGCCATGACGGCCAATGTGCTGAACAGCGAGCGGGAAACCTACCGCCAGGCAGGCATGTGCGACTGCCTGGCCAAACCCTTTACCGCGAGGGAGCTGTGGCAGTGCCTGACGCGTCACCTTCCCACCGTGGACTACGCCCCCGTGTGCCCGAAGCAGGCCCCCCTGCCGAAGGAAGAGGGGGAAGAGCCGCACGCCATCCGCAGGGAGCTCGGGCTCAAACTGACCGAGGGGGACGCGCCGCGGTATGAGCGTATGCTCGTGCGCTTTGCTTCGGACAACTGCGATATATTGGAAAAAATACAGACCCAAGTGGACAGGGAAAACTGGAAACAGGCCCACCGGCTGGTGCATTCCCTCAAGGGTATGTCCATCATGATCGGCGCGAAAGACCTCGCCTCTGTGGCCAGGAAGATGGAGGCCGGCCTGCAGGAGGGCCGGCTGGAAGAGGGGGCGCTAAAGGCGCTTCAGAACGAACTGGATAGGGTTTTGGTGGAAATCAATCTCGACGGAGGAAAACGATGATACGGATCGCGATTTGTGACGACACCGCCATGGAGGCGGAGTACCTGAGCGAGCTGCTGGAGGAGTACAAATCACCCCTGCCGCATCTTCCCCTGCGGGTGGAGAGGTTTGAAAGTGCCGAAGCGCTGCAAAAAGCGGTGCGAGAGACCGGAGAATACCACATCTATCTGCTGGATATCATCCTGCCCGGCATGGACGGAGTGGAACTGGCCCGCACCCTGGTGCAGGACGAGCCGAAGCCCTCTATTCTCTTTTTGACGAACTCGGAGGAGTATGCCGTGGAGGCCTTTTCGATCCACGCCGTGGACTACCTGGTGAAACCCGTGCAAAAAAGCAGGCTGTATGCGGTGATGGACGACGTGGTGCGGGCCGCAGGGCGGCGCATGGAGTCGACCACGTTTCTGAAGACGCCGCACATGGACACCCCCGTGAAACTGGCCGACATCGTAGCCGTGGAGGTGACCGGGCACACGCTGCGCTATCTGCTCACCGAGGGCAGGCAGTACCACAGCAAAGCCTTGCGCATCTCCTTTGAAGAGGCCACCAAGGACCTGGCGAAGGACCCGAGGTTTCTCCGTCCGCACCGGTCCTACCTGATCAACATGGTGCATGTGGAAAAGCTTGGCAAATACCAGTTCACCATGCAGGGGGGTATCGAAATTCCCATTTCCCGCCTGCGCTTTGCCGAAATCAAAAAGGCCTATCTGCATTTTCTGTCCAAAACAGGGATCGACTGATTTTACCCGGCGGGAGAGCGGGTTTCCGCCCCGCCGGGAGCGATATCGCGGGCGGGACCTGCCGCCCTCTTTTTTTGTCCGCCATAAATTCCTACGAATTTACTTCCCTATAACCAAAAGCTGTGGTATACTGAGGGCGAAGAGGGCAGCTCGCATTTCCCGTTCGGTTCTGCCCCGGCACAAGCGCATCCAAAACCTGGGCCAATCATTCGTACTTATGAGTATGGGCGGAGGGTTGCTATTATGAAAGTGTTCCTTGTGGCGGTACCACTGTTCGACCCGATGATGGCTGTGGCCGCATACCGAATGTGCGACCGGAGCGCTGAAAACCCCTTGGATGCCCGCAGTGATTTTCGCGGTATGCGGGAAGTCATGCTTTCCCCGGGGCTCGATCTTGTACAGATGATCGGGCTGGAGGCGTTTGCCGGGGACAAACCCCTGTTCGTGGATGTGAACGGCCTGCAGCTTTTATCCGGCATGCCCACAAGGGTGGATATCAACCTGGACCAGATGGTCTGTGTGCTGCCCTCCAAAACCCCTGTGGCGGAGGATGTCAGCGAAAAATGCGCCGAACTGCACGACAAAGGGTACCATTTTGCCATGGACGGCTACCCCGGCGAAGGCACGGATAATCCTCTTTTACAGTATCTTGACTATATCATCCTCGACTGTAAGGACCCCCAGTTTTCCATCCAGCTCAAAACCATGAACCGTGAGATGCGCAGGATGAGGATCATCATCTCGAACGTGCCGGACATGGACGCGTTCCATATGCTGTCCTCGCGCAACAGCGCCCTGTTTACCGGGGATTTCTTCAAACAACCTATCACCGAGGGCCTGCGGGACCTCTCGCCGCTGAAAATCAATGCGCTGCAGCTGCTCAAACGCGTCAGCGAAGAGGATTTCGAGCTCAGCGAGATCACCCGCATCATCGCGCGGGACCCCGCGCTCACCCTGTCGCTGCTGCGGTTCATAAACTCGGGGGCCGTGGGTTTGTCGCGTCAGGTGGACTCCATCGAAAACGCCGTGGCCATCCTCGGCCAGCTGGAGGTGCGGCGCTGGGCCACGGTGGCCATCTCGGTGTCCCTGGCCGAGGACCGGCCCACCGAAATCACACGCGTGTCCATGATCCGCGCCAAGTTTGCCGAAAACCTGGCCCCGGCCTTCGACCTGTTTGACGTGCGCTACAGCCTGTTCTTGACGGGGCTGTTCTCCCTGCTGGACATCATCGTGCAAAAACCGATGTCGGAGGCCATCAGCGACCTGGCCGTAGACGACATCGTGAAGGACGCCCTTGTGGAGAAAAAAGGCACCCTGTACAAGGTGATGGAACTGATTGACGCCTATGAACACGCCGACTGGGACCGCGCCTCCATCATCATGATCCGCAACAATACGAACATCAATGTGGTGAGCGCCGCCTTCATCGACGCGCTGGTCTGGTACAACAAGCTGCTGGTTGCCATCAACCGCGAGGCGAACAGCGCCGAGCCGGAGCCCGCAGAAGAAGAGGCGTAAAACAGCAAAAACCTGTCATTGGACGGACTTTGTCTACAGTCTCTGCCCGCCCGCTTTGCAAAAGCGGGCGGGTTTTTCCTGTCTGATGGTCAAAGAATGTTCACAGGCCTTTTGACCAAAATCGCGTTTATTTGCACTATTTTCATATTTTATCGACAATATCCTAACTTTTTCGCTGTGGAAACATGGTAAAGTGGTTGCATAGAGAACCGATGGACGGAAAGACAACAGAACAGAAAGGTGGAGAAATCAATGGCTGAAATGAACATGAACACTGCCGGCAAACAGGAATTTGAACCCATCCCCCAGAACGTCAAGGTGGACGACAAGGTGGTTAAGAAACTGGCGGGGGACGCCGTATTGGGAATTGACGGCCTTCTCTCGGTAAAAGGTGGGGGCCTGGCCGGGTTTTTCAGCGAGGGCGAAGACCCCAGCAAAGGTATGAATATCGACCTTCTTGAGAATGACGAAGTGGCCATCTCGATGAAGGTGGTGACGGAAAGCGGCAAAAACATCCCCAAAATTGCAAAAGAGATCGAAGAAAACATCACCGCCGCAATCCAGAACAATGTCGGCCTGCGCGTGACTTCCATCAATGTGGAGGTGGCCGACACCATGACACGGGAAGAGTATGACAGCCAGGCCGACATGCGCGGGGAGGAGGCCAAACCCATTGAGGATGCCCCGGAGAGCAAGCTCAGCTAGCAGCGCGACCAAGCCAAAAGGCACGCCGTGACCGAGCAACGGTTTCCACACAGGACAGACTTCTTTTTCCTCTTCTCTCCATAAAAAAGGCGGGCCCCGGAACGTTTCGGGGCCTGTCTTTTTTGCGGCGATCACCCTGGCATAAAGGGTTTCTATAAAACAAAAACCCACCCGTATGAGTGGGTGGGGTACGGGTGGGGACTGGGTGGGGAAAGAGTGACGTTTGGAAACCGTTTACGCTTTGCTTCGGTTGAGCAGCCCAACAAGACTGAGCAAAAGTATGGCGCCGATCACGGCCACAAGCAGGCTCCACAGGCTAAACCCTGTGATACCCACTCTGCCAAACAGGTTCATAATGAGCCCGCCAATAAAAGCGCCCACAACACCTACGACAATACTCATAAACATGCCTATGCCGTTACACTTTACGATGAGGCCGGCAAGCCAGCCCGCAAGAGCACCCACCAAAATCCAGGATAGTATGCCCATTCCAGAAACCTTCTTTCGTTTTTGCGATGTTCTTACTGTACCTATTTTAGCAAAGAAAGGTTTCAAAAGAAGGGACAATCTGTAAAGAAAATGTTACATAGTGAACCACTGGGAAAAGGGAGGCGCCGCGGCTGCTACGCGGGTAAAACCGTGGAGAGGTCGACATAGGAGGAGAGGGCGAACATGAAAATAAAGATGAGGCTGTCGAAGAGGTAGTGGATCAGGAAGGACACGAAAATATTCTTTGTGGCGATGTAGCCCAGCGTGAAGGGAAGCCGCGCCAAACCAATGGCGAAAATACACTGCATCCAGTTCCAGTTGTAGGTGGGCAGGTGCAGCAGGCCAAACAGCACGCAGGAGGCGATGGTGGCCACCACAATGGAGGTCTTGCGGCTCCATTTGAACACCGTGTACCCGAGCTGCAGGATGGCCAAAAAAGGCAAAATGGCGAGAAACTCCTCGCCCATCAGCTGGAAGAGGTCCTGGAAAAGGGAGAACAAAAAGGCCGGCACCCCCGAATGGGAGGCCACCGCCTGCGGATTTGCCGAGGTGGGCGCAACGAGGGCCACAAGCTTTGCCGCAACGAAGCTGAGCACATAGGAGGCAACCAGGCAGAGCAGCACGGTTTTGATGTTTCTGGCATGGAATTTTCGGAAGATACACACCCAGTGTTTGCGGGTGACCAAAATCAGCCCGAGGGCGCTCAGCGCCAGCATGACAAACACGGCGATCGACTTTGACGCCGCGTCGGGCAAAAAGTTTAGCAGCCCATGTAGCCGCAAAGAGAGGAAACTGAGCACCAGAAAAGCCAGGATGATGACCCAGCCGAAAAGCCCGACCGACACGGGTTTTCCATTATAATAGGGAAAATCATCTGACGGGTTTTCTATTCGGAAGAAATGCTTGTCGCGTCCCATACGAATCCCCTTTCACTTTGAAAAAATACCGTAATCTTCACTGGGCGCATTATAGCACAAAAAGAGGGAAAAGACACTCTATCGTCGCCTTGCCCTGCGCCCTGTTTTACAATGTAAAAAATTTACGATTTAACAAACAAAAGTGGACAATCGGAGCAGGTTTTGCCGCTGCAGAAGAAAAAAGTGTAAAAATCCTGTAACACTCCCGGTTTTTCGTGTATACATAACCAGGAGATATAAATACGGCCCGAATGCTCCCCCAAAAATGGAAACGGATGAGGTGTTATAATGAAAGAGCAAGTGAATGAACTGATGAAGGACAAAACCTTTTTAGAGGCCCTGCTGCAAAAAAGCAATGCCGGTGAAGTGCGGGACGCCTTTGCGACCAAAGGGGTGGACCTGTCTGAAGACCTGCTCGGCGAGCTTTGGAGCCGCGTCGAAGAGATGAAAAAGGGCATGCTCAGCGAAGAGGACCTCTCCTCGGTAGCGGGCGGGGCGCGACACCATTCTGTTCCCATGTAGTAGGCCAGAGGTCCATCGTTCTAAACGCCGTTTTCCCGCCCGGGAAAAGGCCGAAAAAACCACATTGATGCAGCTAAAGCCGTATGCGCTTTGGCTGTTTTTTATTCCCCACTAGCGGGGGTCTCATACCCCGCCCCTTGGGGCGGACTTGTCGGTCCGTGGCGCCGATACCCCGTAGCCCAGCTGCGGGCAGTGCGCTTCATTGCCGACTTGTGGGGGCTGGCCAGCGCAAAACCCCCTTGCCGGCAGATTATGTGCCGATTTTGCCGCACTACCCGTTTAGGTACCCTTGCTTCGCCCATCTCCTATACACTTAGGGTGTGAACCGTGCGAGTTTATCTTTCTGTCGGAGGTTTTTACCATGAATAACACAGCAGAAACACATCAGGGCTTCCTGCAGACTATCTCCACCGCCGAGCAGCTTGCCGAAGACCTCGATGAGGTAGGTGAAGGGACTGCCAGCTTCAGCTTTTTATGCTACGATATCCATTCGCTGCGCAAGGTCAACCGCGCCTATGGACGCAAGGTGGGGGATGCGCTGCTTGCCGCCGTTGCCAAATGGGTACGCGGTTTTCCGGGCAGCACGCTGTACCGGATCGACAGTGACCAGTTCTGCCTCGCCTTTAAAAACATCGATATCGAATTGCTGCGGCAATATGCGTTCCAGATGGAGGCGCGCTTTGGCAAGCCGTGGAAGCTGGAGGCAGAGGGCCATAACCACGACATCTTTGTCCAGGCATCTATCGCGATCCTGGCGGATTTTGAATATGAATACAGGCACGAGCTGCTGGAGTTGTTGGATCAGGCGCTGGAAATATCAAGACGGGAGCGGCAAATCATCCTGTTCACCTCGGAACAGGACCGGCTGACCCAGGAGCAGGTGCGGCTGCAGATGGAGCTCAAAAGCTGTATTCTTTCCGACATGTTGGGTTTTTATCTGGAGTTTCAGCCCCTTGTCGACCCCGTTACCAGCACCTGGCGGGGGCTGGAGGCGCTCTGCCGGTGGAAGGGCCCCACCATCGGGCAGGTGCCGCCGGGCATCTTCATTGAGGAAGTGGAAGAGATGGGCCTGATTCATCAAGTGGGCACCTGGGTTCTCAACAAGGCGATTGAAACCTGCAAGATGCTGCACCTCGATGAAATCGACCAGTTTTTTATCTCGGTCAACGTCTCTTCCCTGCAGATGAACCGGCACAACTATGTGCGCACAGTGCTGGATGCTTTGGAAAAGCACCAGTATCCCGCACATAAACTGATGCTGGAAATCACCGAAAGTACGCAGTTTTCCTTCAACACATCGGCGATGCAATCCATCGACGTACTGCGCGGCAAAGGCGTGAAGTTTGCGCTGGATGACTTTGGCAGTGGTTACTCCGGGTTTTCCAACCTCAAAAACCTGCCTGTGGACATGCTCAAAACAGACAGAGAGTTCTCTGTAAACATCGAGAACGACACCTATGTGCAGTATTTTTACTATATTATGTCGGAAACGGCACACGTCAACAACATGCAGCTGATTGCCGAGGGCATCGAGACCCAGGAACAGCTGCAAAGTGTCGTGAAAAACGGCGCCGACATCATACAGGGATATCTTTTCGGCAAGCCGATGAGCAGCGAAACCATATACCAACTGAGAGACCACTTCCTCACGCCCCTGCCGGTGTTCAACGAGCACATGACGGGAGGGGTGCCTTTCAGGCAATGGATGAATAGCAAGCAGGCGTATAAGATTACGCCCGCCCTGTTTGATATCCAAAGCAAGTGTATCGGCCATATCCTGGACGAGGAGGACGCGGAGGTGGCGCTGCGTAAAATCATGGAAACCGTGGGCCTTCATTTCAAGATGACGCGGGTGTATGTCTTTTTGCGCGAAGAGGGGGCCGTCTTCAGCGAAAAATACGAGTGGTGTGCCGACGGCATCGCCCCGCAAAAGCACCTGTTCCAGAAGATGGACGGCTCTACCGACGGTTTTTATCAGGTGCTTCAGGAGAACGAGGTGGTGATGGTCACCAAGGAAGTGCAGCTGCCGGACAACCTGAAAGAGCGGCTGGACGACGCAGGCCGGCGCGGCGCGATACAGTCCATCGTGTCCATGCCAATGAAGCAACGAGGCGAAATACTGGGCTTTGCCGGGTACGACAGCTCCTCCGAGCGTGTGTGGCTGCCCGAGGAGCTGATCATTTTGCACAACCTCTGCCTGCTCTGCCTGATCGTTCTGGCCAAGAACAATGATATTTGAGCGACCAACGCCATTTTCTGCCCCGCATTCACCATAACCAGTGAAGCGCCTTTTCCGCAGCAAGCGAGAAGCTGAATTTCCGCGAAGCGGAAAGAGAAGCTCCTCTGGAGGACGGGAAATAAGACCCCGCTCGAGAGGAATAAACGGATACATATATGGCTGGAAACATTACAGAATACTTGTTTGGCCCTGTGGCCTCCCATATCACTGCATCCCCAATAGAAGGTGTTTGTTTTGATAACGGATGCTGTCTTCATCACAATATATGCAGCGCTGGCGGTCATGGTTGTCGCCACCACCATCTCTTTTGCCGTGAATAGGTTACACGACAGATTGTCGAAAACCTATTTCTGGATCTCGGCCTGTGTCATCGGCTGGCTCATAACGAATATTATATATCATGTTAACGATGATGCCCAACGGGTGGAGTATACGGATGTCTTGGCTTTTCCTTTCATTGCCTTTCTGCCGGTCTTTTTGCTTCAATTTACCCTGCGCTTTTACCGCGGGGGAAGGCGCCCGCGCGAGAGGGGCTATATCCTGCTGAGCATCATCCCTATGATTACAACGGTTATCTCGGTGGTGCCTTCGCTCAATGGGCTGATGAAGTCGGGATATACGGTGGTTCAGCTCTACCCGCTGCACATCACAAGCCACACATGGAATGCCTGGTTTTACGTTCATGCGGGATACAGTTATGTGCTGATTGCCGCCTGCTGCGCGGTGGTGGTTTGGCAGTACAATAAACAGCCGAAGGAGTTTCGGATCCCGTCCGTTTTATTGATTGCCGGCATCGGCATAGCTTATCTTAGCAACATCCCTTCGTACAATGTTCCCGACGAAATCATGGACAGCACGGTGATCGGGGTCTGCCTGTCCATGGTTGCGCTGTATTTTGCCGTTGTCAACAACCCGGCGGTGGCGTTTTTGACCGCCGCGAGGAAAGCCTTATATAACAACATGGAATTTCCCGTTTTCATTATGAACCAGCAGGAGTATATCCTCGACATGAACCAGGCCGCGAAAGACATGGTGGAGACGCTGGGGGCCCGGCCCGAAGAAATCCATTCCATGGCCTTGGGGGATGTGTCCAGTGCCATTACCAACTTTGGCGGCACGGTCAAGGAGGGTTTTGCGAAAGACGGACTGCCCCATATCTTTTTACGCCTGAATGGAGAGTATGTGGTTTTTAAGCAGGTCCGTAAGAAGCTGATTGACAAAAAGGGAAAACTGCTGGGAAGTTATGTTGTAATGATAGACATCACAGGCCTGAGGCAAAAGGTGGACGAACTGCAGTGGAAAGCCGAGGTGGATGTGCTTACCGGCATCCCCAACAGAAGGGCGTTCGAGCAGAAAATTGTCGAGCTAGACAGGCCGGAAAATATCCCCCTTTCCTTCATCGTGGGGGATGTAAACCGGCTCAAGCAGGTAAATGACGAGCTTGGGCACAAACAGGGGGATGCGCTGCTGAAAAACATCGCTGAGGTATTGATGAACGCAAGCCCTGAAGAGGGCATTGCAGCACGCGTTGGCGGCGACGAATTTATTGTGGTACTGCCACATTACAATGCCACCGAAGCACAGATGACAGTGAATATCATCCACACGGAATTGAAAAAAATAGAAAAGAAATTTATAGGTGCGTCGATTGCGCTCGGCTGTGTCACCAAAACGCAGCCGGAGCAGGATGTGAACACACTGATCCATGAGGCGGACAAGCGCATGTATTCACAGAAGCAGTATGACCGCCGCAGCAGAGGCGCTAGGCGCAAATAGCGAATTGCCATTTCGAATGCAGACGGTAAGGAAGCACCCTGCCCACGGCTGGGCTATGGGGTATCTGGGGGAATGAACGGCTCCGTTTCAGAAGAATAGAACCAGGCTTCATCCACTCATCTGTCAAATGCAGTGCGGAAAAATGGAAACATTGAGGAAACGCGATGAGGAACATCAGGAATTTCTTTGTTCGAAATTTTTTTGGAAGAAACCTGCCATTTAACTATAGAATCTATATGATCTTCTTCTTCGAATGTCTGCTGATTTCGGTCGTCTCCGCCACGACCAATACTCTGTTACACAAAGGGACATTTGGTATTATCTTCCAGTGGGGTTTTATCTTTTTCTGTGTTTTGGTACTTTTTATTCCCATACAAACACGTATGGCTATTGTCAAACCGCTGTTGTTATTTGTGTCCTTCCTCTATATTCCTTTTCTCTTTTTTCAGACCGCCGGGTATGAAGGAACCGCGGGGCTTTTTGCTCTCTTGGCGGTTTTTCTTATCGCGATCGTGTTCAGTGGTAAAACCCGTGTCTGCCTTGTCGCATCGAACCTTGTGCTTTTGGCCATTGCCTGTATTCTGCAATATAAATACCCTCACATCGTCGTTCCCCATGAAAGCGAGCAAGCCAATTTTCTAGATTATATGGTGGCGCTCCTATTGGCCGTGTCGGGCATCGCTATCTTAGGGGCCTATATAAAAAACACATTTGAAGAAGAACAGACCCGGATTCGTAATCTGCTTAAAAAAGAGGAGCGTGCAAATAAAAAACTTGAAAACCTGACAAACAGGGACCCGCTCACCAATACGTACAATCGGCGTTTTCTCATCCGTTTTCTTGAAAGCGAACGTGGAAAAGAAGAGCGTCTGTGTGTCATGATGATGGACATCGACTATTTTAAGCACGTAAACGACACATGGGGCCATGGGTTCGGAGATGAAGTGCTCGTGCGCTTTGCCTCTACGGTGCAAGGCAATTTGAGAAAAGATGATATTCTGGCGCGTACCGGAGGGGAAGAATTTGTCGTGACACTGAAAGATATAACATTGTCAAAAGCAGAGGAGATTGCCGAACGCATAAGGCAATCGGTCAGTGAAATTGCCTTCTCAAACGGCGCACAAATCACAGTGAGTATAGGGCTTGTGCAGGCCGGGGCAGACGAAGAGATCGATTTGATTCTGAATCGTGCTGATAAATGTCTTTATGAGGCCAAGACTGCAGGAAGAAACAGGGTTGTCTATGAACCATTGATAATAGCATAAAAGGATCATGTCAGGTATGCCCAATCCTTATGGTTTCACTGGTGGCGATATGATATAATAACCGAAAGGGCGCCGCCGATAACAACCAATCTTTTCGCGGAACCCACAGGAAAGAGGGGATCCGGGGTGGCCGATGTACGTATTTGTGCTGTGGGCGACAATCTGCTGCATGATCTGGTGCTGGACGCATGTGCCGTACCGGGTGGGTACAGTTTCGACAACATCTATGCGCCGGTGGCGCCGCTGCTGCGCGGCGCCGCACTTGCGGCGGTGACACAGGTGACCGTTTTCGTGCCGGATGCGGCGGAGTATTCCGGCTTTCCTCTGTTTGGCACCCCGCCCGCGGCAGGCGACGCACTGGTGACGGCGGGTTTTTCCGCCATCGCAGGCGCCACGAACCACATGCTCGACAAAGGCCCCGGCGCGTTACGCTATACGATCGATTACTGGCGTGAAAACCACCCGGACACTTTGCTTCTGGGTGTTCACACCACCCGCGAAGAGGCGGGCGGCCCCACCATTGCCGAGCTCGGCGGCACCCGCGTCGCGCTCTTTAACTATACCTCCATGCTGAATTTCCATCTTCGTCCGCCGTCCGCCCATTACCTCATTGATCTGCTGAAACCCCGCTACCGGGACCGCATTCGAAGAAATCTGCAGATCGCGCGAAAAGACAATGATTTCGTGATTGTTTTCGTGCGATGGGGCAGTGAATACCACTATGTGCCGAATGATGTGCAGCGCGGCTGGGCGGCGCTGTTTGCCGAGTGTGGCGTCGATGTGGTGATCGGGCAGGGGACACACGTGTTGCAGCCACTGGAGGTGCAGAAGCGGCCGGACGGCGGAGAGATGACGGTTTTTTATTCTCTGGGCAACTTTTTTTCAGGCCAGCGGGAGCTTCCCCGCCTGCTGGG
>JAJDHT010000054.1 GCA_030266325.1 Ruminococcaceae bacterium OttesenSCG-928-I18
CCCCGGCGTTGTCCAGCTGCTCGACGTCATACCAGCCGGTCTGGCCCCCGTTGTAGCCGCCGGCGATCAACTGGCCGGTGCCGCGGACGAAACCACGCTGCACCACGGTTTCGGGCGGGTCGGCAAACTCGGTGTTTTCCGTGCCCTCCTGCACCGTGTCCATGACGGTTTTCCACACGTTCACCGGTGGGTTTGTGTAGGCGCTGGGGGACCACTGTATGGGCTCGTTGGTGTCGTAGCCCCACCAGACCGCCGAGATATACTCCGGGGTGACCCCGACAAACCAGCGGTCCTTGTCGTCGCTGGTGGTTCCGGTCTTGCCAACGGAGTCCGTTGTTTGCAGTGCCATACCGCTGGCGGTGCCGCTCACGCCACCGCTATTGGTCAGCACGTTGCGCATCAGCCGGTTCATGATATAACCCGTGGAAGGTTTCACGGCCTGGATGGTATTGACCTCGGGCGCGAGCACCGTATTGCCGTCCGAATCCCGCACTTCGGTGTAGCTGTGCAGCGTGGTGTGCACGCCGTACCCTTCCCCACCGCCATACATGGTGTAGGCCGCGGCCAGTTCCGCCGCGGTGATTCCGTTCGTCATGCCGCCCAGCACCAGGGAGGACAAACCGAGGTCATTCACGGCGCCCTCTCCCACCATGGTGCTGATCTCCAGCGGCCCGGAGAGAAAATCGTACATATTCTGGATCCCCACGTCTTCGCCGATATGCGCCGCCACGGTGTTGAGGCTCTGTGCCAGGGCGTCGCACACCAGCACATTGCGGCCTGTGGGGTTGGTGGGCCCATAGTTTACCGGCCACTTCTCCTCTTCGTCCACATAGGTGTCGGCAACCGGGCTGCTGTAGTTGATGATCCCGGAATCGATACCCAGGGCATAGGCGGCAAGAGGTTTCATGCTGGAGCCAATGGACCGGGGCGACTGTGTGGCCCGGTTGAGGCCAAGGCTCTCCTGCTTTTTCCCCAGGCCCCCCACCACGCCCGCCAACGAGCCGTCGTGGCGCACCACGGCCATCGCGCTCTGCGGGTGCACCTCTTCGCCGGTCTCTTCGTCCACCACATACACGCTGGCCGGGAACAGGCCGTCCTCGTCCCAGCCCTGTTCATACACCCGCTCCATTTCATCCTGCAAGCGCAGGTCCACCGTGGCGTAGATGCGCAGGCCGCCTGTGTAATAATAGGTGATAGCTGCTTCGCGCGAGGCGACGACACCCTGCGCCACCAAATCGTTTACGACGGCCTCGAACACCGTGTCTGAAAAATAGCTGGTCACGCCGGTCACCTGGGCATTGATGTCGTATTGGCGCGGGCCCATATACAGATCAATCGGGGTGGCCACGGCCGCCTCATATTCCTCCTGGCCTATGTTCCCGTTTTCGAGCATAAAGTACAGCACATTGTCCCGGCGCGTTTTCGCGGCTTCGGGGTTATTGTAGGGGTTATATTGCGCCGGCGCCTGGGTGATGCCCGCAATCAGCGCGGCCTCGGGCAGGGTGAGCTGCGCGGCGGTCTTATTGAAATATTCCCGTGCCCCGGCCTGCACCCCCGCTATGGTGCCCGAGAGGGGCATTGTGTTCAGGTATGCCTCGAGGATTGTGTCCTTGGAATAACGGATGTTCAGCCCCAAAGCGCGCCATATCTCCACCACCTTACGCCGGTAACCGACCGATTTGTTTCCCTCTTCGTCTGCTACCTCCTTGTCCCCCGTGAGGTTTTTCACGAGTTGCTGGTCAATGGTGGAAGCACCGAAGGTGTCTTCAAACGCAAAGACTTCGTTCAGCGCCGCGTAGATCGTACGCGTCACGGCTATGCCGCCATGGTTATAGAAATCCCTGTCTTCGGTGGCGATGGCGGCGTCGATCACATAGGGGGACATTTCGCCCAGCTCCACCCAGGTGCTGTCCTGCTCACGCGACAGTTTTTGATATTCGATCCACTCGCCGGATTCGTTCTGCGCCATAATATAACTGGTTTGGGGCGTTTTGAGGTCGTCCAGGTTCAGGATGATGTCGTCGTCGATGGTGTCCTTTGCAATGATGACAGCAAGATAGAAGCCAAACGCCACCACACACAAAAAAAGAAGGAAAAAGAAGGTGCGGAACACTTTTCCAATGCGGCTTCGCGGACGTATAGCCGCCTTGCCGCTCTTCGGCTTTTTCCCCTTGGCGGGGGACGAGGGCGAAGACACCGAGGGCGCAGGCTTGGCAGGTTCTATTTTTTGTGTCTCTTTTCCCGCCTGCCCCCTGCCCCGGGTAGCCGGTGGGCGCTCGTAGCTGCGAAGAGCGGGATCAGTTTTTTTAGGCTTGGAGCCTTTAGCGTCTTTTTTCATTAGAAATAACCTTTCGGAAATACGGCCTAAGGCAATAATCTTACTTATACAATAGCATTTTAGCCTGTAAATATGTAAAAACATGTTGATTTCGGTTACAAATTTGTACCAGATTTTTTATGGGGTGTCCTTTGGCGGGGGAAAAGCAGATGAGATTCCTTTCGTAAACAGGGCCGCGGGCCACTCCCTCTTGTTTTGTCCCCCCAAAAAAGATACTATATTAGTGGAGAGAGTCTATTTTCGAATACAGCAAAAAAGGAGAATCTCGATGGACGGTATCGTAATCGGGCAGATCAATTTCGACATCAGTGTGGACGGTTTCCTCACGTCTATGCTGGAACATAAGGAGTCCCATATCCCCCCCGTTCGCATGAACACGGGCGGGGACGCCCAGAACGCTTCCACCGCCATGGCATACCTCGGCATGGATGTCTGCCTGATCGGCCGGGTGGGCAAAGACCCCGCCGGGGACTTTTGCCTAAAGGCCACCTCGGCCACCGGGGTAGACTGCAGCCATGTCTCACGCATTGAGAACGGCCACACCGGCACCCACGTGGCGCTCATAAGGCAGGGCGGCGGCGCGGGCAACTACCTCTTCAACGCCGGAGAAAACGCCCGCCTTTCGGTGGAAGACATCGATTTTTCCCTTTTTGCCGACGCCAAATTCGTCAGCCTGCACAGCCTTTTTGCCCTGCCGGGCCTCTCTGTGCAAACGGTCCTGGAGCGCGCCCATGCGCACGGCGCTTTCACCTTTGCAGACACGACCAATGTCCATGCGTCCGACTCGATCGACTCCATTTCCCACCTGCTGCCCTTGCTCGATGTTTTCGCGCCCAGCCAGTCCGAAATTTCCCTCTTGCTGCGCATGAGCGAACCGGCGGAGATGATCCAGAAAATGTTGTCGCTCGGCGTGAAAAACGCTGTCATCAAGCTGGGCGGCGACGGGTGCATGATCGGGGACGCACAGGGTGTGGAACACGTGCCGGGCTACCCCTCCAAAGAGGTGGACACACTGGGGGCGGGAGACAACTTTTCGGCCGCTTTCCTCTACGCAAAAGCCAAGGGGTACCCCTTGCGCCGCTGTGCACAGCTTGCCAACGCCGCCGGGGCCATCACGGTCGCCTCGTTGGGCGCCAACGGTGCCGTGCGCAGTATCGGCCAGCTGGAAGAGTTCATCCGAAAGGCGCAGGGGTAAATTCTCCTGTCTTTTCGGCTTTCGGCGCTCTAGTGGTTTCCCCCTGGCAATCCATATTTCCGCGCGCAGGAAACTCCAATTATAAAAACCACTTGTGCTCGAAAAAAATGGATTTCAGAGAGCTTTGACAGATTCCTAGTTCTACACTATAATTAACGTATGAAAGCACGCTTTGTTGCGTGCCAAGAACCGGGGGGTAACGCGGCGTGGAACAGAGGGATTTCGGCAATTTATTCGACAAATTACAGACACCTGTTGTGGTGTGCGAAAACAGGGAAGGGCTGCCTGTCGTCTATTGCAATGAGCCCGCCGCACTCTGGTTCATGCCCACCTATTCGGTCGACATCCTCTACCGGGAGGCCACCTATGGCAACCTGAAGGAATTTGTGAAGTTTCGCACGGAGGAGGGCTTTGACGCTGTACGGCGGATGTTGAACCATTCTGGATATGTAAGCAACTACCAGGTCGACGTCGTCTCACAGGATTATACCATTCTCCCCGTAGATATTTTGGGTTGTGCCATCAATGTGCAAGAGGAAAACGACCACTTCCTGCTCTATTTGATCAAACGCAGCGAAGAGGAAGAGATTTCTCAGGCGGACACAAGCGACCAGTTTTTAAACCTTCTCAACGCCTCGCTGCTGGCCGGCGACGCCGACGATGCCCTGCAGCTGGTCATCAACTTGGCCGGGGCGTATATGGACGTCAGCAGGGTGTATATCTTCGAGGAGATTGACCCAAACACGACGCGCAACACCTACGAGTGGTGCGCCGAGGGCATACAACCCGCCATCCAGGACCTGCAAAACCTGGACAAGAAGGACTACCCCTACGACCATATCATCGAGTCGGGAATGTTTATTGTGGAGGACGTAGACCAGATCACCGACGGCTCGGGTGAAATCCTCAAACAGCAGGGCATCCTGGCCCTTGCGCTGATTCCGTTTTTTGACCGCGAGGTGGCCCTCGGCTATGTGGGCTTCGATGACTGTGTGCGCACACGCCGCTGGACCACGCGGGAAGTGCTGTTTTTGAAAAGCATCGCCGCCTTGCTGGGTACGCTTGTGAAGCGAAGGAACGCGGAACGCAGCAGCAGAAACAGCTTTGAGGCGCTGAAACTTATCATGGACAGCTCTGACGACTTGATCTATGCAAACAGCCTGGAGGACTATCGCCTGGTGTATGTGAACCAGAAGCTGGCCGACCAGCTGGGCCGAAGACCCGAAGAGCTGCTTGGGAAAAAATGTTATGATGTGTTCCGCCTGCATTCCGAAAACCCCTGCACCTACTGCCCCATTCCCAAACTTAAGATGAACACGGACAACAACCGCTCGGACACCTACTCCTGGGAAAACACCTTCGAGGTGATGGGAAAGACCTATCTTTCAAAGGATACCATCATCCGGTGGATCGACGGCAGTTTCGTGCATGTGCAAACCTCTACCGATATTTCGGCGCGTATCCGGCATGAAAAACAGCTGCAGTACTATGCCTCCACAGACACCATGACCGGCGTCAGCAACCGCGAATGGGGCGGCAAACAGCTGGAACAGCGCCTTCGGCAAAATAGCGGTATCCCCGCCAGCTTATGTTTTCTGGATGTGGACGGGCTCAAGCACACGAACGACCATTTCGGCCACACCATGGGGGACGCGCTCTTGCAGGATACGGTGAGGATGATCAAAGCCTGGATGGGCGAAGACGACATCCTCTGCCGCTGGGGCGGGGACGAATTCCTGCTCCTGCTTGAAAAAACGCCCGATCTGGCCCGGCAGACCATCAGCGAAATCCAAAAGGATATGGACAGGGAAAACGCCAAAAAGGAAAAACCCTATAAACTCTCTTTCAGCTATGGCATCGTACCCTTTGAGGGGGACGATTTTGACGAACTCGTGAAGAGGGCCGACGGCCTTATGTATGACGATAAAATGGCCAAGCGCGGAAAGCTGATGCGCCGCCGCCGCACCGACCCCTGTGCGCCGGGCTAAACCTGCATATCTATGATAGCACGCACCTCCGTTTGAAAAACCGGAGGTGCGTGCTGTATGTTCCTTTACCTCGCCTCTGCGGGTATGCTACAATACAAGAAAATGGGAAAGTTGGAACACATGCGATTTTTTCACTTGGCGGACCTGCACATCGGGAAAAATGTCGCGGGGTTTTCCCTGCTGGAAGACCAGCGCCACATCCTGCACCAGGTGGCCGCGCTGGTAAAAGAGTACACCCCGAAGGCCGTCGTGCTGGCCGGCGATATCTATGACCGCACCTCCCCCCCGGCCGAGGCCGTGCGCCTATACGACAGCTTCCTGACCGAACTGGCCGGGCAAAAGACCGCCGTGCTGGCCATTGCCGGGAATCACGATTCACCCGAGCGCCTGGGCTTCGCCGGGCGGCTTTTGCAGGATTCCCAGGTGTACAGCTACGGACCCTTCACGGGACAAGCCCAGGTGGTCACACTGGAAGAGGATGGCCTTTTGGTAGATTTTCACCTCCTGCCCTTTCTGCGCCCGGCTACGGTCAGGCCCTTTTTCCCCGAAGAAAATGTGGAGAGCTACCTGGACGCCGTCCGTCTGGCGCTCTCGGCAAGGCCGGTCACACCGGGGCGCCCCAGTGTCCTGGTGGCGCATCAATTTGTCACTGCAAGGGGGCAAACACCGCAGCGGTCCGACTCAGAAGTCTCCTCTGTGGGGGGCCTGGACGAGGTGGACGCGGGGTTGTTCGACGCCTTTTCCTATGTGGCCCTCGGACACATCCACGCGCCGCAGCGCATGGGCAGGCAAACCGTGCGCTACGCGGGCTCCCCTCTCAAATACTCTTTCTCTGAAAAGAACCATCAGAAATCCCTTTGCATGGTGGATGTCCAGGAAGGCAAGGTCGAAATCACCGCTTTGCCCCTCACGCCGCTGCGGGACATGCGGGAAATCGGCGGGCCCTTAGACGCCCTGCTGCGGGAAGAGGTGGCGAAAGAGCAAAACGCTGAGGACTATCTCCGCGTGGTCCTGACAGACGAGCTGGAGGCGCCCGACGCGATGGGCCGGTTGCGGCACCTTTACCCGAATGTCATGGAGGTTGTCTACGAAAACACGCGAAGCAGAACGCAGGCGGGCTTTCCGCTTTTGGAGGAACGTCGGCAGAAAAGTGCGCAGGAACTGTTTGAAGAGTTTTACCTCACGCAAAACGGCCTGCCGCTGGACAGCACACAGCAGGAACTGCTGCAGGGCCTGTTGCGGGAAGGGGAGGTGAGGTTGTGAAACCCCTTCGCCTCACTCTCTGTGGTTTTGGCCCCTATGCGCACGAGGTGGCCGTGGACTTTTCAAAACTGGGAGAAAGCGGCCTGTTTCTCGTTTCGGGGGACACCGGTTCGGGCAAAACGACCCTGTTCGACGCCATCTCCTTCGCCCTTTATGGCGAGCCCAGCGGCAGCGTGCGCAAAAAGGAGATGCTGCGCAGCGATTTTGCCGAAAACGACACGGAAACCTATGTCGCCTTCACCTTTTCGTACAGAAACGAAACCTATACGCTTCGGCGCAGCCCCTCCTACGAGCGGCCCAAAAAAAATGGCAAAGGTATGACCCGCAAGGTAGCCACGGCGGAATTGACGCTGCCCGGCGGCGAAACCGTCAGTGGCAGCGAAGAGGTCTCGCGGCGGGTGGAGGCGTTAATCGGCTTGAGCCGTTCCCAGTTTTCACAGCTCATCATGATCGCACAAAATGATTTCCTGCGGCTTGTCACAAGCAAAACCGAGGAGCGCGCAGAGATCCTTCGCCGTGTGTTCGGCACCGAAATTTTCCTGGATTTTCAGCAGTTTGCAAAAGAACAGACGGCCCGTCTGCGGCAAGACCTGGAGACCGACTCGAAAACGATTCTTCAGCTTGCCGCGGGCATCCGCGCCGGGGAACTCGACGGCTCGGGGCAACCGCTGGCGCAGTGGCTGGAGCAAGCCGTGCCCGGCACCCTGCCCGACACGGGCTCTCTGCAAAAGCTGTTGCAGGAGCTGCTTGATAGCCAGCGGGAGGCCTTAGAGGCCGCGGAAAAGGCGCAAGGGCAAAAACGCCGTGAGCTGGACCGTTTGCTCGGCGAAAAAGCGCTGGCCGGCGAGAGGGAAACGCGCCTGGCTCAGCTGGAAAAGACCAGGGCGAGGCGGGCCGATTTGCTCTTAAAGGCCGAGGCGTTCCGCGAGCTCGAGCAGCGTATCGCGGACGCAAAACGAGCACTCTATCAGGTGAGGGAAAAAGAAGAGACCCATCTTCGGGAAGAACGTCACTATAGGCAGATTTATGAAGAGACCGAAGTGCTCTGCGCGCAGCTTGCAGAGCGGGAAGCCGACGAGGCCGGCGCCGCAGAGAAACTGGCGGTGCTGGAGCGGAGCAAGGACAAAATACAGGCCCTTCGTTCCCTTTCCGAAGAGCTTTTGAAGGCCATGCCGCTGTATGTGCAGCTGCAGTCCGTCCTGTCCCATCTTTCGCAGGCAGAGCAGGCCTTTTCAAAAGCCGGCCGCGAAAAAAGCACCCTGGAGAAAGAACTGGGCAAAATACGAGAGGGAAAACGGGACTGTCAGGAAGAAAACGCGCGGTTGGGCCAGGCCGCGGCAAAGCTGGCCCAGTGCCGCAGCGAGGGGCAGCTGGCCGAGCAGACCCTGCAGAAGGTGCGGCAAGCGCAAAGCCTGCTGGAGGAAAAGACGCGACACGGGCGCGAACTTGAAAAAATGCAGCACTCTTATAAAACCGCAGGGCATGAAAAGGAATGTCTTGAACAGGAGCACCGAAAACTGGAACGGGCCTTCTTGGACGAGCAGGCCGGGCTGCTTGCGCAGGGGTTACAGACGGGGGAACCCTGCCCGGTCTGCGGGTCCACAGAGCACCCCGCCCCCGCCTCTCTTTCGGGCGAGGCGCCGAAAGAGAGCCAGGTGCAGGCCGCCCGGGAAAAAGCGGCGCAGGCGCATGAGCGTTGGGAGGCACTCGCACGGAAAAGCAGTGCCTTAAAAGCGGTTGTGGAGACACAGGACACCTCGCTGCAGCGCCTGCTTTCCGAGTTGCTTGACGGCGCACCGCCCGCAGATGCCCAAGGTGCCCTGGCGGAGTGCGGGCAGAGATGGGAACGGGAGCAAAGAGAAAACCTCGAGAAACAGGAAGCGCTGGCAGAACAGGTGAAAAAATGGCGGGAAACCGAGAGCCTCCTGCAGACGCTGGAAGAACAAGAAAAGGACAAAAGCACCTGCCTGCTGGAGCTTGACGAAAAACAGAAACAATGGCAACTGGAAAAAGTCCGTCTTGAGAGCGAAAAAAACAGCCTGCAGGCACAGCTGCAATACGCCACCCGGCAGCAGGCAGAGCAAAAGCGGCAGGAAGTGCAAGCGGAGCTGGAAGCGTCTGAAAAAGGGCTTTCGGAGGCGCAGGATACCCTCGAGCGTGCCCGGCGGGCCACACAGGAGACAAGGGCCGTCCTGCAGGACAAAAAGCGCCGGCAGCAGGCGCTGCAAAAAACAGCCAAACAGGCAAAAGGGGATTATCTGACGGCTTTGGGCACAAACCGCTTTGACGGGGAAACGGCATACCACGCCGCCCTCGCGAGCCGGGAAGAGATTGAGGCTATGCTGGAAAAGCTACAGTCGTACCGGGAAGAAGCGCGGCAAACCGAGGCGGAGATAGCAAGGTTGGAAGAGGAGACAAAACCGCTTGTACCGATAGATTTGCCCGCGCTGGCCCGGCGGGAAGCCGAGCTGCAGGCCGCCTATGAGCAGGCAAAACAGAGCGCGGCCACGCTGTATGGTTTTGTACAGCAAAACCATACCATACAGGAACAAATAGAAGCGCTTGCTGCACAGCAAAGCAAAACCGAAGTGCTCTACCGAAGCGCCAAGGCCCTCTCTGACACGGCAAACGGAACCCTTGGCGGGAAGGACAAAATCACCTTCGAGACCTGGATTCAGCAGGTGTATTTTGGCCAGATCATCGAGGCGGCCAACCTGCGATTGGGCTCGATGACCCAAAACCGCTTTCATCTGGCCCTGCGGCAGGCGGGCTCCCTGCGCGGCAAAAGTGGTCTTGCCCTCGACGTAGAAGACCGGTATACCGGCAGGGTGCGGGATGCACAGTCCCTTTCCGGGGGAGAGAGTTTTATGGCGGCCCTCTCTCTGGCCCTTGGCCTTTCGGACGTGGTGCAGCGGCACGCCGGCGGCGTGCAGATCGACGCGATGTTCATCGACGAAGGGTTTGGCAGCCTGGACGCCGAGAGTTTGGACGCCGCCATCCATACCCTGCAGGTGCTGGCCGGCGAAAACCGCCTCGTGGGTATCATCTCCCACGTGGGGGAACTGGCGGCGCGTATCGACAAGCAAATCCATGTGCTCTCGGGCCCGCAGGGCAGTCGTGTGGAAATCGTCGTCTAGACAATACTAAAAAAGGTGAAAAAAATGCGGCAACTTGAAGTGTTTTTCGACTATGCCTGTCCCTATTGCAGGCAGGGGCACCTCTATTTGGAGGAGCTCAAAGCTTCCATGGCGGACATCGAAATCCTTTGGCGCCCCTGTGAAGCACACCCCCGGCCCGACCGGTATGGCCCGCACAGCGACCTCTGCATTCAGGGTATGTTCTATGCGCAGAATCAGGGTGTCGACCTGTGGATGTACCACAGGCGGATGTACGAGGCGGCTTTTGCCGACACGGTGGACATCGAAAACCCCATGGCCCTGGCACAGTGCGTGCATGGGCTTTTGGAACCCAAGGCCTTTCTCGCCGCTTTGCAACAGGGCCGCTATACAAAACAGCTGCAAGAGGCAAACGACTATGCCTATAAGCAAAGCGGCGTATGGGTGGTGCCCGCCTTCCGCATGGGTGCGGGGCGATTGGATGCCGCGGAGAATATCGGTGTGACAAAACCGGAATTGCAAAGGTTTCTGCTGGGCGGCACACAATGAAAACCCGCTCCATGCAGGGTTAGACAAAAAAACAGCTTGGGAAAATGTTACCCTTTTGCTGAAAACCTCGCAAACTCTTTTGGGTAAAACAAAGGGAGGAAAAGAACATGCCACTACCAAAGCCGCGTGCAAACGAGAAAAAGGAGACCTTTATCTCCCGCTGTATGGAAGAAATCACCAAAGAAGAGAAGGACAAATGGCCCGACCAGAAGCAGAGGGCGGCCATCTGCTACCGCCAGTGGGACCAGTGGCAAAAAGACCATGGACACCCCGAAAAGGCCGAAAAGTGAGGGGCGTTCCCTGCGTTGGAATTTCCCGCCATATGACAAAGCCCGAGACGAGAGGAGTTGTCTCGGGCTTTGCGCTTGTTACTCTCACTATAATAAAGCAAGTCAGCGGCAGGCAGGTTCGATCAGCCGAAACGACTTGGTCTCGCACTCGATTTCCGATTTTATACCATAGGGCAGGGTACAAATGGGCGCCGTATGGCCAAAGTTCATATTGTACAAGATGGGCATATGCACGCGTCCGGCCTCTTTTCCAACAACCTGCAACAAAACCTCCTTATACTCTTCATAGTATTTTTCTTTCATCGGTTTGCCAAAGACAATGCCCTTTATTTTCGCAAAAATCCCCTGCGCCGCCAAACCGCGAAGCAAGTATCTAAGGCTGCTGGGGCTGGGGGTTTCTTCCGATGTTTCAAGAAACAGGATACTGTCTTCCCACTGTTCTGCGCGTGGCCACAACTCTGTGCCTATGACCATAGGTAATACATCCGCGCAGCCGCCTATCAAAGTGCCTTGCACGGTTCCTTCTCCCTGTAGCAGCTCATAACCCTTGCCGTCTTTTATCATTTTCCGCGGAATTCGATTGTTTTCCGGGTCCGCCCAATCGAGATATTCCGATGTCCATTCAGGGCTTGGCGCGAAGGGCAAAATGCTGTTGTCTTCGAATAAAACCTGCTTTAGATACCGCTTCGTATACTCGTGCATCGCGACATTTTCGGCAAACTCTGCCAATACACAGGGTCCATAAAACGAGACCAGCCCCGCCTTATACATCATGAAGTGATTGACCGTGGTATCAGAATATCCCATAAAGATTTTGGGGTTGTTTTTGATGACCTCAAAATCGATGTACGGCAACAGGCGTATCGTATCGTCCCCGCCTATCATCGTGAAGATTGCTTTTACCCTGCTGTCTTCAAACGCCTCCATCAGGTCCATGGCCCTCGCCTGTGGGTTTTGGTCCAAATATTCGGTTCCCCTCATTGCGTTCGGCATCACCACAACCTTAAGCCCAAACTCTTTTTCAAGCCTCTCCGTTCCGATAACCACCCTATGCGAAAACAGTTCTTCGCCTGCCATGCCGGACGACAAGGAGACAAGGGCAACCAAGTCCCCCGGTTTCAGCCTCTCCGGCTTTACCATAGCCTTCACCCTCTCTGTCCTATGTAATGATATGCCGCACAGCCTCCTTTTCACTCAATCTTCGGGCAAATCTGTATCGATGCAGAAGGGGTGCCCGGCCGGGTCCAGCAACGTGCGCGAGCCTTTATAGTACTGCGCAGGCGCCATGGTGGCACCCAAACGCAGCGCGTATTCCACCGCTTGCTCCAGTTCTTCGGCCGGCACCCAAAAGTCCAAGTGTATCATCTGCCCGGGGCGGCCCTTTTCCCAGGGCCAGGCGGGAGGGGTATATCCGTCCACCTCCTGGAACGCAAACACCGTACCGTCCGGCGCGGTGATGGCCGCCCAGCCTTCGGTCGAGGGGTGGGTGTATTGCCAGCCTAAAAACTCTGCATAAAAACGAGCCAGTTTCTCTGCCCCGCATACAGCACAGTCGATCACCGTATTGATTCGATAAATATTGGGCTTTTTCATGGGAAACTCCTTTTCGAGGTCATGATCATTTAGCTGTATACATCCGATCGTCAAAAAACGCCATGGCAGTGCCACAACGTTTTTTGACGATTCCTATTATGGCACGCCCTGTGCGGCTCGAACGCACGACACCCAGCTTAGAAGGCTGGTGCTCTATCCAACTGAGCTAAGGGCGCATCTGTGGGCAAGCAGAAATACCTATCCGTTTGCGAGAGTAATCATAACATAAAGCCTCTCGCTTTTCAATAACGACGGCAGGCTGGGGAGTGTACCCATCGCGTTGTTTATCGGGGAAATTTCACGTGCTCTTCCTCCAACGATGGCGGGGGGAAGGCACGAAAACCTTTTGTATTAAAACACTTGGAGCACTCCCCTTTTTCCCACCGGCTTGACAGTACCATTGGCAAACAGTACCATGTAAGATAGATTGATGTGGCCTTGTAAAGGAGCCCTTTCATGGACAAGCCGGTACGAAATATCTACAGCACATTATATGAACGTCCCACTGTGGAACTCAAGGGGTACGCCACGCGGCACGAACTGCAGGGGCAGTTGTTGGCGTACCTGAATTACGGGGGCAGCACAGGCAGCGCCAAAGATGCGCTGGCGGAGGGCATGCTTGCCCTGGCCGTTGAAAAGGGCCTGCTGAAGCCGGGACAACCCGTGGTGGAGGCGTCCAGCGGCACATTCGCTGTGGCGCTTACCGTGGCCGCTATACACAGCGGGCATCCTGTGTATCTTGTGATGCAGGGAACCGTGAGCCCCGAGCGACAGGAATATTTTACACAGCTGGGCGCGCGCGTGGTTCTGACAAACTATGTGTATGGCCGCAGCGGCACCATTCAAAGAGCCGAAAAACTCTGTGAAGAAAAGGGCGGCTATTTCATAAACTACTTTTCAAATGACGACAACCCCGAGTTTCACCGCCGGGTGACAGGACCGGCGATCCTCAAGGCCTTGGACGGGGATGTGGCCGCCGTCGTGGCCGGCGTCGGCAGCGGCGGCACCATCACCGGTGTGGGGGAATACCTGAAAGCCTGGGCCGGCAATGTTTGGACGGTTGCCGTGCAGCCGTTTGAAAGCCAGGCCCTGACCGGTGGGTTTTCGGGCAAGCACGGCATAGCGGGTCTTGGGGCGGGTTTTTTGCCCGACAACTATAACCCTTATATCGTAGACGAAGTTCTCAGTGTGACGACAGGAGACGCAACGACGACCGCCCGTGAAGTGTTGACCACCGATGCGATTCCCGCCTCCGTGAGCTGTGGCGCCGTTCTGCACGCGGCCCGCCAGGTGATGCAGCGCAGGCCCGGCAGGGTCTTGTGCATCTTTAACGGCATGACGATTTATGAATGAGTTGTACCGCAGGTGAAGGTATTGAACCCGATCCTGCCGCCATGCGGCAGACAATAGAAGTCCTTCTTCGCCCTCTAAAATAATGGAGGGTTTTCTTATGTACCGTTATTTTCGAAGGGTTTGCCGTCAGCGCGCCGCTTTTTTCGGTTTGCCGGGTTCCAGACTGGAAACCTTTGCTTTTTCCACAAAGGCCGCAGTGCC
>JAJDHT010000055.1 GCA_030266325.1 Ruminococcaceae bacterium OttesenSCG-928-I18
AGGGGTTTTGTGTGAAATTCAATTGTATTGGACAAGGGGTAGATGCCATTGCATCTATAGAGGGTAGCGGTGTTCTTGTCGCTTCCTCACAAGACATGCTGGAGCTTATTGCAGCCGCCTACTACCAGCATGGCTGCCACTGCTTGATTCTGCACAAGGCCAATATGGACGAGCGCTTTTTTGATTTGAAAAACGGCCTTTTGGGCGAAGCGTTGCAGAAGGTAATCAACTATGGGGCCCGCCTTGCCATTGTAGGCAGCTTTACTAGTTATTCCAGCAATGCCCTGAAAGACTTTATCTACGAGAGCAACCGAGGTGATCGCATCTTTTTTTTGCCCGACGAGGAGACAGCCATCAAAACACTGCTGGCTGCCAACCGTTGAGCGGCCTCTTCCCTCTTTGTGGCTTAGAACGAACCACTGTGCCCCTCCGGGGGTTGAAATCGAGGAGACCTATCATGCCATATGGCCCGAACCCAAATGCCATCCACCCCAACCCGGAGTTTCCCAGCATTTGTTTCATCAAAAACACCATTACCAGGCCAAATATTGAGGTGGGCGACTACACCTACTACGATGACGACGAGGGAAGTGAGAATTTTGAACACCATGTCACCCACCACTACGAGTTTTTGGGCGACAGGCTCCTCATCGGAAAATTCTGCGCTATAGCGAAAGGTATCCAATTTGTAATGAACGGCGCCAACCACCGTATGAACAGTGTGACCACCTACCCTTTCAACATTATGGGACAGGGCTGGGAAAAGACGACGCCCGCACTTACTGAGCTACCCCTGAAGGGCGACACCGTGGTGGGCAACGACGTGTGGATAGGCCAAAACGTGACGGTGATGCCCGGAGTGCATATTGGCGACGGGGCCATCATAGCGGCGTGCAGTGTGGTGGCAAAAGATGTGCCTGCCTATCATATCGCAGGGGGCAACCCCTGCCGCATCCTCAAGCAACGTTTCGACAACGGCCTCATAGAGTATCTGCTGGATTTGAAATGGTGGGACTGGCCTGCCGAAAAAATATTTACATATCTTGACGCCCTTTGCAGTCAAGACCTGACCATCATTCGAAATATCCGGTAATGATGCTCATTGACCCGTGAAAAGCCGTGTCCCAACTGTCGGGTGCGGTCCTGTACTTTGTGGCATGCTGGTTTCATGGAAGGATGGCATGGGATGGACAGTATTGGACGGCTGAATGACGCCTTGCGGTACATCGAGACGCACCTTGCGGACACCATCGACTTCGAGGTGGTGGGCCGCATCGCGGGTTGCTCGGAGTATCACTTCCGGCGGATTTTTTCCTTTTTGGCGGGTATGCCGCTGGGCGAGTATGTGCGCCGGCGGCGGCTGAGCTTGGCGGCGGAAGAGTTGCGACGGGGGGACGAAAAAGTCATCGATGTGGCCCTGCGCTACGGGTATGATTCCCCCGATGCCTTCGCCAAGGCTTTTGCCACCATGCACGGCGTGGCACCCTCACGGGCAAAATTAGACAGCGTTCGGATACGATCCTTTCCTCCCCTGTCTTTCCAACTTACCATCAAAGGAGGAAACACCATGGAGTACCGCCTTGTGGAAAAGGGAGCTTTTCATATTGTGGGTTATAAAAAACGCATCACCCTGCAGTTTGAAGGGGAAAACCGGCAGATGGACAGCCTGGTTGCCCAGATGACAAGCGAGGCGATCGCCAGGCTAAAAAACCTGTGTGACACCGAGCCCAAGGGCATCCTGCATGTTTCGGCCAATTTTACCGAACGCATCGGTGAAGGCACCGAGCTAGATCAGTATCTGGGTGTTGCCACCACAACCTCCCCACCGGAGGGCTTTGACGCCCTGGCGGTGGAGGCCTGCCGGTGGGCTGTGTTTACAATACAGGGCCCTTACCCCAGCGCCATGCAGGACACTTGGGCACGCATTTATGCCGAATGGTTGCCCACTGCACCCTGGCAGTTGACCGGCGGACCGGAGATATTGTGGAATGAAGGGACCGACTATGCGAAGCTCGATTTTAAAAGCGAGATATGGATTCCGGTGAGAGCCGTGCAGTAGAAAGGAGAGTTTTGATGAAAAAGGCAGCCGTATTCAATATGGAATTTGCCCGCATCTATCCGATGTATATAGAGAAAGCGGAGAAAAAAGGACGTACAAAAGAAGAGGTGAATGAAATCATCCGCTGGCTCACCGGATATGACGAAGCAGGCCTGCAGGCCCAACTGGAAAGCGGCACCAGCCTTGAGGCATTTTTTCAAGATGCCCCGCAGATGAACCCGAATGTCTCTCTTATCACGGGGGTGGTTTGCGGGGTGCGGGTGGAAGAGGTGGAAGATGAAACAATGCAGAAGATTCGCTGGCTGGACAAACTGATCGATGAGCTGGCCAAGGGCAAACCTATGGAGAAAATTTTGCGGGCGTAGCGACCCGTATCCAGGAGGTCATCATGCTCACACCCTACCTGACTTTTCATGGCAACTGTGCTGACGCGCTGGCATTCTACCAAGAGGTGTTCGGCGGCGTTGCCCAAACACCGATACGCTACGGCAGCTATGTGCCACAGGGGCTGGACCCGGTGCCGGAACATTTCGCAGACTGGATTATGCATGCCGAAATAAACCTCTGTGGCACCAATGTGTGGTTGGCAGATGAACCTGCCGCCCCGGTTGTGGGTGACAATGTGCGGCTTTCGGCCAGTGTGCCTACAGCAGAGCATGCGCGCGCCATTTTCGATGCACTGGCACGGAACGGGCAGGTGCGTTTGCCCCCCACCGAAACCTTCTACAGCACCTTCCACGCCGCCGTCGTCGACCCATTTGGCATCCACTGGAATGTGGTGGCTGAGGAGAGCCCAAAAGGAACAGAAACGAGCTAAAAAATGATCAGCCGGAAAAAGGACCGCCCAGAGGAAGCGCCCTGCCCGCAGCTGTGCCAGAAGATAGATTCTAGCAAAATAATACACAATATTGTGTGAATTCGTATAAAAATTAAGAAGAAAGAGGAGGTGCAGCGATGCTCACCATACGTTTTGCCTTCTAAATAGAAAAACTATTTAGGAGGCTAATAATGAAAGGAACAAAAATTGATTTTTCTGTATGGCCGCGCACCGAAGTGTTCCAGCATTTTGTGACGGACGTGAAGTGCCTTATCAGCGTGACGGCCGATGTGGACGTGGAAAGTATGGTGGCCTTTTGCCGTCAAAAACAGTTGCGGTTTTTCCCCAGCTTTATGTATGTCGTGAGCACGGTGGTGAACCGGCGGGACGAATTCCGCATGGGATATGACGAAGTAGGAGACGTGGTGGTATGGGACGTGGTACACCCTTCCTACATCGACTTCCACGAGCAGGACGAGAGCATCACCCGCCTCATCAGTATATTTTCTGCAGATTTTGAGCGTTTTTACACGACTGTGACGCAGGACATGGAAACACATAAGAACAAACGCGGCTTTGAGGTCCCTTACGATTGTCCGAATACCTTTGATGTCTCTTGCCTGCCCTGGCTGTACTACAAATCACTCGATCTGAGCGTTTTCAGCCCACACGCCTACCTGGCCCCGGTGATCACCTGGGGCAAATATATAAAGCGGGACGAGGGGCTGATGATGCCGCTGAGCATCCGCATTCACCATTCGGTGGCAGACGGCTTTCATATCGCACGGTTTTATGGAGAGATAGAGGCAGAGCTTCGAGCGTTTTGTAAAAAATGACCGGATAGAATGAAGCGCCCTGCCCGCAGCTGGGCTACGGGTGGGGCGCCATCGACCAATACTATCAATGGACAGTAAGGAGCAATCATGGGTATTTTTGACGAGATGGCCGCCCGGTATGACACACCGGAGCGCGTCGAAATGGCCAATGCGATTGCAGACGTCCTGCGGCCTCGTCTTGTAAACTGCGCCGCCAAGAGCGGCATTGACTATGGCTGCGGTACAGGGCTTGTGGGCCTGCAACTGGCCGACTGCTTTAAAAACCTGCTGATGGTGGACGCTTCCTCGGAAATGATAGCACAGGTGCGGGCGAAAGTTTTACGGCGAGGACTAAAAAGCACGGATGTGCTGTGTGCGGATTTTATGGTGAAAATTCCGCCCGGGCTTTCCACCGACGTCATTTTTTTAGCACAGGTGCTGCTACACATCCCCGACACAGATGGGATCCTGTACCAGCTATACCGGGTACTCAACCCGGGAGGCCGTTTGATGATTGTCGATTTTGACAAAGAAACCAGCATTCTCTCTGACAAGGTGCACAATGGATTCGTTCAGACAGAATTCATTGGGCTGGTAAAGCAAAGTGGCTTTACCGATGTTTCGGCAGAAACCTTCTATAGAGGCAAGGGGATTTTTATGGGCAGAGATGCCTCCCTGTTTCTGATGGAGGCCTTGAAACCACCGGCGTAGCCCTGTGTTTTGGGATGAGAAATGAGCAAACCCATGCGCGCCCCAAGAGTCGGGGTATCTAGACCCCCTTAGGGGGAATGAAAACAAGAGGATACGGGATGGACTACCGGCATTTTGAGGATCTGGAAAAAGCGTCGATTGACCTGCACGGGCTGACGGTGGAGGAGGCTGAAATACGTCTCATAGAGTTTTTAAATGGGCTTCCCAAAGAGGTGCGCGCTGTGGAAGTGACCCATGGCTACAGCCGGGGCACGGCACTGAAGCGTATGGTAAAAGAGGATTTTTACCACTGGAGAGTGAAAGACAAACGCGTCGGGCTGAACCCAGGGGTGACCTACCTTCTATTAAAATAGCGGCGGGAGGCCAACTATGCGTTATGTGAAAATAGAAGTATATGCACCCAAAGAATGCCTTGAGGCGATCCGCCAGGCGGTGCACGACCAGGACGCAGACCGTGAGGGAAACTATGACATGGTGTGCTCGTACCATCCTGTGTGTGGGAGTTGGCGGCCGCTGCAGGGCAGCACGCCTTATCTTGGAACCGAGGGGCAGCTGTGTGTGGCCGAAGAATACAAGATGGAGTTCCGCTGCGAGGAGGCCCGGCGTTACAGGGTTGTGGAGGCCATCCGGCAGGCACACCCCTATGAGGAACCTGTCATCCATTGCCTGCCTCTTATGGATATATAGAAAACAACGTGTTTATTTGTTTCGTTATTTCGAATTTTTGATGGCCATTTGACAGACAGGGACAAATGGGCGATAATTCCTTTAGCATATGGTTCCAGAGGGAACTGTCTTTTTTAGGAAGGAGGGTGACCATGGGCTCTTTTGGATTGCTCTGTCCGAACTGTGGGAAGAAGTTGCACGTGTTGGAAGGCAAAAAAAACGTCGTGTGCACTCTTTGCGGGAGCAATATAGCCGTGCCACAGGCGCAGACAGAAGCAGAGCCTGTTTCGGAGGAAACCAAACCCAAGGCTGATACAGATACAACCCTGCCGTCGGCGGAACAGACCAAACTGAACGAGGCATATCATCTTTTGGAAACGGACCTTGCCTCCCCCTCTTTCGACCAAAATGTAAAAGAGGCCGAGCGAAAATTCATGGAGCTTGTGAAAGAGAACAGGGAAAACTACCTCGCTTGGTCGGGCCTGTTTGGCTGTCTTTTACACCAGTGTAAAAAAACATACGTGAAACAGGAAAAAATACCAGGAACCGAGTATTGGCTGCAGCCCGGCACCAATGTCTTTCAAGACTTTTTCCGCGTGGAGGGGTATTTCAACCGGGTTTTGGTGGACGAACAGGGAAAATACCGCAGCTTTGAGTATGACAGCATTCTACAGCCCGGAAGAAAAGCACGCCTTTACCTCGAAAATGCCGTGCAAACGGCCGAGGGCGAGGAAAAGGAGAATATGGGCAAATTGCTGGACAAGTATTTTACAAATGCACCGGGCGAAATGGCCCAAACCGGGCTTACATACCTTCTACAAAAACGCGCTGAGTCGCGAAAGCCGATGGACAAAGGGTTCCGCGGCAAGAGATGAAGTGCCCTGCCCTGCTGAAAATGTCCCGGCAGCGCATACATGGGCCACTTGAGACGGATTAAAGTAAATGATTGCATCCAGGACAGATAAAACCACCCTGTGCTCGGAGGATCCGGCCACAGGGTGGTTTTATAGTGCGTGAAAAACCGGCTAGCCCAGCTGGAATAACCGGGAAATCAGGATGTAAAAATCGGGGCTGTACTGCCGGATGAGCATGCGCTCGTTTTGGAAGCAGAGCAAAAAACCGACCAGGATGGTGAAAGAACAGAGGAGGACCGCTGCGAGGTAGACAAGCTTCTTTTCCCCCGCCGGACGACAACTGGCAATCTCGAGGAGAAGAAGGGCGGCGAGCAGGCCAAGGGCCACGGTGACATCACAGATATATCGGTAGACGATATTACCGATGCAGTATGTGTACCAGAGCAGCAATGCACTGGACAATAAAACCAGAAGATACACCGCTTTTTTTACGAGCGGCGCCTTGCGCAGCGCTTTGCCGACACCCGCCAGTGACCAGTAGAGCGGCAGGTTGACAAGCCCAAAGAGGCCGTAGTTATAAAAGAAAGACCCGTAGTTGTTTTGCAGGCTGTCTCTTATCAGGACATAGGGAAACCGCGGCAGGATATGAAGCGGGTGGAAGAGGAACAACCACAGGGCCTGGACGAGCCAAACCGGGGAGGCGCGGAAGGTTTGGGCGTTCATATCCCAAACGGTAAACTGCATGGTGTTGCCGAAGTTGAGAACCGAGCCAAAACGCAGGGCATTGTATGCCATGAGCAACGCGGCACCGGCAAAGATAGGCAACAGCAGGAATACGGCGTCGGCCCAAAGACCACGAAGGCGACCTTTGCTGTTTTTAAGCAGATCTATCGCCGGCGGCAGCGCGAAAGCGATGCAGAGCAACACGACGGCGGGGCGGGACGCCGCCACGAAAACAACACTGCCCCCCGCCAACAAATAAAACAGTTTGCGCACCAAAGCATGCTTCCAGCGCAGGGCCAAATAATAAAGCCAGAGGAAACAGGACAGCCCCGCCATGGCCCAAAGATACGGCTGCTCATAGCTGTCGGCGCAGCTCATGAGCAGGAACAACAAAGTCCCAAAACAAAGCGCCGGGATAGAGAGCATCAATAACAATAAATTGCTGCGTATTTTAAAGTAACGCAACATTTCCTGCAGCGCTCCACAGATGCCAAAGACGGCAATACCTGCGGGAACGGCACAGGCAAGGGCGGCCGAAGGAACCTTGGCAAACAGAAAATCGCAGAGAAAATAGAGAGGCATGGGTGCGGGACCGTAGTAGCAGTAATATTTCCCGTCAAAATAGGCCATGTCCCAAAGGGAGTAGATGCCCTCCCGCTGCACGGGGTCGTAGGGGTTTGCCAGGGTAAGCAATTGCGGGTCGGGCGGGGTGCGCATGGCAAGCTGGCCGTGCAGAAGCGCGTCGAACAGGTGGTAGTACTGGGTGTGGTAATCATCGTTGTAGATCAGGCTATCGGGGCTAAAGGGGTCATAGGGATAGAGAAGGCCGTATCCCTGCCTCAGGACGAGCTGCATGAGCAGGAGAACGGCCATGGCACACAGCCCTGCGCCCACCCAGAGAAGCAGCCGGTGCTGCCGGTCTGCGTGGTCGTATTCCACACGGTAGATGCGGCTGCGGTACAGGCCCAAAGCGCTGAGGCCCAAAACGGAAAACAAAACAAACTGCCCAACATTGAAGGAGAATCCACCTTGGTTTAGAGTGGCAGCATTGAGCAGGAAATCCTCTTTTGCATCGGTGAAAACGAGGCGGATATTGTATGGGTTTTGGGCGGAGGCATTCTCCTGACGCAGCATGAGCACGGCCGAGCGGTGACTGCCCGCAGGATTTAGGACGGCCTGGTCCAGCTGGGTGAGGCGCTCTGCGCCGTCGGCACCATAGCCCACATGATAGAGGGTGGCCGTGACAGAGATGGATTCCTGCCCATAGGCACTGGTGCTGAGGCCGAGGGTGCGGGCCGGTTGTGTAAGATCGTAAAAGGTGATGGTGTTCAGATGGCCGGTGTGTAACCTCACGCTGCCGTCTTCGAGCAAGGTGGCGCCCTCTCCATAGGCGGTGGCAAAAGACAGCTCTTGTTCGGGCAACCCATGGGTTGTGAGGGTGAAACCACTGCCCAGCAGCAAAGCGAGCAGGAAAGACACGAGC
The DNA here is from genome assembly GCA_030266325.1 of Ruminococcaceae bacterium OttesenSCG-928-I18. Classification (GTDB taxonomy): domain Bacteria; phylum Bacillota; class Clostridia; order Oscillospirales; family Ruminococcaceae; genus JAAYCI01. The sequence goes on from JAJDHT010000055.1 coordinate 8,129, forward strand.
AGCACAAGTAAAAGCGGCCGGAGAAACCCCGGCACATTTTTTGTGTTGCCCCCAAGCACGCTTTGCATTTCGCAGCAGCCCTCCCCCGGCAATGGTCCGGCATAACGGTATCCTGCCGGCAATTTTACATTCGGTAACATGGTACCACAAAAAAGATCGGGTAAACAACCCTGAATTTTGGGGGGAGTGTGCCCATCGCGTTGTTTATCGGGTAAAGTTCATGTGGCCTCCCCCGCCTTCCACGAAATCTTTCTGTATTTTTCATTATAAACGTACTTGGGGCACTCCCGAATTTGGGTGTGCTTTGACAAGTGTACCTGCCGCGCCTATACTGAGAGAAACATCGACAGGTGCGTTATCTGCCGGACACACAGCAGAGAGGTGATGGGGAGATGAGCAAAGGGTTTGTTCACGTTTATTATGGGGACGGCAAGGGCAAGACAACTGCCGCCATAGGGCTTGCCGTGCGTGCCGCGGGCTGCGGGCGGAATGTGCTGATCGTCCAGTTTTTGAAAGGCCGCCCGAGCGGTGAAGTCCGTGTTTTACAGGGGATTTCAGGCATCACCCTGTTGCGTGATGACGAAAATGGCAAATTTTCCTGGACGATGACGGATTCGGAGCAGCAGCAGGCCCGCCGGCGAAACAATGAAATGCTGGAGACGGCCGGCCAAAAGGCGCGGCAGGCAGAGTGTGACCTGCTGGTATTGGACGAAGCACTGGGCGCCTGCAGCGCGGAACTATTGGACGCACAGGCCCTGCTTTGCTTCCTGCGTGATAAACCGGAAGACCTGGAGGTGGTACTTACGGGGCGGGACCCCTCGAAAGAACTGCTGTCCTTAGCCGACTATGCCACCGAGATGCGAAAAGAAAAACACCCCTATGACAAGGGGATCGAGGCGCGGGAAGGCGTGGAGTTTTAAAAAGCAAGGAAGCGCACTGCCCACAGCTGGACTTTAAAATATCGGTGCCAAGGACCGATAAGTCCGCTCTAAGGGATGGCGTATGATCCCCCACTATGGGGGATCATACGCCATCCACATTACAGGTGATTTTGTTGGCACTTTGTCGTTTTTTTTGCCCATTATAGGGGGACAAAGCTGGCCGTGTGTTCTTTGAAAACGGTGATTTTCGAAAAACCGACCTCTTGAAGCAGGCCGACCGTGCTCTCTATGCCCTCCCCTACGCCCCGGGACACGTGGGCGTCAGACCCAACCGTAATGACGGTGCCCCCGAGGTCAAAATATCTTTGAATGATGCTTCGGTGTGGCAACACATGCCCGGCCCTGTCCAGACCCGATGTGTTCACCTCTATGCCTTTACCGGACTCGATCACCGCAAGCAATATTTCATCGATCAACGACGGGAAAAGGTCGTAGGAGAAGGTGTTGTCGACATAGTGGCCCCATTTGGCAACATATCCGAGATGCCCCACACAGTCGTAGAAATCTTGAATATGAGGGTCTGTCACAGAATCGTACACCGCTTTCAAATAATCGCGATATAACTCCATTTGGTCGTTTTGGCTGGCGATCTCCGGATACACGCAATCCACCCCATTCACAACATGTGTGCTGAGAATGACATAGTCCAGTTTTTGTTTGGAGATCACCTCCGCCGTTTTCTCTGCCGTCTGGGGCAGATAACCCGCCTCCAGCCCACACCGTATGTGCATTTCCGGTACCTTTTCCTGGGCATCCTTGGCCGCCAACTGCATCCCCTCAAAATCCGGAATACGATTAAACCCTTCGTCACTATGTCCTAAATCCATATGGTCTGTGAAGCAGAGGTCTGTGATGCCCCGCTTTTTGGCCGCCTGCGCCGTCTCGAGGTGCCTTGCATTTGAATCTGCCGAGAAATAACTGTGTACATGATAATCGGGTAAACGCATGTTTTCTATTGTCCCTTTCGCATGATTTAAACTTCTTTGCCGCCGCGGATGAAGGTGTACCTGTTTACCGGCCGATATGCACTGTGTCGCCAAGGGCGGGATATCGGCGCCATGGAAGTACACGTCTGCCCCAATAACTGGACCCACAGGGGAAATGGAGAGTCTTCGGCCATTGACGCCCACATTATACTACATCCGTTTTTCTTTTTCATCTGCCTTGGCCTTCAAAACCCGCCCAATTGATGTTTCTGATTATAATTTTCTTTTTACATATAGAAAATCTTTCCAACAAATTTTGTTAAAAACCGACAAAATTCTATCTCTTTCCCTCTGTTGGATTATGTGGTTTTGATTGAACAATTCAACACATCTGCTATAATAGGGAGAACAAAGTGCCGCCACACAAGGGTACCGAAACCAAGCGCAAGGGAGCCAAGTTCCGATGGGACAGTATGAACGTCATAAAATCATTGTGGACATCGTTCAGCAGCAGCAAAATGTACCAATCAACACCCTGATCGAATTACTGAATGTATCCGACGAAACGATTCGCAGGGATTTGATTGCCCTCGAAAAAAAGGGGCAATTGCGCCGCGTGCGGGGTGGCGCCGTCTATGAATCACCCACGACCAATGCCTATGACATCAGTGACCGGATAAAAAAGAAACAACGTGAAAAAGAAGAAATTTGCCGCGAGGCCGCCAAGCTTGTTCAGGATGGGGAATCCATTGCCATCGCCAGCAGCACCACGGCGATGGCAATGGGAAAGTATTTGGCGCAAAAGACCGACCTGACCGTCGTCACAAACTCTATTTTCCTGGCGAACCAGATGTCCAGCAACCAAAGCAACCATGTGATTTTGACCGGAGGCACGCTATGGAATGAAGAGCAGCATTTGATGGGTACATTGACGAAGCTGAGTTTTAGCCAATATCGCGTGGACAAAGCGTTCATCAGCGTTTCGGGCATTACCCCGGACGACGGACTGACGGAATACACCGAAGAGGAAGCGGAACTTCTGAAAACGGTGATCAAGTACTCAAAATCTACCATTCTTTTGCTCGATTACAGCAAATTTAATGTGATTGCCTTCCACAAAATTGCCGATTGGGACGAAATAAAAGAAGTGGTGACCGATTCCAATGCCTCAAAAAAAGATGTAGAGGCCTATGAACGTATGGGGATACGGGTGCATCGGGCACAGAGGCAATAGAATTTGTGGAATTTTGTGGAATTCCTCCGCAAACTCAAACCGAGCGCCAGACACCCTGTCATTTCATTCACAATCTTTCCACCCGTCACACTTTTTCCAGTGTTGACGGGTGGATTTTTTAATGATAAATTCATTCATAGAAGAAGCGAGTTACCCGCTGACAGGAGAAGAGCCAACTTCTTCTACCACGGCAAAGTCAACAAACCCACCTGCATGTTATGGTTTTTCTGGGGATTTTGTGGATTTTCGTGGAGGGCTTACAGAAGGGGGACAAAGAGTTTAGGTATGGAATACACAACGGATGTTGTCGTGATCGGCGCCGGTGCCATTGGCTCGGCCATTGCGCGGGAGCTTTCACGCTATGAGGTGGATGTCATTCTTATAGAGAGAAACGAGGATGTTGGTGGTTACGCATCCAAGTGTAACGGCGGCGTCTTGTGCAGCGGACACGAACTGGTACCGGGCTCGCTGGAATGGCGGCTGACATCCGCCTCGAACCGGGCGTACGACCAGATCTGCAAGGATCTGAATGTGGAGATGAAACGTCCCGGTTTCATCTATGCGGCGCAAAACGACGACGAGATGGCACAGCTGAAAGAGATTCACCGCACGGCGATTTTAAACGGTGAATATGGCGCCGAGCTGCTTTCCAAGAAAAAAGTGCATGAACTGGAACCCGTATTACATCCCAATATCGTGGGCGGGCTGCTGATACCCAATGAAGCCACCGTCGACCTGATGGACCTGACGCTCGCCTTTGTGGAAAATGCCATGGACAACGGCGTTCGGGTGCTGCTGAGCACCAAAGCGACAAAAATCAATGTGGACCCAAACAGACATTGCGTCACGTCGGTTTCCACAGACAAAGGTGACATCGCCTGCAAGTTTGCCATCAATGCGGCGGCTATTTACGCGGACAAGCTGGCGCAGTCGGTAGGGTTTTGTGACTATTACAATTATCCGCGTACCGGGCAGTACTTCGTTTTAGACAAAAACCTGCCCTACATGCCGAAACACATCGTCAATCCCCTGCCGACCCCTATCAGCCGTGGCCGCCTGGTGACACCCACAATCCACGGGAACACACTTGTGGGGCCTTCTGCAGACAACATGACCGACCGTGAACGCACATGTACGGACAGGGCGATCATGGAAAGCATTATCGAAGACTGCAGAAAACTGATTCCAGACATCAACCCTGCGGATTCGATCACCCAGTTTTGCGGGGTTCGCCCGGCCATTTACCCGGCGGGGTGGAGAATCCGGGCGGTGGACGGGTGCCAGGGATACATCGAAGCCGTGGGCAACAACCAAGGTGTGAGCAGTGCCCCGGGCGTGGCAAAATATGTCTCTGTCCTCCTGGGGGAGGAAGGGCTGGAGATGATCCAAAAAGAAAACTGGATTGCAACCCGAAAGCCCGTACGGCATTTTGCCGACATGAGCGAAGAAGAACGGGATGCCGCGATCAAAGAGAATCCTCAATACGGCAACGTGATCTGCCGCTGTGAGACGGTGACCGAGGGCGAGATCATCGATGTTATCCACCGGGGGCCGGGGGCCCATTCGGTGGACGCCATCAAGCGCCGTTTGCGGGCAGGTATGGGGCGTTGCCAAGGGGGTTTTTGCGGCCCGCGCGTCATTGAGATCCTGGCACGTGAGTTGGGCGTTTCAGAAGAGGAAATATGCAAAAACGAAAAAGGCTCTGAAATGCTGGTGCGTGTAAACAGGAGGTGAGGGGAAACATGAGTGAGCTGTACTACGACGTTGCGGTCATTGGAGCCGGCCCGGCGGGCCTCGCCGCAGCGGCTGCCGCAAAAAAAGAAGGCGCCGAAAAGGTCGTTTTGGTCGAGCGTGATTTCCGGCCGGGCGGCATTCTGGAACAATGTGTCCACACCGGGTTTGGGCTTGAGTATTTTGGTGAAGAGTTATCGGGCCCGGAGTATGCACGGCGTTTTATCGAGGTGTGTGAAGGGCTGGGCATTGAGATGATGGTGAACACCATGGTCCTCAGTATTGACGGCCCGGAGCGATTGATCCACGCCGCCAACCGCTCAGGCTCGGTTCGGATCCGGGCCGGGGCCATCATCCTGGCGATGGGATGCCGTGAACGGACGCGCGCGCAGATTCTCATTCCCGGCACACGCCCGGCCGGCGTGTATACCGCCGGCACGGCCCAGCGGTTCTGCAATATACAAAACCATATCGTGGGCAATGAAATCGTCATCGTCGGCTCCGGGGACATCGGCATGATCATGGCGCGCCGCATGACTTTGGAGGGGGCCAGGGTAAAAGCCGTGGTTGAAGTCATGCCCTATCTGGCGGGGCTGACCCGCAACCGCGTGCAGTGCCTGGACGATTTCGACATTCCACTTTACCTCAACCACACCATTACGGAAATTCATGGCAAACTGCGTGTGAACAAGGTGACGGTTGCTGAGATTGACAAATCCCGGCAACCCGTGCCGGGAACGGAATTTGACGTTGATTGTGACACCGTTCTGCTGTCCGTTGGGTTGATTCCCGAAAATGAGATCTCCAAAACAGCGGGC
>JAJDHT010000056.1 GCA_030266325.1 Ruminococcaceae bacterium OttesenSCG-928-I18
GGACGACAAAGCGCGCCGCCTGTTCGAGGAAGAGCGCAGAGAAAAAACCGTCCTGAACGGGTGGTTTTTGTCGCGGGAGCTCGCGGCGGACGCCTCAGAGGGGCAACGCGTGGGAGAAGAGGAAAAAGCCGTGGTCGAGCTGGAGGCCGTGATTGACGCCCTGCCGCTTGAAATCAGCGAGCACGCCATTTTCGCCGGCACACAGCGGGACGCCTTCGCCGCAAGCTATTCCCTCATCAACCCCGCGTTCACCGTCGAGGGGTTCGGGGGGTATTGCGACCCCCTGGAGGTGTACGATTTTGCCACCCCCACGCAGGAGATTTCCAAAGAGCGCATCGCCGCCATGCGAAAACGCGCCGCGAAGAGCGACTATAACAAAGACCTCTCGAAAGTATATGCCGACTACGCACAGTACACCGAAGAGGTGGCGTTTTTCGTCGAGCAGGTGACGGGGCACACGGTGCCCGACTTCCGCGGCGCGCTGCGGCACGGGGTGCGGCACATGGTCGGGCAAATCGACGAGAAGCTGCAAGAGAGCACCCTGCCGGAGAAAAAAAGGCAGACGCTCGGGGCCATGCGCAGGTCCCTGCTGGCCTGCGTCCGCCTGGCACACCGCTACGCGGACATCGCGGCGGAGCAAAAGGCCGCCGCCGGCTCCCCCGAGCGCGCGCAGCAGCTGCAGCTCATCGAAGAGACCCTGCGGCGGGTTCCGGAATATGGCGCGGAGAGCCTATACGAAGCCATGCAGTCCTATCTGCTGCTGTGGCAGGTCATGTGCCTTGAACAGGCGCCAAACCCCTTCGCCTTCTCCGTGGGCAACGCAGACCGCATCTTCCTGCCCTATATGCAGGCCGAGGGCCTGAGCCGCCGGCAGGCCGCCGCCCTCTTCAAGCACTTCCTCGTGTTTTTCAACGTGGGCGAGCGCAGCTGGGCCATCTCCCAGAACGTCATCGTCTCGGGCCGCGACGTGCAGGGCCGGGACCTGACAAACGAGATGACCTATGCCATTTTCGACGCCTATTATGAGATGAACCTGCCCCAGCCCATCCTCTCCGTCAAGCTGCACAAAAACACACCCGAAAAACTGTACCGGGAGATGGGACGCTTCTTCTTCACCCCCGGCTGCCTGACGCCCTCCATCTTCAACGACGACTCTCTGTTCGAGACCCTGCGGGAAAGCGGCATCGAGGAGGAAGACCTGCCCGAGTACGCCATTGCCGGGTGCCAGGAGCCCGTGATCATGGGAAAAGACAACGCCAACACCACAAACTCCTGGCTCAACCTTGGCAAAATCCTCGAGCTGACGCTCACGGGCGGCAAATCCTCGCTCACGGGCAAACCCATCGGCCCTCAGGCCGAGGAGGAAGACCCCCTCTCGCTGCTGCAAAACCTGCGCGAGCGTTTTTACGACCGCCTCGCCTTTTTCTGCCGCGAGATGGCCGATGCGGCAAACGGCGCCTCTCTTGCGCTGTCTCACCTCCGGGTGCCGTTTTTGTCCTGTTTCATGGGCGGCATGCAGACCGCCGTCGACTACCGCGACCCCGAAGAGCAGGGCACCAAATACAACGGTTCCTGCTGCCTGATCCACGGCCTCTCCGTCGTGGCCGATTCCTTCGTGGCCGTCGACCACCTGCTCACAGAGCGCCCCGAAGACGCCGGGGAACTGATCGAGGCGGTCCGGTGCAACTTCGAGGGGCACGAAGAGCTGCGGGCGTACCTGCACGGCTGCCCGAAGTTCGGCAACAACCTGGCCGAAGTGGACGAGGAGGCGGCCGAAGTGGCCCTGCACGTCTCCCTGCTTGTGAAAAGCCTTCGCAATTACCTCGGCAACCCCTTCCGGCCCGACTGGTCCACCCCCTCCACCCACCTGCTGTACGGGTACTGGGTGGGGGCGACGCCCGACGGCCGCGCCGCGCGCGAGATGCTGGGCTACGGCGTCGACCCCCTGTACGGGGAAGCCAGCAATGGTCTCGGGTTTCGCACCCTGTCCACGATGAAACTGCCCTTCGAGCAGTTCTGCGGCGGGGTGGCCTCCCATTTCGGCGTGGACCCCAAATATTTCACAGCTTCCAGCCACGAGGAAAGGGGCCTGCAGTTCTACCACCGCACCATCCGCCCCCTCTTCTTCAACCCCCTGAACGAAAAGCGGGCCCCCTTCTACCTCTATGTCAATGTCACCACCGCCGAGCTGCTGCAAAAGCTGCTTGAAAACCCGAAAAAATACGCGCCGAACGGGGTCTATATCATGCGCATTCACGGTACTTTTGTGAACTTTCTCGACCTGTCCCCCGCCATCCAGCAGGACATCATCAAACGTCTGGACCCCGCGTCCACCCGGTGCTGAGGAGGCCGCCGATGGAAAAGGAATTCGACATTGTCACCATAGGCATTGCCGCCTACGACATGATCTTGCGCACGGTGGACGAGTCCCTCTTCACCCGGGACACGACCATGCTGCAGGAGGTGGGGGTCTCCTCGGGCGGCGGCGCCATGACCCAGGCCGTCATCGCACAGCGCCTGGGCTGTAAAACCGCCCTGATGGGCAAAATCTCCAGCGATATTTTTGGCGATTACCTGCAGCGCATCCTCAAAGACGCCGGGGTGGACGATTCCCGCGTCGTCGTCTCTTCAGAGGATTCGATGTCCCTGACCTTCGCGCTTGTGCGGCCCGACGGAACGCGGCATTTCCTCGGCTGGCAGGGCAGCAACAACCGCACGCTCTGCCTCGACGACATCGACCTCTCCCTTGTGAAAAAGGCGAAAATCGTCAGCTATGGCAGCTTCTACTTTTTGCAGGAGATGGACAAGGGCGGCGCGAACCTCATCTTCCGCACGGCCAAAGACGCGGGCGCGCTCACGGTGGCCGATGTGGGCGCCGACGCCTTTTCCCAGGGCAAAGACGTCATTTTTTCAAATTTACCCCTGCTCGATTATTTTATTCCCAGCTACGTGGAGGCGGAATACCTCACCGGCGAAAAAGACCCCGCCCGGATGGCCTCCTTTTTCCTGCGCAAGGGCTGCCGCAATGTCATCATCAAGCTGGGTGCCGAGGGCTGCTTTGTGGCGAGCGAACACCTTGCCAAAACCATACCCACCTTTAACGAGGTGAAGGCAAACGACACGACCGGCGCCGGCGACAATTTCGTGGGGGGCTTCCTTGCGGGGCTCATCGACGGGCGCGATGTCCTGGATGCCGCCCGTTTTGCAAACGCCGTGGCTTCGGTCAGCGTCACCGAGATGGGCGCCATCCACGGCGTCAAAAACAAACAGCAGGTGCTGGATCTTATGAATCAATATAACGATAGAGAACAAGAGGAGAGTGTAGTATGACAAAAGACCTGATGCCCCTTACCGAATACCTGGTGGATGCACGCAAGCGTAAGTACGCCCTCGGCGGCTACTGCCTTTGGTCCTACGCCTACGGCATGGCCATCGCCGAAGTATCCCAAAAGTTTAACCTCCCCATGCTGTACATCATCGGGGACGCGGAGATCAAATTCATGGGGGGGCTTTCGAACGCCGTGGCCGCCGCCAAAACCATCGCCGGCAACGTCGATGTCCCCGTCATCCTGCACGCCGACCATTTCAGAGACTACGAGAGCATCTGCCGGGCCATCGACGCGGGCTTCAAGTCCGTCATGATCGACGCCTCGGCCTACCCGCTGGAAGAGAACATCGAGAGAACCGCCAAAGTGGTGGAGTATGCACACAAGGCCGGCGTCTCGGTGGAGGGGGAGCTCGGCCGCATCGCGGGCAACGAGCAGCACCTCTCCCTCAGCGAAGAGGAATCCATGCAGACCGACCCCGACGAGGCCGCCCGCTTTGTCAAAGAGACGGGCATCGATATCCTCGCCACCTGCATCGGCACGGTGCACGGCGCCTACCGCTTCCCGCCCAAAATCAACATCTCCCGCCTGCAGAAAATCTCCGAAAAAGTCTCTATCCCCCTCGTGATGCACGGCGGCTCGGGCACGCCCGAAGACAAGATGGCCGAGGCGGTAAACTACGGCATCACCAAGATCAACATCGCCACCGACCTTGTCACCACCGTGGGTAAGGCGATTTCCAAGGTGCAGCTGCAGGACGGCTTCAACTATACCGTGGCCAACCTGTACGCCCCCGCCTGCGCCGATCTCGCCGTCTACGCAGAGCACAAGATGCGCCTGCTGGCCAAAAACATCCTGTGACCAAAGGGCACCCAACCGTAGAAGCCACACGCCCCGCGGCAAGGCGGCGGGGCGCCAAAAACATAGTCCCGCCACACTGTGGCCGGAAAAGCAGGTGAAACATGAAAAAAATTGAACTGAGCAGCAGTTTACAGCTGGCGCCCGTCGCCATCGGCACCATGGGCCTGATGGACTGGGGCCTCGACAAAAAGCAGCTGCTCTCCCGTGTGCATGAATATCTGGACGAGGGCCTGAGCACCTATGACCTCGCCGATATCTACGGCGGGGGAGAGTGCGAGCGGTTTTTCGGGGAGATGTTAACGCTCGAGCCCTCCCTTCGGGACAAGCTTGAAATTGTAACCAAGGGCGGCATCGTCTTCGACGAGCTCAGACGGCCCTACTTCGTCAGCGAGTCGTACAACCTGTCAAAAGAGTACCTCATCTCGGCCTGTGAAAACTCCTTAAAACGCCTTGGCGTCGAGTCCATCGACCTCTACCTGTTGCACCGCCCCTGTCCTCTGATGGACCCCGAGCAGGTGGCCGAAGCACTGCTCCACCTCAAAACAAGCGGCAAGGTAAAACACTTCGGTGTTTCAAACTTCCTGCCCCAGCAGATGGCGGCGCTCGAGGCCTACACGGACATCCCTCTTTTGACAAATCAAATCCAGATGAGCGTCGGCTGTATGGATTTCCTCGCCGACGACACCCTGGAAGACGCGCTGCGCCGCAAAATCCCCCTCATGGCCTATTCCCCGGTGGCGGGAGGGCGGCTGCACAAAAAGGCACTCAGCCGCGCAGACTACGAAACCCTCGCCGTGCTGCAAGAGATTCGCGAGGAGCTCGGCGCGGGCTCTCTCGACGAGGTCTTATATGCCTGGCTGTACCGGCTGCCCGGCACCGTCATCCCCGTGACGGGCACCGGCAAAAAAGAGCGCATTCAAATGGCCCTGAAGGCCCTGGACCTAAAGATGAGCCGCGAGCAATGGTACGACATCCTGCGCATCGCCCGGCCCCCAGAGGTATCCAAAAAATACCACGACATCTAGCCAATCGATTCGTCCGTTTCCCATAACAGAAGCCAGGGCTCTCCGCAGCGTGAAGGGCCCTGGCTTCTGTTTCCTCTGTTTGCACAGCAGGTGAAATGAAGCGCACTGCCCGCCGTAGGCCACATGGTACCGGCGCCAAGGGGCGGGGTATGAGGCCCCACCAGTGTGGAATAACCCCCCGCTCGAGCGAGTGCCGGGCACAACCTGTTTTGGCGGCCAGGAGGAAACAGGACCTTTGCAAAAAAATCACTCCATTGTCTTTGCTATATAGGGGCAGCCTGTGGAAAAAAGCATCGAAGTATAGCGCAGGCCAAACTCCAGACAATCCCCAAGGTGGTATTGCCTTTGGCTGTCCTGTATATCTACAATCAGATGGTCGCTGCTTCCCCCCAAAATTTTTACGCCTTTATCTCGCGGTAGCAGCTTATTGAGGTCTCCCACATCCAAGACCCCCAATGCCAGCAGCGCTCTTCGCCGGGTTCCCTTGTCCTCGTAACGCCTAAAATTCCCAAACCCGTCCGCACCCTGTATCCCGATGGGGTGCGTGGGTTTTTCCCCAATCTCAATAATCTCTGCGCTCAGGGTCAGAGCCTCGTTCGACAACCCCTGCACCGGACATCCCCAATAGTTCAGCACCTCGTAAGGCACCAAAAAGGCCTCTCCTACGCGCAGATGGTTGACACCCTGCGGCAAACCACCGTGAATCAGCAGCGGAAGCGAAGAGGTGCTGCCCCCCGAGACCACCTCAAGATCCCTGCCGATCTCTTTTTCAATTAGGCGCGTTTCTGAAAGCAGTTCCGACAGGTTTTTGGGCGTAGGGATCACCGACCCATAGCAGGTGAAATTGGCGCCGGTTCCATACAGTTCCAGGCTGTCCAGCTCTTTCTCTACCCACTTGGCCGTTTCGATAAACATTTGGTAGTCAATCATTCCCTCCCTCAGGTCCCCCACGTCCCTCATCAGGATCACCCGGTGTGTCTTGTGCTGCCTTTTTGCCTCCCTATTCAGCACCCGTAGCGTTTCCCGCTCGGAATGCAGACTGATATCGGCAGATCGAACGAGCATCTCCACTTCGGAAAGCATCGGGATGCGCAGGGCCATCGTCTCTGCGCCCGGGTGCCTTTTTTTTACCTGTTCCAAATGGGAAAGTCTGGAACTGGCGATCTGCCGAAGCCCCGCTTCGATGAATACATCAGTAATCCCGTCGATGTTGTGGAACCCCTTGACCACTGCGGCCATCTTGACCCCCTGTTTTTCCGCAATGTCGCCAAGGATCTGGATGTTTTGCCGAATCACCTTTGCATCAATGGTAAGCATGGGTTCTTTTTTCACCTTGTCTCACTCCTCCGCAAAAAACTCTGCAGGCAGGTTTTCTCTCTACCCAAAGCACCCCTTTGTATGGAACAGGACCACCCACAAAAGCGGGGCGGTCCTGTCCGAGAGGGGTATATCTGGGCATGTCAGCCGGTGGTTGGCAGGTTGTTTTCCGCCAGGTTGGCGGCAGGCCTATACAATCGTTCTGGGGTCCGTGTACGCAATGCCAAATCCATCCCCCACCTCTTTGCAGGTGCATTTCCCGCCGTAGGTATCGGGCAGAAATATTATTGTCATTGTACCGTCTCCACCAAACCACTTCTATCGGGTTTATTTGTATTTTTTGAAATACATGGTGCTCATTTTTTGCCGAACTCCAAATCAGCGAGATACTTTATCGTCAGCTTGGCCACAAAACGTTACGGTTTCTTTCCGCGACATATGTTTTCTCTGTAAAGACGATATGCTTGCTCTTTGTCTTCTTATCATTCCTTAACTGATAAGCCTCCGCACTCTACCCAAAACCCGGGTGAGGCGAAAGGCAGGAAGACCCCTCGCCCGTCATCTTTTTATGTGTCGCCGCCGCCGGGTTGTAATATTGCCAAATGCGTCGCTGCAGAAACTGTGGGCATCGTGGAGCCAACAGTACGAGGGATACCGCGTTGTGGCAAAATCCGGTTGATTCGATTGTTTTGCTCAATTTCCCGCCTTATTCTGTCAGTATTTTCATAAAACAAGCTTTCCTATCCAAGCAAAAAAGAAATGCTCCTTGATATTTTACACAAATAATATTCACACCAAATGGCAAATATAACAAATTTGCCCCTGAAAACCCTGCCGCGCGTCACACTTCTGCTTACTGCGAAAAGGAAACGTTTTCGCTTGTATAAAATCAACCTTAATTCTATTATATACAATAATTCGTAATATTCTTTCCTGCTCAAAAAACTCGGCTCCAATAGCAAAATGCCTCATGACAAAAAAGGTTCTGCGAGAGAGCGATTGTGTCCCTTCACTCCATCCCAGGGGGTTGCCAAAATATCCGCTTTCCATCGGTTAAAATCTTGTCTTCTGAAGAACGCTTCTGGTTTTTAGATAAAAAACAGGCAAAACATTCACGCGCGTGAATGTTTTGCCTGTTTCGCCGAACATTCTCTTTCTCTAAAAAAACTCCATCCCATAAATGGGTTGACCTTCCCTGGCAGTAACCCTGTACGCTGAGGATGAAATAGGGTGATTTGAAATTGGGGATAGGCTCCATTTTTTGCATTACACCTTGGTTTTGCCGCCTTAGCTTTGGACTTGCGGCCACGGCAAATACCAACTCCCCCCACTTTCAAAAACCAAAGGAAAAGCAGGGCGCGCCCTCCCGTGTAATGGCGAACCGCATCCACCAGCAAGTGTGTAAAAGGAGAGAAGAGCATGGCAACAGCGGATACCGTATTTGTAAATGGCAAGGTCGTCACAGTGGACAAAGAGTTCAGCTTTAAGCAGGCCATCGCCATCAAGGACGGCACCATCTTCGACGTCGGGTTTGACAGCGATATCAAGCCCTATATCGGCAGCAAAACCGAGGTGATCGACCTCAAAGGCCGGATGATCCTGCCCGGCTCACACGACGCCCACATGCACGGGGTCTATTTTGGCATGTCCAGCCCCAAGGTCTCGTTAAACCACATGTACCCGAATGTCAAAAGTATTCAGGACATGCGGGACACGGTGGCGCAAAAGGTGAAAGAGGTGAAGCCCGGCCAGTGGATCAAAGGCATCGGCTGGCAGACCGGTTTTTTGGAGGAGTGCAAGAACGACCCCAACCGCCTGCCCCGCAAGGGCGATTTCGACGACATCACCCCCGACAACCCCATCGTCTTGTCGGACTTCAGCCTGCACACCATCACGGTGAACAGCAAGGCGCTGGAACTCTGCGGGATCAACAAAGATACGCCAAACCCTCCGGCCGGCGAGATGGAGCGCGACGCCGACGGCAACCCCACCGGGGTCTTTAAGGAGTTCGCCGCCCAGGCCATGGTGATGCGCCACTTCCCCAGCCTGACCGACGAAGAGCTGAAAACCGCCATCCGCTTCACCCAGGACGAGCTGAACAAAAACGGCGTCACCAGCTACAACGAGTCCTCCCTCGGGCCCGGCGGCGACCTGATCTTCGGCGGCGCACTGGGCGAGCGCGCCATCCACATCTACAAACAGATGCAGGATTCGGGCGACCTGACCGCCCGCGTCACGCTTGGGCTGCTGATGGGCGAATATGGGGCCATCTCCTATGACGATGTGGTCAGTGGTTTTGAAAAAATCAAGTTGCCCGAGGTGACAGACCCCAACTGGTTCGAGATGCCCATGCTGAAAATGTTCGTCGACGGCGTACCCATGACACGCACCGCATGGATGCTTGACGATTATATCGGCATGCCGGGCTACCACGGGCGGGCCGCCCTGCCCGGCGAAAACGACGAGGACTACCAAAACGAGATGCAGAAGATCATCGACTACGGGCACACCCATGGCTACCAGATGGGCATCCACGCCGTGGGCGACCGCGCGTGTAAAGTGGCCACCGAATGCCTCGTAAACGCCATGCGCGAATACCCCCGTGCCAACCTGCGCCACTACCTCATCCACGCGTTCTCCATGACGAACGACATGGCCCCGCTGGCGGCCCAGTACAACATCGGCATGTCGATGCAAAGCTCCATCGCCGCCTTTGTGTACGAGCCCTCGGAGGCGACCATCGGCAAGCTGGCCAGCCGCGCCTACGGCATGAAGGAACTCATGGGATATGGCATCAACATCGCCAACGGCTCCGACGCCCCCTGCGACTACCCCAACTGGCGCAAGGGCCTCGAAACTTCGGTCACAAGAAAGTCCGACACGACAGGCAGGCTGCACTGCCCCGAGCTGGCCATTTCCGTGGCCGACGGCATCCGCACCTACACCATCAACGGCGCCTGGCAGGAGCACAAGGAGAATCTCCGCGGCTCCGTGGAGGTGGGCAAGGTCGCCGACCTGCAGGTGCTGGAAGAAGACCTCTTCCTCGTGGACAAAAACGAGCTTGGCAAAGTACAGGTGGACATGACCATGGTGAACGGCAACGTGGTCTACACGCGTTAACAGCGCCTTCATCCCGTTTCGAAAAAGGACGCACATTTCCTCTGTGCGTCCGTCCTTTTTTCCGTCTTTGCCGCAAACGGCATGTATATGCCGTTTCAGAGGGGGTCAAGGGGACGCGTCCCCTTGCGGGAGCAGGAGGGCAGAGCCCGCCTGGACTTTAATATAAAAACGTAGACCCCACACGTGGGGCCTACGTTTTTATACTGCACTTTTAAGGCTTTCTGCCCAAAAACTTCTGAAATCCCCGGTCGGCGTCATATCCCAGCGCCTCATAAAACCGGTGGGCGCCGCTGCGCTTTTCCTGCGAAACCAGGCAGATGTACACGCAGCCCTCGCCGCGGGCAATCTCCTCCAGCGCCTCCATCAGCTTTTTGCCCACACCCTTGCGCTGGTGCGCGCTCGAAACCACCACATCCTCCACGAGTAAAAAGGGGGTGCAACTCGGCGCCAGATTTTCGCACAGGATGCCCATGGCCGCGCCGGCCATCTCCCCGTCGCACTCGGCCGCCAGGACGTGGTATTCCTCCCGCGCCGCCATTTTGGCCAGCTGCTCTCCCAGCGCGGTGCCGTCTTCGGGCAGCCCGGTCAGCTCTTCCATCAGTTTTGCCAGGGCGTTTGCGTCCTCGGGCCGGGCACTGCGAATCTTGCACTGCCCACCCATCTAACTACTCACCGAATAGACAGAGGTCTGGCCGAAGGCGACGACGACCTCGATGAAGCCGGAGAGTTCCTCGTCGAGCTCGGCGTCGCCGGTGTCGACAAGCAGTGGCTGGTAATTGAGGGCGATGAGCTTGGAGGCCGTGGCCGCCACGATGATGTTTTCCTTACCCACGCGGCGGATGATGCGCGGGCTGATCTGCTGGTTGCCGCGCCCAAAGATGTTGCCCTGCCCGCCAATCACCGTCACGATGATCTTCACCTTGCGCTCCGGGTCCTTGATCATCTCCCACAGCTGCGGCTCCGTCACGTCCGAGGCGATCAGTTTCTTGTCCTTCACCACGTCCACGCCCAGCAGCGTGTTCGGCAGGCCCAAATCTTCCATGATGCTGCGCGTCGTGCTGCCCGGCCCGATGATGTAGATCGTGTCCGGCTCCATGTTCACCACAATGTGCCCCGCCATGCCCGCGAGGTCCCCCTCTTCGCTGCCGCCGCCGCTCTTCATGTTCTGGATGCGGCTGCCCGAGGCCGGTACGTTCATGTACCCGTACAGTTTCGCGCTCACGCGCCCCTCGCGGAACAGCTCCTCGTCAATGTCCATGACTTCGCTCTCGTTCAAAGTCTGGATCTTGCCCTCGAGGTACTCCTTCGCCGCCAGCCCCGCGTTGCGCGGGTTGATCGCATACACCGCCGAGTGGATTTTCACCCCCGCGGGAATCCCGATCACCGGCACCTCCAGCCCCACGGCCTCGCACACGTTGCGCGCCGTGCCGTCGCCTCCCGCGAAGACGATCAAATCCACCCCCGCGTCCCGAAGCTTCTTCGCCGCGGCAATCGTGTCCGCCGCCGTCGTCTTTTCCGCCGCCGGCTGCCCCACTACGTTCACTTCAAAGCCAAGCTCCCGCAGCTTCTCTTCACCCATCGGACCGCCGTAGGTGTACACCTCAATTTTGTCCTTGATCTCCAGCAGCTGCTCTATCGCCTTACCCGCGCGCAGCGGGCTCTCGGGTTTTCCGCCCAGCGCCAGCGCACGCTCTACCGTGTCCGCTCCGTCCGATCCCTTCAGCCCCACGCGGCCGCCTAGCCCCGCTATCGGGTTGATGATGATTCCTACGGATTTCTTTTCTGCTGCCATCTTCGCTCCCTCTCTTTCGCCTGTGTCTTCGCCGCGGCCTTCTTTTCCGCCGCCTCGCCGTCCTCTCTTTTGCAAAGGGGGCTGCCGAAGCCAAAGGGAATGCTCGCTCCCTTTGGTTTCGGCAGCCCCCCGCCTGTGGCCCCTCCGCCGGCGCGGCTTCCCCTGCCCCGGGCCGGGCTGTTGCCTGGCCCGGGGGAAAAGCCGCCGGTTTCGGGTACACCCCCATAGGGGGGCGGGGGGCGCCCTAGTGTGTATGTGTGCGGGATTTTTTTACTTCTTGAATTTCTTCTTGTACTGCCGCCATGTCGTCGCGATGTCCTCGTACTCCTCCGCGAACGCGTTCAGGCTCTGGTGTTTCGAAGCCTTGTACGGCGCGCCCTTGATCATCTCCGGGTCGTCGTAGCACTCCTGCGCCACCGTCATCAGCACCTTGGCGTAGTAGTCCAGGTCCTCTTTGCTGTAGCTCTCACACGGCTCCGGCGTAAAGGGCTCTTCCACCGTCAGCGGGTGGTGAGACTCCCAGATCTCCGGCACGCCGTAGTCCACGATCCGGTTGTTCACGTCTTCGATGCCGCAGCCCGTTTCCTCTTTCAGCTTCATGAAGCTGAAGCGGGTCTGCTCCATACGCCGCTGGCCGCGGTCCCACGGCAGCGATACGCCCGGCACGTTCTCCATGATCTGCTTCACCAGGTACTGGTTGTTCAGCACCGCGATCACCGAAGCTTCCTTTAGGCCGTCCGGCCCAAGCGTGCGGCACCACATCCACGCCTTCAGCACCGCCTGGAAGTTCCCGTAGAAACTGCGCACTTTGCCGATGCTCTGCGGGCGGTCATAGTCGAAATAGTACTTCGAACCGTCGAATTCCACCGTCGGTTTCGGCAGGAAGGGGGCCAGGAAGTCGCGCACGCCCTGCGCGCCACAGCCGGGGCCAAAGCCGCCGTGCGGGGCCGAGAAGGTCTTGTGCAGGTTGAAGTGGCAAAGGTCAAAGCCCGCCTCGCGCGCGCGCGCAATGCCCATCACCGCGTTGCCGTTCGCCTGGTCGTAGCTGCAGAGGGCTCCCGCCGCATGCGCCGCGTCCGTGTACTCTTTGATCTGCGTGTTGTAGATACCCGTATCCTCGGGGTTTGTGAAGAAGAACGCCGCTGTGCGCTCCGAAAGCGCTGCTTTAAACTCGTCAATCGAGGGCAGGCCGTTCTCTTTCGGGATCAGCGTGATCACCTTGAACCCGTTCAGGGACGGCGTCGCCGCGTTCGAGGGGTGGGTGTGGATCGAGGTGATGATCTCGGTGCGCTTGTGGTCCCCGCGCGATTTGTGGTACGCGCGGATCACCGACGCGTTCGAGTTCACCGCGTGCGCGCCGCCGCCAGGCTGGAAGCTGAACTTGTCGAGCCCCGAAATCGCCTTCAGGATCTCTTCCATCCCATAGAACACTTCCAATACGCCCTGCATCGTCTCCACAGGCTGCAGCGGGTGCACTTCGGTGCAGCCGGGATGCTGGGCCGCCAGGTGCTCCTGCACTTTGGGGTTGTATTTCGTCGTGCAGGTACCGTCCGAGATCTTCAGCGAGTTGTCGCTGCCCAGGTTCTCCGCCGTGATCCTCGTGTAGTGCCGGATCAAACGGCTCTGTGCGATCTCCGGGATCGCCGGCGCTTTTTTACGTTTCAGTTTCCCCAGCACCGATACGCCGTCGCCCACTTCTTTTTCCACTGCCTCCTCGGCCGCGGGAACCAATACGCCGCGCTCGCCCGGCACGTCCATCTCCATGATGACCGGCTCTTCCCAACGCAATGCATGAAAGTCGCGCAGTTGTACGCTCTTGATATCTGCCATGATGTCTTACTTCCTTTCTCTTGGGTGGTATTTGTATGGGTAGCCCGGTCTTAGCTTACGGCCGCTACCAGGTTCGAGACCAGTTTGTCGATGTCGTCTTTCGTGTGCACTTCCGTCACGCAGAACTGCGCGCTCTGTCCAAACTCCGGGAACTCGGCGCTCAGGTCCTTGCCGCCGAAGATCTTGTTGTCCAAAAGCTTTTTGTTGATCTCCGCCACCGTTTTGCCCGTGCCGTCGAAGTTCACCACGAACTCTTTGAAGCACGGAGAGTTAAACTGCAGTTTTACGCCCGGAATCCCCGCAATCTTCTTCTGCGCATACTGGTTGCGCTGCAGGATCGTCGTGCCCACTTCTTCCATGCCCTGCGGGCCC
>JAJDHT010000057.1 GCA_030266325.1 Ruminococcaceae bacterium OttesenSCG-928-I18
GAGGGCGTCCAGGAAGCCGCGATGTGCGCCGTGCTGAACAACCAGTACATGGTCAAAAAGATGGAGAAGATCAAGGGCATCACGATGTACTACGCCAAGGGCCTGCGCCGCATTGAGCAGTGCCGCTACAGCTGGGAGCAGCTGTACAACGACACGGGCTTTGGCACCGAGGACGTGCTGAAACGCATGGTGGACTACAGCCTCGAGCACTACTGGGAGAGCCACCATCCGCATATCGTACCCGAACCCGCCACGCTGGAGCCGACCGACAGCTACAGCAAAGAGGACATCGACGAGTTTGTGGCGATCATGGAGAAGATTGCGGACGAGTGCTACAACCAGCCCGAGATCATCCGCACGGCGCCGCACAACGCGCCCTGCCACGGCATCAAGAACTACTACGAGAGCGACCCCGAGAATGTGGTTTGCTCTTGGAGACAGTACAAGAAACGCAAAGGCATCCAATAAGCACCTGTGCTTTCCCCCCGCTCTATGCGGGCGGGGGGAAAAGCATTTGTTCATTACTTTTAAAATGACAAGGGATCGGTGAAAACAGCGATGAAGAAGAAATTGGGTCTCGTCATCAACCCCGTTGCCGGTGTCGGCGGCGCGGTGGGCCTTAAGGGAAGTGACGGACCTGAGATTCAGAAGATGGCGCTGGAACGCGGTGCGGTAAAAAAATCGGGTGAAAAGACGAGCATGGCGCTGATGGCGCTGGAGTCGATCAAAGAGGAATTTACCGTGTATGCCGCCCCGGGCGAAATGGGGGCCGATCTCGCCGAAAGTTTTGGGTTCGAAACCGTGGTTGTAGGGGATATTGGCGATGTGACGACAGCGGCGGACACAGAGCGCATTGCCGGCGAACTGGCCGGTATTCCTGTGGATGTCCTGTTGTTTGCGGGTGGAGATGGAACGGCCAGGAACGTGTGCGAGGCCGTGCCGGATTCATTGCCGGTTGTGGGTGTGCCCGCCGGCGTGAAAATTCACTCTGCCGTGTATGCCACCAGCCCGACAGCGGCGGGAAAAGCGCTGTATGCCTGCCTGACGACGACCGTGCAGACAAGGCAGGCCGAAGTGATGGATATCGATGAGGAGATGTACCGAGCGGGACAGCTGCAAGCGAAGCTGTACGGCTATCTGTCCGTTCCGGTCATCCGCGGGGTGATGCAGAACCCCAAGGCGGCCTCCCACAACAACGCGAACGACGTGGGCGGCATCTGCGAAGAGATGAAGGACCGTATTGAGAGGGATGCAGACCCTGAAGAGTGCTTCATCTTTGGCGCAGGCAGTACCGTGACGGCCGTAGAGTCCTTTTTGGGGCTGGACGGTACACTGCTGGGTATCGATGTCTATCAAAACGGAAAGTTCCTGGCAAAAGATGTGGCAGAAAAGGAACTTCTGGAGATTACCAAAAAAAACAATTGCAAGCTGATCATCACAGCAATTGGCGGCCAGGGACATATCTTTGGCCGTGGGAATCAGCAGCTCAGCCCCTCTGTCATTCGTCAGATTGGTCTTGACAACCTGTGGGTTGTCGCGGCGGCGTCCAAGATTTATTCCCTACCCGACCAGTGCCTCTATGTGGACACCGGGGACGCCGAGCTGAACGAAGAGTTGCGGGGATACCGCAAGGTGATTGTGGGCTGGCAAGAGACTTTGGTATGTGAAGTCCGGTGACACGGGACACACATAAATTTAGGGAACCCCATTGGTAACCAAGTAAGGAGAAAGTAACTTATGCAGAAAAAATCCGTCAACAAACTACCTGTTTTGACCGTATTGGGTGTTGCAGGTATCTTCTTCCTGTATATCGGTCAGATGAACCCCTCGGCCGTGCTGACCCAGATCATGGGCGATTTGAACCTCAACATGGCGCAAGGCGGATTCAGTATCTCGATCATCTTCATCCCCATCATCATCTTTGCCCTCATTGGCCCGTACATCCAGATGAAAATCGGGCTGAAAAATATGTACATCATCACGCTGATCGTCGGCGGCGGCGGCATTCTTATGTACCTGTTCGCCAACAGCTACATGATGCTGCTGGCGGCCCGCGTGCTGTACGGTATCGGTTTCGGCCTGGGCACCCCGTTCTTCGGCGCTGCCATCATGCACTGGTACACCCCGAAACAGCAGGTGACGATGAACACCCTCAACGCCTTGTTCCCCTACATCGGCAACGTGCTGGTGTACGGCCTGACCATCCCGATGATGGAACTGTTCGGAGGCTCCTGGCGCATGGCCCTGTCCATCTGGGGCATCCTGTGCTTCGTCGTTCTGATTGCCTGGATTGCAGGCGTCAAGAATGAGGGCCCGATTGCCGCCGAGGAAGCGGGCGAAGTGACCACCGACAAAAATGTGTACCTCAACCTGCTCAAACGCAAAGAGATCATCATCCTGATCGTCGCTTTTGTCTGTGACTTCATCAGCTTCTCGATCGTATCCAGCATGCTGCCCACCTACTACGAGGTGGAGGCTGGGTACTCGCCCGAACTGGCAAACAACCTGACGTTGATCTTCCCTGTTGCAGGCATCGTGGGCGGTTTGATCGCCTTTGGCTACATGGCCAAGAGCGGCCGCCGCAAGGGTCTGCTCGTGCTGGGCCAGGCGATGAAGGTTGTCGGTATCATCCTGTTCTATTTCGGCACCACCACGGCGATTGGCTTCATAGGTGTGGCGCTGATCGGCATGGGCAACTGCATCTGGGTTCCCGCCATGTTCGAGGTTCCGATGGAACTGGAAAACATGACGCCTACCCTCGTTGGCGCGTCCTGGTCCCTCATCACCTCCTGCGGTTTCGTCTCGGGCCTGATTGCCCCGACGGTGGCCGGCTGGATGGGTGACAACTTCACACTTCGTCTTGCGATCTTCCTGTGCGCTTTCCCCTGCCTCATCGGCATGATTGCCTGCCTGTTGATCCGCGAGACCGGCCCGGGAGCCAAAAACAAAAAAGCGCCGACTCAATAAGGTTTGCAAGCATGCATTTTGCAATTGCATAATTTGAAGGAGGTAGAAAGATGGACCGTGTGAAAGGGAAAGTAGCCGTTGTTACCGGCGGCGCCATGGGCATGGGATACGGCTGTGCCAAGACGCTGGCCCAGGAGGGCGCGAAAGTGACCATCCTGGACAGAAGCGACGAGGTCAAGAAGACCGTGGAAGAGCTGCGTGAGATTGAAAAAGACGCACAGTTCTACCAGGTGGATGTCAGCAATGCGGCCGACATGAAGAAGGCGTATGACGAGGTGGCCGCCAAATTTGGCACCATCGATATCAGCGTGAACGCCGCCGGCCTTGGGGAGCAGAAATACTTCCTCGACGTCGACGAAGCCTTCCTCGACAAGTATCTCAATGTCAACTTCAAGGGCATCTGGAACGCCTGCCACAGCGCCATTCCCTATATGGTGAAGCAGGAGTATGGCAAGATTGTCAACTTCAGTTCTGTGACGGGAATTACGGTTGTTGACCCTGGCATGACCCATTATGCCTCCACCAAGGGCGCCATTATGGGCCTGACGAAAGCGTTGGCTTCCGAATTTGCCGATAAGAACATCACGGTGAATGCGATCCTGCCGGGCATGGTGCGCACGCCCATGGCCATCCGCGGGTTCAAAGAGTCCGACCCGGACAACTGGGAGCAGATTGCGGCGGCCGTAGATGCCGCTATCCCGATGAAGCGCATGGGCACGATTGAGGAAGCTGGCAAAGTGGCCTTGTTCTTGTCCAGCGACGACTCGAGCTATGTGACGGGCCAGGGCCTGATCTTTGACGGCGGCAGCACGCTGCCCGAGATGCAAGGGTCTGGTTGGGAGCCGAATGACTAATTTTTAACAAAATACCCGCCGGTGTCAAGTAGTATACCTACCACCGGCGGGTATTTCGTTTCCTTTTTGCCTTCACAAGAAGAAAAAAAGGAGAAAAAAGGCATGAAACCTGCTGAAAAAGAACAGGACGAGAGTCTGTACCGAACCAGAAGCAGCGAAAAGAAGGGGGGAAATAGTACAAGGCGGTATCTTCAGCAGGGTGGTTTTCATGAAAGGTGAACCAATGGACATGCGGCAAAGGGGGTGGACGCAGAGTTAATTGGTATGGTTTATGGGAAAACAATTTAGGTTTTATGGTGATTAACTTGAAAACAGAGGAGTGAGATGTGTATGTATGCCGATCTGGTCTTGCAAAATGGCAAGGTCGTAACCGTCGATAAAGATTTCAGCTTTAAAAAGGCGATTGCGGTAAAAGACGGATGGATCATCGACGTTGGCTATGATGCCGATATGAAAGAATATATCGGCCCCAAGACAGAGGTGATTGGTCTCGGAAGAACCAGACCAGCAGGTTGACCTCATACCCTTTCCAACCGAAATAACGTTTTTCAGTCAAGGGTGACTGTACGTTTCCCATAACTCACACCTCCAATTAATTCACCATAAACCAATGTTTCACCATAACCATTAACCCCGTGAATAGACAACTTTGCCGCCTACAATCGTCATATCCACTTTTACCTTACCCAGGTCGTCTTTCTCCACCTGGTAGAGATCCTGCTCCAGCACCTGGAAGTCGGCCACTTTGCCAATCTCCACCGA
Source organism: Ruminococcaceae bacterium OttesenSCG-928-I18 (assembly GCA_030266325.1). GTDB lineage: Bacteria > Bacillota > Clostridia > Oscillospirales > Ruminococcaceae > JAAYCI01. Next base: position 4,584 of record JAJDHT010000057.1, read on the forward strand.
ACCGCGAACCTCCTCCATGCTCTCCTGGTAGGCGCCGTTGATCGTGAAGAGCCTGATGCCGCGCTCCAGCGAAATCGCCAGCTCGGGGCAGTACTCTTTGCCATTCACGATCGATTTGCGTGTCATGGTCGCCTGCAAAGCTTCCAGCCAGATCGGATGCGCACAGGGGCAGTCGGAACCGCCGGCGATGTTGATGCCCGCATTCCAGACCTCTTCAAGGCCGTAGGTGCGGTGTGCCACGTCCCCGATGAACTCGGCGTTTGTATCGTAAATCCACGCGCCGATGGCCGGCTGCAGCGAGAGCCCAACCCCATAGCGGGCGGCCCTGCGAGCCCAGCGGTTGGTGATCATGTCCGCATGAATGACGTAGTGCCTGGGCTTGCGGCCAGGGTACTCGTTCATGGCCTTCACGAACGCGTCCAGGCTGCGGTCGATACACTGCGCACCCACGGCGTGGATGCCCACCTGGTAGCCTTTCGAATGTGCCAGCAGCACGATCCGGTTCAGCTCTTCGGCCATCTCTTCATCGGTGCTTCCGGGTACACAGGCCCTGCCATGCCAGCCCTCATGGGTCTTGTAGTCATCCCACAGCCAGGCCGTTTCCGCGTTGGGCAGGCCGTCCCCGAAGATCTTCAACATGTCGATGTTCAGCCAGTTGCGGTCTTTGATCTCGGGTTTTTTGAACTCCTCAAGCCCCCGCTTTACATCCTCATAACGGGTCGTACCGTACTCGCCCATCAGCAAACCCACGCTCACACGGCAGGTCAGTTCGCCATTTTGGGCCATCTCGTTGTACACATCGATGTTCTTCTGCCCAAGGCATCCGCCGAAGAAGTGGTCGCCGCCGGGCCCAAGGGAAGAGTCGTTGTAGCTTGTGGAGCCGTTCTCGTTCATGGTTTTCTGCGCGAAACGGATGGCCTGCTTGCGCTCTTCCTTCGTAAGCTCCGGAAGGTGCCGCATCACCAGGTTCTGCGCTTCAAACTCCTTAAAGATACCTGTCGGATTTCCGTCCGAATCCCGCTCCATCTCGCCCGCAGAAGGATCCGGTGTGTCCTTGGTAATTCCGCACATCTCCAGGGTTTTGCTGTTCACCAGCAGAAAATGCAAGCTGAAGTCCAGGAAAACGACGGGATGATTGGGTGCGATATCGTCTAAATCCTTTGCCCGCGGCAGGAAATCGGGGTCGGCCTGGCACTCCTTGATAAATCCGGGCTGCCAGCCCACGCCGCGAATCCAGGTTCCGGGGGGTTTGTCTTTCACCGCCTCGGCCAGTATCTTGCGCATATCGTCCACGCTGCTTACCGCGGGATGGCGCAGGTTCAACGAGACGGGCGGGTTTGATGTGCCATATTGCACACAGTGTGTATGGGCATCGTGCGAACCGGGTAAAAGCATCTTGCCTTTCCTGTCCTGGGGCTTTGTCTTCCTGGATCGGTTGACAATCTCTTACCTGGCTCCGTTGATTGTTGAGGAAATGACCCTCAGCAACACCCAAGTTGGCCTGATCGGTACGGTCACAACGGGTATGTACGCATTGTCTTCCATCATTTTCGGGGCCGTTTCGGACAAGACGGGAAGCCGCAAGTTGTGGCTGATCCCCTTCTGCATCGGCACCGGCATCTTTTCGGCCTTGGGCGCGGCCACCACAGACTTTACCCAGCTGCTGCTTACACGCGCGGCTGTGGGCTTCTGTGAAGGCCCCATCCTGCCGATGATCAACACACTGATGGCCAAGGAGTCCACCCCGAGCCGCGTGGGCCTCAACCTTGGCATCATCAACACCGGCGTGACCGTTATCGCCATCATCCTTGGGCCGAGCTTTGTGGCCCTGGTTGCCAGCCAGTGGGGCTGGAGGATGTCCTTCCTGCTCGCGAGTATTCCCACAGTGGTTGTCGCCCTGATCATGATCTTCACAGTCAAGAGGGACACGATCATCAAGAGCGAAAACCTCAAGGATGCCCCCGCGCAGAAAGACGATCAGAGCATCATATCCAAATATGTGGAGTGTCTAAAGAACCGGAATATAATGTTCTGTTTCCTCCTGGGCATCTTCGCAATGGCCGGTTACTGGACACTGATGCTCTACAACACCTTATACTGGTCTGAGCTGGCAGGCTTCAGCATCACAACCATCGGTGCGGTTCTCTCATTCACCGGGGTGGTGGGCTTTGTGCAGGCTTTGCTCATCCCCAAACTGTCCGACTGGTTCGGGCGAAAGCCGGTTCTGTTCGGCAGCTATGCCCTGTCCTTCCTGGCGCCGCTGGCTATGGTGACCATGATGGGCACGGCGATCCCTGTGTGGGCCTATCTGTTGTTCGCAGGCATCCCGGGTTGTATGACCCCGCTGTATATGACCGTTGTGCCTTGGGAGAGTGCCCCTGAACGCATTGCAGGCACGGCCGGCGGCCTGATTCTGGGCGTGGCCGAGATCCTGGGCGGTTCCGTCTGGCCCTTCTTTGCGGGTCTTATCGCCGATGCGACCAACCTGACCGTCACGATCGGTATGGCGATGGTATGGTTTGCGGCGGCCGCCATTATGGCGCTCTGCCTCAAAGAGAGCAACCCCAAGGAGAAAAGGGAAGCTGCAAAGGCCGCAGCGCGTGCTGCGAAAGAGGCGAAATCGTAAGAATACCGAAATGCTAAAGCCGGCTTAGGGTTCATTTCTGGCCGGAGAAATGACACAACAGGAAACCAAAATGACATCCGGCAGGTGGGGTATTCTCCGCCTGCCGGATGCTTGGATGTAGGACTTGCAAAAAAGGAGGGGCATGGAGGTGCGTAAAAAAGAGAGAAATTTGACAAAAGGCGGCTTTTCTTCCATACTGATAACATACATGCACAATCGTCAACCAGGTGTTTGTTATGAATGGGAGTATGGCTATGTTAGAGAGAGAAAAAATGTATAGTATTGGCCAGCTGGCCGAGATGAGCAATGCATCGGTAAAGCAGCTCAGATACCTTGACGAAAAAGGCATTCTTGTACCTAAAATGCGCAATAAAGAGAACAATTATCGATATTATGAACATGACCAGCTCAACCAACTTGTCATCATAAAAACGTTGCGAGATTTGGGGTTCTCTTTTGAAGAGGTTGTCCATATTCTGGAGGCGAAGGACAACGACCAGTTTATCGAATCCCTGCAAAGGCAAATGGAGCGCGCCGATGCGGAGATAAAAGAGGGAATTTTTCGCTATGAGAGACTGGTGGCCTACTATACCCAGCTGCTGAAAAGCCAGGGCATGAACCAGGTGGTAGAGCTGCAACAAAAAGAGGAGAACATCCCCTCCGTCATCAAAATTGTGGAAGTACCCAAGCAGACGGTCATCTGTGCGCGGCACCGTGCTTCGGCCACGTCCAGGCAGTTGTTTATCGACAGGTATTTTGAACTGCAAAAATTTTGTACCGAAAAGCGAATTGCAACCTTCTCTAGCATGATGGCTTATTTTCACGATGGGTACATGAAACAGTTTGACGATGTGGCGGAAGATCTGGAGACAATGGTGCCCATCCACCAGGAGTATCCGCTCTCGAAAGATGTGCGGAGCTTTGGCGGGTTTAAAGGAGTTATGGCCATACACAAGGGACACTACAAGAATATGAAGGGGCTATACCTGCAGATGGAAGCCTGGGCGAGAGGGCAGGGGCTGGAACTGATGGATTCTTCGCTTGAGATATACCATCTGGGGCCGGATATGGCGCCGGATTCGGATTCGTACATTACGCAGCTTGTGATTCCATTACGAGACAGCGTTTTGTAATCTCCCGGTTTCGATGAAGCGCCCTGCCCGCAGCTAGGCTACGTTGGCTACGGGAGCTCGGCGCCAAAAGAGTACACGTCCGCCCCAAGGGGCGGGGTAGCTGGACCTCCGCAGGGGGGATGAGAACGCAGAAAAAACTTTTTTGAGTGAAAGGAAAGGATGGTGCGTAATTTTGAGTGAGAAAAAACCCATTGCCCCCTACCTGGCCATAGGGCTGTCGACAGTGGCGTATGGAATCAGCAAGAGGGAGGATATCAAAAGAAACCTCGACAATATTGAGAACATCATCCACGCGGCAATCAGCACGTGCAACATCAATATGCCCATCAAAATTGTGGCACTGGCGGAGGGCGCTCTGACAGGTTTTACCGATGAAGTGTATGATTTGCCACACAAACTGTGTGCAAACGAGCTGTTTATCGACATCCCCGGGGAAGAGACGGAACGCCTGGGTGCGCTGACCAAAATGTATGACACGCATATTATTGTACAGTGCAAGGCACGCTGGCCCGAGGTGATGGAAGACCGGTATTTTAACACGATGTTTATTTTGGGGCCGAGCGGAGAAGTGGTACATAAGGCGGCCAAAAACCATATTTGGTGCCGGGAGCGTTCCTGCACCCCCCACGACGTGTATGACCGTTGGGTAGAGTTGTTTGGCGAAGGCATTGACGCCTTTTACCCGGTATATCGCTCCGACGAGATAGGAAACATTGGGACCATCTGCTGCAGTGACGGAGAGTACCCCGAGGTGGTGCGTGCATTGGCGTTTAATGGGGCCGAAGTGGTCTACCGCCCCAGTGAAGCCATGCCTATGACAGGGTGGGGATATCCGGGCGGAGGCGGATGGATGGTGCAAAACCGCGGCCATGCGCAGTTTAATTCCCTATATATGATCTGCCCGAATGTGGGCCCGGTGTATGCAAACCCCGAGATGAAGCACCCCTTCGATGTGGGCGGCGGGAACTCCCACATTGTCGATTATCTGGGCAACATCATCTCCTATAATGCTTCTGGAAACAATACGGTCGTAGGTGGGATTATCGACATTGAACAGTTGCGGCAGTTCCGTGTGATGAACCTCAACTCCAACTGGACGAAGGACCTGCGTACCGAATTGTTTAAGCATATGTATGACGAACCCATACATCCCAAAAACCTCTGGATGAACGAGGAACCGAAGCTGCACGATGAGGTGGATGATATCTACCGTGGAAACATAAAAACCTTGTTAGATCGTGGCAGCTACACGGCCCCATACCACGATTTCCCCGGCTGTAAGAACCAAAGCCCGGCCATGACCGAAGAGGAATGGCGCGAATACAGCAAGATGTGGAAAGAGTGGGAATAGGCTGAAAGAATACGAAGTATGTTTGACCTCTGTATCTTAGGATACAGGGGTTTTCGTATGGAGATAGGCAGCAAGGAAGGGCAGGAGTAAATCGAGAGGGAGAAAAGAGATGATAACGACGAGAGCAGCAGGTATAAATAGAAGAATGCTAAACGACAAAAGGAGAGAGCTAAAAAGTATACATGCTGTAATATCAATAAAAGCGCAGAGAATATACAAAATGTATATTGATTCTGTTTGGAGAGTATTGAAAATTGTGTTAATAATGCAACGTGAAAGATAGGTATGGATTTCTGTCAAGCCAGAAAAAGCAGAAGAGAGACTTGTGCAAATTAACATAATATGAGAATGAAAATTAGCAGAATTGTCATTTTGAGAGTAAGGACGACTGGAAGAAGGGTGGCAAAAAACAGAAACTCAAAAGTGGAAGCCGTCTTTTATTTGTGAAAAAGAGAAGACCATTTAGGTTTTCAACAGGATTTGAAAACTCGAAGGAAAACTGGATGCTGGAATACAAGATCGTGCAAATTCTGTTTTTCTCGTTTGGCTTGGATGAGTGGATGAACATAGGGGCAAAGAAGAAAAAGGGAATGACAATATTGTCACCCCTTTTTGAGTTGAACATCAAAAATAGGGAAAATACTTTTTAAAAATAGACAATGTATATGACACTGGAGAGAAACCGCCAACGAAAGAAAATGTCTGACCCGGATATTTGTGAATTCGAAGCGCCCGTCGGCGGGAAAGGGGGTTATACAGAAAGGAATAGGAGTCCAAAATCGGGATGAGAAGGTCTCGTCATAAAAAATGGGGTGTGCCTTGAAGGCTGGATATACTATTGCATGGGCGGAAGAATAGAGAGGGGCTAAAAAAGAGAGAAAAAAGAAAGAAAAATCCCCGGGTATAAATACCCGGAGATCAGTGGTGATGGTTGCGCGCTGTCAAAGAGGTGTATATCTCTCTTTTCTGAATATCTTTACGAGACAAGAAGTGTCTTGGTCCACGAGAGATAAAATGAGGGTGTAAACATCCCAAGAGATAACAATGGATAGTGCAGTTATAATCAAGATGCATGGACAGGGTAAGGGACAAGACGCTAAGCAGCTTTATCCCCTGTGGCAGGACGACTCACCGGACACTGTAACAACCCAGCACCTCGAAATATTCCGCCGCCGCCGCTGCCTGCCGTAGCGCGAAGACCATTTGTTCGTTTTGAATATTTCCCTCGAGGTCCGCAAAAAAGCGGTAACTTCCGGCCGTACCGGGGCGGGATTCGATACGTGCAAGATTGATATCCTGGGCCATGAAAGGCAGGAGCAGTTCGCAGAGCGCACCACTGCGGTGGGCTGTGGAAAAAGTGACTGTGACCATGGTGCTGGATTCCTCGTATTCGGGTTCGGCGGCAATGACAATGAAAGAGGTGCGGTTCCCGCTGGAATCCATGATGTCTTTTTCGAGCACTTGCAGGCCGTAACAATGCGCCGCGTGAACCGAAGCGATGGCCGCACAGGTGGCGTCTTTTTTTTCGGCCACCTGTTTTGCCGCAACGGCCGTGTTGCGGCAAGGAACCTCTTCCCAGTGGTTTTTTTGAAGATAGCGCCGGCATTGGCTGAGTGCCTCGGGATGGGAGTATACGTTTTGGATGTGCTCTATCGCGGCGTCTTCCGTGCCCAAAAGGCACTGCTTTACCTCAATTGTGGTGCGCCCTACGATGAAACAACCATATTTCCGCAACAGGTCGTATGTTTCCCCGATGGCGCCCGTCTGGGAGTTTTCGATGGGCACGATGCCATAGTCGGCAAGGCCCTGCCGGACCGAGGTAAAGACATCTTCAAACTGCTCAACGGGTGTCTGCTTTGCCGTGGGGAACAGCTCGGCCAAAGCCTGCTCGCTCCAGGCGCCGGGCATTCCTTGGTAGACGCAGGTGAGCGCCTCTTGTTTGGGCGCGCGCGCGGGCGGAAGCAGCGGGATCTCCCCCCCGAAGTGCGCCCTGCGCTGCCGATTCTTGGAGAGCGCCAAAAGGGCACGCATCAACAGGGAAATTTCACCACGCATCTCCTCGCCGGCGAGGGTGGAGGCCTTTTGTAAAATGGCGGCTTCCCGCTTTGCATCCAGCACCGCAAGGTTATTTTCCTGCTTGACCTGTGCGACTTTCTGCACGGCGTCCATGCGCTGTACAAAAAGCGGGATAAGCCGCTCGTCCACCTCGTCGATTTGCTGCCGCAACGCGTCCAGTTGTTCTTTTCCGCTCATACAGAGACCTCCTCTTGTGCTTCTTCGTTCAGGACATTCCGCAGCCGCCCCAGTTTTTTCATCAGCTTGTCGAACAAGGCGGGGGTGACGGACTGTGCGCCGTCGCAGAGGGCCTGCTCGGGCCGGTTGTGCACTTCGATGATCAGCCCGTCGGCGCCGGCGGCGGTTGCCGCCAAGGCCATGGGGAAGACAAGATCCCAGTGGCCGGTGCCGTGGGAGGGATCTACGATGACAGGCAGATGAGATTTTTTTTGCAAAACGGGTACGGCCGAAAGGTCGAGGGTGTTGCGGGTGGCGGTTTCGAAGGTACGAATGCCGCGCTCGCAGAGGATCACCCGGCTTTTTCCACTGCTGAGCACATATTCGGCGGCCATGAGCAGTTCTTCGATGGTGTTGGAGAGCCCCCGCTTGAGCAGGATGGGACGGCCGGTCTTACCGACTTCACGCAATAGCAGGAAGTTTTGCATATTACGCGCGCCCACCTGGATGATGTCGACATCCCGTTCAAAAATTTCCACAAATTCCTGGCCCATGATCTCTGTGACGATGGGAAGCCCGGTTTTTTCTCGGGCGATCTTGAGAAGCTCTAAACCGTCGAGGCCAAGGCCCTGGAACGCATAGGGGGAGGTGCGGGGTTTAAACGCCCCTCCGCGCAGAAATTGCGCCCCCGAGAGTTTTACATCATTGGCGATGGAGAGGACCTGCTCTTCGCTTTCGACGCTGCAGGGGCCTGCAATGACCGCAAAGTGCCCGCCGCCAACCTTTCTGCCCGCCACATCCACGATGGAATCGTGGGGGTGAAAACGCCGCCCCGCCAGCTTGTACGGCTCCTGCACTTTTAAAACTTTGTCGACGCAGCTGTACATCTGCAGCGCCTCTTCATCCACCGAAGCGGTGTCGCCCACAAGCCCGATGACCTGGGTGTTCTGGCCCTTGATGGCATGCAGGGAGAGGCCGCGCCTCTCCAGGTCCTGCTCCATGCGCGCCACCTCGGCGGGGTCGGGCTCGGTTTTGAGTACGATGATCATAGGTTGCCTCCTTCAGAAAGGGTGATTGTGACATAGAAAAAGGAGAGTTCATTTCCATGAACTCTCCTACACATATACAGGTAGGTGCTTTACACGCTCAGCTCATGGCCCATTTTCTTTTTTCCAAAACTGATAAAGCCGAAGCCAAAAAAGCTGCAGCTAAAAAAGAAGAAAAAGAAAAGTGCGGGCATGAGAATGATCATGATTGTGTTTCCTGCCTTGCGCCCGGCTGAGCCGGAGAAATAACAGAACGATTATTATCAGTATAACGAAAACGCCGAAAAAAGCAAGTGTTTTTTACACAGCAGAGTATACTCATCGAGTCGTTTATCGGGTACATTTCATGTGCTTCCCCGCCTTCGGCGGGAGGAGGGCACGAAAACCACTACACAGCCGGGTCTTCGTCGAACAGGCGGCAGATGAGAAGGTGTCCCTGCGGCAGAAACGGCCCCTGGCCGGCATTGGCCTCGGTGTATCCGGGGACACCCCCTGCCCTGCCGGTGTTTCGGCTGTCGTAAAGCAGGTAGGGTACGGGGTCTGCGTCGTGGCCACGGGTGCTGGTGAGGGTTTTGTGGTCGCTGAGAACCAGCAACCGGAAATCTTCCCCGGCCTTTTC